>NZ_CP048397.1:6672039-6984046 GCF_010384365.1 Streptomyces sp. S4.7 | reverse complement strand
TACGCGGAGATCACGCTCGGCGAGGACGCCGACCCGGACGGCTACGGCATCCACCCCGCACTCCTCGACGCCACCCTCCACGCCCTCGGCCTGACCCCCGGCACAGACCAGCAGGACGAAGACGGGTACGAGAACGGGAAAGCCCAACTCCCCTTCTCCTGGAGCGGAGTCGACCTCCACGCCACCGGCGCGTCGACCGTTCGCGCCCATCTCCGGCACACCAGCGAGACGACAGCGGAGATCACTCTCGCGGACGGCGCCGGACAGCTCGTAGCCAGGATCGAGTCGCTGTCGGTACGTCCTGTGGATACGGCGCAGTTGGCGGCGGCCGGGACGAGCACCCACAACCGGCTGTTCGCGGTCGAGTGGACACCCCTCACCGCGGCCGCCGACGCATCCGCCACACCAGAACTGGTCCCGCACGACCTGATCCTCGCCGGCATCACGCCCGACGGCCTCACCTCCACCACCGACACCTGCACCCACCTCGACCACCACACCGACCTGCCTCTTCCCGAGCAGGTCCACCACGCCGCCGCCCAGACCCTCCAGCACCTCCAGGACTGGCTCACCAACCCCGCCAACACCGACCGCCACCTCATCGTCCTCACCCACCACGCCGTCACCACCCACCCCGGCGAGAACATAACGGACCTCACCCACGCACCCCTCTGGGGCCTCATCCGCAGCGCCCAGAACGAACACCCCCACCGCATCACCCTCATCGACACCGACAACCACCCCAACAGCCAGCAGCAACTCACCCACGCCATCGCAACGGGCGAACCCCAACTCGCCCTCCGCAACGGGGACACACTCGTCCCCCGCCTCGCCCGCCACACCCCCACACCCGGCAACACCCTCACCCTCAACCCCCACGGCACCACCCTCATCACCGGCGGCACCGGCACCCTCGGCGCACTCACAGCACGCCACCTCGTCACCACACACGGCGCCCGCCACCTCCTCCTCACCAGCAGGACCGGCCCCGACGCCGAAGGCGCACACGAACTCCACCAAGAACTGACCGCGCTCGGCGCAGACATCCGCATCACCGCGTGCGACGCCGCCGACCGGCAACAGCTCACCGCACTGCTGGACACCATCCCCGCCGAACACCCCCTCACCGCCATCATCCACACCGCAGGCGTCCTCGACGACGCCACCATCGACAACCTCACCCCCCAACAGCTCACCACCGTACTCGCCCCCAAGGTCGACGCCGCCTGGAACCTCCACCAACTCACAGCCGACCACAACCTCGACGCGTTCATCCTCTTCTCCTCCGCCGCCGCCACCCTCGGCGCCACCGGACAAGCCAACTACGCCACCGCCAACACCTTCCTCGACGCCCTCGCCCACCACCGCCACCACAACGGACAACCCACCACCTCACTCGCCTGGGGCTACTGGGCACAACCCACCGGCATGACCGCCCACATGACCACCAACGACATCAACCGCCTCACCCGCACCGGAATCACCCCCCTCACCACCCAACAAGCCCTCACCCTCCTCGACACCGCCACCACCCACCCCCACCTCATCCCCATCACCATCAACACCACCCGACTCGACACGGCAAACGCACCCGCCATCCTTCACAACCTCGTCCGGACCCGTCGCACCACAGCGGCAGTTGCGGCGCAGCAGCCTTCCCGGCTGCTCGCCGAGCTTGCCGGTCTGGACGACGAGAAGCGGGGCGAGCGAATGCTCGTACTGGTGACGAGCGAGGTGGCGGACGTTCTCGGGCACGACAACGGGCACGGCATCGAACGCACCCGTCCGTTCTCGGAGTTGGGGTTCGACTCCCTCACCGCCGTACAACTGCGTAACCGCCTGGGAGCACTCGTCGAGCAGCCGCTTCCGGCGACTCTCGTCTTCGACTACCCCACGCCGCTCGCACTCGCGGAGTACCTCCGATCGCGGATCACGGCCCGAAGCGCTGCAGCAGGAGGGCTGGTCACCGTCGACGACCTCAACCGTCTCGACGCCGCACTTTCCGCCAGGCGGGCGGACGACTCGGAACGCGTCGCCATCGTGGAGCGTCTCGAAGTCCTGCTGTCGACTCTCTCGGTGTCCGGCGCACGGTCGCGCGAAAGCAGCGAGGACGTACTCGATTCGCTCCGCGAAGCCAGCAATGAGGAGCTCTTTAGCTTCGTGGACAAGGATCTCGGACTCTGAGCCCAATCGGCTCTCCGGGACGCGGTCAAAGGTCAGCAATCCATTCGGGTAAGGCAATGGGAGCAGTACAAATGGCGGACGAAGGCAAGCTTCGGGATTACCTCACGCGCGTCATTGCCGAGTTGCACCAGACCCGGCAGAGGCTGCACGACGCCGAGTCCCAGGAGCACGAGCCGATCGCGATCGTAGGGATGGCGTGCCGCTTCCCGGGCGGAGTGCGATCGCCGGAGGACCTTTGGCGGCTCGTCGCGGACGGAAGGGACGCGGTCGGTGGCTTCCCCACCGACCGCGGCTGGGACATCGAGTCCCTCTACCATCCCGACCCGGATCACCCCGGCACGTCGTACGTGCGCGAGGGTGGGTTCCTGGAGAAGGCCGCGGACTTCGACGCCGACCTGTTCCACATGAGTCCGAGGGAGACGCTGGCGACGGACCCGCAGCAGCGGCTGCTGCTGGAGACCGCCTGGGAAGCCTTCGAACGGGCGGGGATCAACCCGCAGTCGTTGCACGGCAGCCGCACCGGTGTGTTCACGGGCGTGATGTACAACGACTACTCCTCCCGCCTGATGCATCAGGTCCCGGCCGGCTTCGAGGGACATGTCGGGAACGGCAGCGCCGGCAGCATCGCGTCCGGCCGGGTGTCGTACGCGTTCGGGCTCGAGGGCCCCGCCATCACCGTCGACACGGCGTGCTCGTCTTCACTGGTCTCGCTGCACCTGGCCGCGCACGCGTTGCGGCAGGGTGAGTGCACGCTCGCACTCGCGGGCGGTGTCACGGTGATGGCCACTCCCGGCACGTTCGTGGAGTTCAGCCGGCAGCGCGGTCTGGCGCCGGACGGCCGGTGCAAGCCGTTCGCGGCGGGTGCGGACGGTACGGGCTGGTCGGAGGGTGTGGGGCTGCTGCTGGTGGAGCGGCTGTCGGACGCCAAGCGCAACGGGCACCAGGTGCTTGCCGTCCTGCGTGGCTCGGCAGTGAATCAGGACGGCGCGTCGAACGGCCTTACCGCGCCCAACGGCCCCTCGCAGCAGCGCGTCATCCGCCAGGCGCTGGTGAACGCCGGGCTCACGCCTGCCGACATCGACGCTGTTGAAGCACACGGCACCGGCACGGCCCTCGGCGACCCGATCGAAGCGCAGGCGCTGCTGGCGACCTACGGTGAGGGCCGGTCGGAAGATGCTCCGTTGTGGCTGGGGTCGCTGAAGTCGAACATCGGGCACACGCAGGCGGCGGCCGGTGTCGCGGGCATCATCAAGATGGTCATGGCGATGCGGGAGGGCGTACTCCCCCGAACGCTGCACGTGGACGAGCCGTCGTCACACATCGACTGGTCGAGCGGAACCGTCCGTCTGCTGACGGAGCAGCAGGACTGGTCGCATCCTGATTGGCCGCTCCGGGCAGCCATCTCTTCCTTCGGGCTGAGTGGCACGAACGCGCATGTGGTTCTTGAGCAGGCGCCCGCGATCGCACCCGTTGAGGGTGAGACAGAGCCCAGCGAGTCCGGGTCTTCGGGTGTGGTGGTGTGGCCGGTGTCGGGTCATACGGCCCCGGCTCTGGCCGCGCAGGCTGCGCAGCTGCACGCGTGGCTGGAGGACCACCCCGACGCCGATCTCCCCGCCGTCGCCGACGCACTGGGACGTACGCGTGCGACTCTCGATCACCGGGCGGTCGTCTTCGGCACCGAACGCGGGCAGCTGCTGGACGCGCTGGCCGGCATCGCCGCAGGGACCCCGACCCCGCACGGGGTGACCGGGCGATACCAGGCCGGGAAGCTCGCTGTGCTGTTCACCGGCCAGGGCTCCCAGTACCCCGGGATGGGACACGGCCTCTACACCACCCACCCCGTCTTCCGTGACGCCCTCGACGAGGCGTGCGCAGCCCTGGACCCGCACCTTCCGGTGCCGCTGCTCAGCGTGATGTTCGCCGGGCCCGGCACCCCGGAGGCGGACCTCCTGCACCACACCACCCACACCCAGCCCGCCCTCTTCGCCCTGGAGACAGCCCTCTACCGGCTCGTGGAGTCCTACGGGGTGCGCCCCGACGCGCTCGCCGGGCACTCCATCGGCGAACTCACCGCCGCCCACGCGGCGGGCGTGTTCACCCTCACCGACGCCGCCGTTCTGGTCACCACCCGTGCCCGGCTGATGGGGGAGCTGCCCGCCGGGCAGGGCACCATGCTCACCCTCCACACCACCCCCGACCACATCACCCCTCTTCTTGAGGGCACCACCCTGGAGATCGCCGCCCGCAACTCCCCCACCAACACCGTCGTCTCCGGCACCGTCTCCGACATCGAGACCCTCACCGCACGCGCGGCCGAGGCGGGCATCCGGACCCGTGCGCTGAACGTCAGCCACGCCTTCCACTCCGCCCACATGGACCCCGTCCTCGACACCTTCCGCACCACCCTCACCACCCTCAACCCCCAGCCACCCACACTGCCCGTCATCTCCAACCGCACCGGACAGCCCCTCACCCCCGAACAGGCCCTCTCACCCGACTACTGGACCGAACAGCTCCGCCACAGCGTCAACTACACCGACATCACCCACCATCTCGACACCACCGGCACCACCACCTACCTCGAACTCGGACCCGACACCACCCTCACCACCCTCACCACCCAAACCCTCCCCGACGCCACCGCCATCGGCACCCTCCACCCCAAACACCCCCACCACCACACCCTCCACACCGCACTCGCCACACTCCACACCCACCACACCCCCCTCACCTGGCCCACCACCACCCACCCCACCCACCACCACCCCACCCTCCCCACCTACGCCTTCCAACACCACCACTACTGGCTCAACGCACCGGCAAACAGCGGCGATCCGGCGAGTCTCGGACTCCGCCGTACGGCACACGCCCTGCTAGGTGCCGCGGTTGAGCTCGCGGACGGCGGGAGCGCCGTGACGTTCACGGGAAGCCTGAGTCTGCGCACGCACCCGTGGCTCGCGGACCACGCGGTCGCAGGAGCCGTGCTGCTGCCCGGCACCGCGTTCGTGGACCTCGCCCTGCACGCAGGTGAGCACACAGGCCATCCCCACCTGGCGGAACTGACGCTCCAGGCCCCGCTCGTCATGGCGGAGACCGGCAGCGTCCATCTCCAGGTGACCGCCGGTGCCGACGAGGACGGGAGCGGACGGCGTCCGGTCACCGTCCACTCGCGCGCCGAGGACGGTGAGTCGTGGGCCCTGCACGCCACCGGCCATCTCACGACGACGCCCCCGGCCCCCGCCGAGGACCTCACGGTCTGGCCGCCGGCCGGTGCCGAGGCGCTGTCCGTCGACACGTTGTACGACGACCTCGCCGAGCACGGTTACCACTACGGCCCCACCTTCCGGGGTCTGACGGCGGCCTGGCGTTCGGGCGACAGCGACGACGTGTACGCGGAGATCACGCTCGGCGAGGACGCCGACCCGGACGGCTACGGCATCCACCCCGCACTCCTCGACGCCACCCTCCACGCCCTCGGCCTGGCCCCCGGCACAGACCAGCAGGACGAAGACGGGTACGAGAACGGGAAAGCCCAACTCCCCTTCTCCTGGAGCGGAGTCGACCTCCACGCCACCGGCGCGTCGGCTCTCCGGGCGCATGTCCGCAGGCTGACACCCACCACCGCCCGGATCACTCTCGCCGACCCGGAGGGCCAGCCGGTTGGACATATCGACACGCTGACGCTGCGGCCTCTCGACGTCGCCCAGCTGCACCGGGCCGGCGAGTCCGATCCGTACCGCGACACTCTGTTCAGCCTGGACTGGTCGCCCGTCCCGCTTCCGGAAGCCGGTGCCGGGAGCAGCGGCCAGTACGCCGTTCTCGCCCCGCTCGCGGACGGCAGCAGCTCGGACGACAACAGCACCAACCATGCAGCCGAGTTCGCCGCCTCGCTGGCCGCGGCCGTCGGCTGCGAGGGGACGACGGACCTCGACCGACTGGCAGAGGGGGACGAAGTACCGGCGACGGTCTTCCTCCCCGTCATGGACCGCGGCATGCATGCGGACGACGAGCCTGTGCCCGCCCGGGTGCGGCAGCTCGGCACCCGCCTGCTCGCGCTCGTCCAACGCTGGCTGCGTGACGAGTCGCTGGCGGCGGTACGACTCGTCGTGGTGACGTCCGGGGCGGTGGCCGCCGAGCCCGGGGACCCGGTCTCCGACGTCGTATCCGCGTCCGTGTGGGGTCTGCTGCGCTCGGCGCAGTCGGAGCACCCGGACAGGTTCCTGCTGGTCGACGTGGACGGTGAACCGGAGTCGGCAGCCGCGCTGCCGGCCGTCGTGCTCAGCGGCGAACCGCAGGTGGCCGTACGTGAGGGCCGGCCGCTCGCGGCCCGTCTGGGCCGGTACTCGACCAAGGAGGCGCTGGCCGTCCCCGCGGGCGCGTCGGACTGGAGCCTCGGTGTGACGGGGCAGGGAACCCTGGACCACATCGCCCTGGTCGAGTCGCCCGAGGCGTCGGCGGAGCTGGCCCCCGGTGAGGTACGGGTCGCCGTCCGCGCGGCGGGCCTGAACTTCCGCGATGTCGTCGTCACCCTCGGCATGGTCAGCGATGTACGCGCCGTCGGCGGTGAGGGCGCCGGTGTGGTCCTGGAGGTGGCGCCGGACGTCACGCACCTGCGTTCCGGCGACCGGGTGATGGGACTGTTCACCAGCACCGGCCCGGTGACCGTCACGGACGCCAGGCTGCTGACGCGTATCCCGCAGGGCTGGACCTTCGCGGAGGCCGCCACCGTCCCGATCGTCTTCCTCACCGCGTACTACGGGCTGGTCGACCTGGCCGCGATAGAGCCCGGTGAGCGGCTTCTGGTCCACGCGGGCGCCGGTGGCGTCGGCATGGCCACCCTCCAGCTCGCGCGGCACTGGCAGGTCGAGATCCTGTCGACCGCGAGCACCGGCAAACAGCACGTCCTGCGCGCGCACGGCCTGGATGACGCGCACATCGCGTCGTCACGCACCCTCGACTTCGAGGAGCACTTCCGCGCCTCGACGGAGGGCGCGGGTGTCGACGTCGTACTCAACTCTCTCGCCGGGGACTTCGCCGACGCGTCGATGCGGCTGCTCTCCGACGGAGGACGCTTCATCGAGATCGGCAAGACGGACATCCGGGACTCCGAGGCCGTCGCGGAGGCGTACCCGGGCACCGTCTACCAGGCGTTCGACCTGGGCGACGCGGGGCCCGAGCGCATTCAGGAGATGCTGGAGGAGCTCCGTACGCTGTGCGAGGAGGGGGTACTGAGCCCGCTCCCCGTCACCGCGTGGGACATCCGACGCGCACCGGAGGCGCTGCGCTACCTGAGCCAGGCCCGGCACATCGGCAAGGTCGTGCTGACGCTGCCGTCCGCGTTGCGCGCCGAGGGCACCGTCCTGGTCACCGGCGGCACGGGAACGCTCGGTGCGCTGACGGCCCGCCATCTGATCACCGAACACGGCGCCCGGCACCTGCTGCTGACCAGCAGGTCCGGCCCGGACGCGGGTGGGGCGCGGGAGCTTCAGGAAGAGCTGACCGCGCTGGGCGCCGACGTCCGCATCGCCGCGTGCGACGCCGCCGACCGCGAACAGCTCACCGCACTGCTGGACACCATCCCCGCCGAACACCCCCTCACCGCCGTCATCCACACCGCAGGCGTCCTCGACGACGCGACGGTCGACCGTCTCACCCCCGAGCAGCTCACCGCCGTGCTCGCCCCCAAGGTCGACGCCGCCTGGAACCTCCACCAACTCACAGCGGAATCCGACCTCGACGCGTTCGTCCTCTTCTCCTCCGCCGCCGCGACATTTGGTGCGCCGGGCCAGGCCAACTACGGTTCGGCAAACGTCTTCCTGGACACCCTGGCCGCCCATCGCCACCGTCGGGGTCTGCCCGCGGCCTCACTCGGGTGGGGACTGTGGGCCGAGTCCAGTGGGATGACACAGCACCTGGACGGCGCGGATGTGGCGCGGGTGAGCCGCGCGGGGGTCGTACCCCTGACGACGCCCCAGGGGCTGGCACTGCTGGATATGGGTCTGGCCGAGAACCGGCCCTTCCTGCTGCCCACCGGGCTGGACACCCGGGCTCTGGGCTCGACGGCCCCGCCGCCGCTTCTGCGCGCTCTGGTGCAGCCCCGGCGCGCCAGTGTGTCCCGCGCGGCTCGGGGTTCGGGCGCGTCCACGGGCAAGGGCGGCTCACTGGCGGAGGCGCTGTCCCTGCTGGCCCCCGAGCAGCGGGAGCGTCACCTTCTGGACCTGGTACGGAGCCATGTGGCGACCGTGCTGGTACGTGGTGACGCGGCGGCCATCGAGGCCGACCGCACGTTCCGGGAGCTGGGTTTCGACTCGCTGACCGCCGTTGAGGTACGCAACCGGCTCACCGCCTCGACCGGTCTCCAGCTCCCGACGACCCTCATCTTCGACCACCCGACGCCGATCCTGGCGGCCCGCTTCCTCCTCACGGAACTGCTCGGCACGCTGCCGGCCACCGCGATCGGCGCCGCGGCGCCGATCGCGCACGACGAGCCGATCGCCATCATCGGAATGGCCTGTCGCTTCCCGGGTGAGGTCTCCTCGCCGGAGGACCTGTGGGAGTTGCTCGCCGAAGGACGGGACGGGATCGGTGACTTCCCGACCGATCGCGGCTGGGACATCGAACGGCTGATGGACCCGGACCCGGAACGCACCGGCACTTCCGCGACGTCGTCCGGTGGCTTCCTCTACGATGCCGCCAAGTTCGACCCGGAACTCTTCCGCATCAGTCCGCGCGAGGCGGTGGCGACGGACCCGCAGCACCGACTGCTGTTGGAGACGTCGTGGGAGGCCTTCGAGCGGGCCGGCATCAACCCCATGTCGCTCCAGGGGAGCGACACCGGTGTCTTCGCCGGTGTCATTTCGCAGGACTACCTCTCCCGGCTCACCGACACCCCTAAGGGGTTCGAGGGCCAGGTCGGCATCGGGAGCGCGCTGAGCGTCGCGTCCGGCCGTGTCTCCTACACGTTCGGCCTGGAGGGCCCGGCGCTCACGATCGACACGGCGTGTTCGTCGTCGCTGGTCGCGCTGCATCTGGCGTGCCAGTCACTGCGGAACGGCGAGTCGTCGCTGGCACTGGCCGGCGGTGTGACCGTCATGGCGGCGCCCGGATGCTTCACGGAGTTCACGCGCCAGGGCGGACTGGCGCCGGACGGCCGGTGCAAGCCGTTCGCGGCGAGTGCGGACGGCACGGGCTGGTCGGAGGGTGTGGGGCTGCTGCTGGTGGAGCGGCTGTCGGACGCCAAGCGCAACGGGCACCAGGTGCTCGCGGTGGTGAAGGGTTCGGCGGTCAACCAGGACGGTGCGTCGAACGGTCTTACCGCGCCCAACGGACCTTCGCAGCAGCGCGTGATCCGTCAGGCACTCGCGAACGCGGGACTGTCGGCGGCGGACGTGGACGCTGTCGAGGCTCATGGCACCGGCACGGCCCTCGGCGACCCCATCGAAGCCCAGGCCATCCTCACTACTTATGGTCAGGACCGCCCGGAGGATGCTCCGCTGTGGCTCGGATCGCTGAAGTCGAACCTTGGCCACACGCAGGCGGCTGCCGGTGTCGGCGGCGTCATCAAGATGGTGATGGCGATGCGGGAGGGCGTACTCCCGCAGACGCTGCACGTGGACGAGCCTACGCCGCATGTGGACTGGTCGGCGGGGGCAGTTGAGCTCCTGACCGAGAACACCCCTTGGTCGGTCGAGGGCGAGCGGCCGAGGCGGGCCGGTGTGTCCTCGTTCGGCATGAGCGGCACGAACGCGCACGTGATCCTGGAACAGGCCCCGGCGGCCGAACCGGTCGAGACCACGGAGACGGATGACCCGGCAGAGTCCCCTTCCGGTGTGCTGGTGTGGCCGGTGTCCGGTCACACATCGGACGCGTTGGGTGCCCAGGCTTCCCGGCTGCACGCGTACCTTGCCGCGCATCCGGAGGTCACGGCCGAGCAGGTCGCGCATGCTCTGACCACGACTCGCGCGGCGCTGACCCACCGGGGTGCGGTGGTCGCGACGGAGTACGCCGAGCTGATGGAGGGGCTGGCGGCCCTGGGCGAGGGTGCTCCCAGTGCGCATGTCGTGAGCGGTGTGACGCGACCGCAGGGCAAGACGGTGTTCGTCTTCCCCGGCCAGGGTGCCCAGTGGCCGCTGATGACCGCCGACCTCCTGACGACCGAGCCCGTCTACGCCCAGTCCATCGACGCGTGCGCGAAAGCCCTGGCCCCGTACGTCGACTGGTCGCTGCGGGATGTCCTGACCGATCCGGCCGGGGAACTGCTGGAGCGTGTCGACGTCGTCCAGCCCGCGTTGTTCGCGGTCATGGTCTCCCTCGCCCGGCTGTGGGAGCACCACGGGACCAGCGCGGACGCGGTCATCGGTCACTCGCAGGGTGAGATCGCCGCGGCCCACATCGCCGGCGCGCTGAGCCTGGAGGACGCGGCGAAGATCGTCGCCTTGCGGAGCAAGGCCCTCACCACACTGACCGGCCGCGGCACCATGGCCTCGGTCACCCTGCCGCACGAACAGGTCACCGAACAGATCGCCGGATACGACAGCCTGTCGGTCGCCGTCATCAACTCCCCCACCCACACCGTCATCTCCGGCACCACCGAGGACATCCACACCTACCTCGACCACTGCCAGGCGAACAACGTCCAGACCAGGCTTCTCCCGGTCGACTACGCCTCCCACAGCCCCCACGTCGAAGCCCTCGAAGCGGAACTGCTGACCGCTCTCGCGGACATCGTGCCGCAAGCGGCGAGCATCCCCTTCCACTCCACCACCCATCCCATCGACCGGCCCACCGACACCACCACCCTCAACAGCACCTACTGGTACGACAACCTCCGCAGGCCCGTCCACTTCCACACCACCCTCACCCACCTCAACAACACCGGCCACACCACCTACATCGAAACAAGCCCCCACCCCACCCTCACCACCCCCATCAACCAAACAAACGAAAACCCCGAGACGGGCAACGGCAACGACACGCCGCTGACCGTCACCGGCACCCTCCGACGCCACCAGTACGGACCCACCCAGTTCCGCCTCGCCCAGGCCACCCTCCACACCCACAACACACCCACCACCTGGCCCACCCCCACCACCCAACCCACCACCCTCCCCACCTACGCCTTCCAACACCAGCACTACTGGCTCAACGACACACCCACACAAGCAAACCTCACCACCGCCGGCCTCACCCCCGCCAACCACCCACTCCTCGCCGCCACCATCCAACACCCCGACAACCACACCACCACCTTCACCGGCACACTCTCACTCCGCACCCACCCCTGGCTCGCCGACCACACCGTCACCGGCACAATCCTCCTCCCCGGCACCGCCTACATCGACCTCGCACTCCACGCCGGACACCACACAAACCACCCCCACCTCACCGAACTCACCCTCCAAACCCCCCTCACCATCCCCGAAAACGAAACCATTCAGCTTCAACTAATCGCAGGCCCTGAAGACACCCAGCAACAGACCACCCCCATCAGCATCCACTCCCGTCGGGTCACCGACGAAGCGTGGACGCTCCACGCGATAGGAGTGCTCTCCGACGTTCCCGCCGATTCCGCGGGTACGGATCTCACCGCCTGGCCGCCCGCCGGTGCGAAGGCTCTGTCCGTGGAGACCCTCTACGAGTCGATGGACGCCCGGGGTTACGGCTACGGTCCCGCCTTCCGAGGCCTCACCGCGGCCTGGCGCGACGGCGACAACCTCTACGCCGAGATCGAACTCGACCCCGACACCGACGTCACCGGCTACGGCATCCACCCCGCACTCCTCGACGCCGCACTCCACACCCTCGGTGCGGACAGCGGTACGGACAGCGGTACGGACGGACGGGCAGAGGCCGAGCTCGCGCTGCCCTTCTCCTGGTCCGGGGTCAGTCTGCACGCGACCGGTGCCACCGCACTGCGCGTCCACATCGGGCGCGGGGACGCGCGGACGTTGGCGCTCAGCATCGCCGACCCGGTCGGCCAACCGGTCGTCCATGTCGAAGCCCTGACACTCCGGGCGATCGACCCTGCGCAGCTCGCCGCCGTCAGCACCGGGCCGGCCGACGAGAACCGGCTGTTCACCGTCGCGTGGTCGCCGGCGGTTCCGTCCGAGGCCGGGACCGAAGCCGTTGCCAATGGCGTCGCCAACGACGCGGATCCGCAGCCGTACGCGCTCCTGCTGGCCGGTGTCGATGAGGCCCCGCAGGAAGTGGAGGTCCATGCCCGGCTCGGCGACTTCGCCGAACTGCCGCTGCCCGAGCGAGTACAGGCCACGAGCGAACAGGCCCTCGCCCTCCTCCAGGACTGGCTGACCGACGACGCCCGCACCAACTCCCACCTCGTCGTCCTCACCCGCCACGCCGTGGCCGCCCAACCCGGTGAACATCTCACCGACCTCACCCACGCGCCCCTCTGGGGCCTCATCCGCAGCGCCCAGAGCGAACACCCCCGCCGCATCACCCTCATCGACACCGACAACCACCCCGACAGCACCAACCACCTCACCCAGGCCATCCACACCGCCACCATCACCGACGAACCCCAAGTCGCCCTCCGCAACGGCAACATACTCACCCCCCGCCTCACCCCCTTCCCCACACCCGAGCGGCTCTCGCCTCCCGCGGACGCGCCCGCCTGGCGTCTGGGTGTCACGGGCGGAGGCACCGTCGAAGACGTACGCCTGGTGGACTTCCCCGAGGCCGTCGCGCCGCTCGCACCAGGACAGGTCCGGATCGCCCTGCGCGCCGCGGGGCTGAACTTCCGGGACGTCGTCGTGGCGCTCGGCATGGTCGCGGACGTGCGGTCACTCGGTGGAGAAGGCGCCGGTGTGGTGATCGAGGTCGCGCCGGACGTCAGCCACCTCGCGGTGGGCGACCGGGTGATGGGTCTTCTCTCCGGTACCGGGCCGGTCACCATGACCGACGCCCGGCTGGTCACCCGCATGCCGGACGGCTGGAGCTTCGCCGAGGCGGCCACCCTCCCCATCGTCTATCTCACCGCCTACTACGGGCTCTCCGATCTGGCAGGGGTGCAGCGGGGTGAGCGTCTGCTCCTGCACGCCGCGACGGGTGGCGTCGGTCTGGCAACGCTGGAGCTGGCCGAGCACTGGGGTCTCGAGGTGTTCACCACGGCGAGCCCGGCGAAGCAGTACGTGCTCCGCGACCGGGGCATTCCCGACACCCATGTCGCTTCCTCCCGCACGCTCGACTTCGAGCAGCACTTCCGTGCCACGGCAGGGGCACCGGGTGTCGACATCGTCCTCAACTCCCTGGCCGGTGACTTCACCGATGCCTCCCTGCGCCTCCTCGGTGACGGCGGACGCTTCATCGAGATCGGCAAGACCGACATCCGGGACGCCGACACCGTTTCGGCGGAACACGATCACGATGTCGTCTACCAGGCGTTCGACCTGGGGGACGCGGGGCCCGACCGTATCCAGGAGATGCTCCAGGAACTGCGCGAGCTGTTCGTGAGCGGGGCGCTCAAGCCGCTGCCCGTCACTGCCTGGGACATCCACGATGCCCAGCAGGCCATCCGGTTCCTCAGTCAGGCCCGGCACATCGGGAAGGTGGTTCTCACCCTCCCGAGCGGGATCTCTCCCGAGGGCACGGTGCTGATCACCGGCGGCACCGGCGTACTCGGCGGACACATCGCCAGGGAACTGGTCGCCGGGCACGGAGCCAGGCACCTTCTGCTCGCCAGCCGCTCCGGTGCGGACGCCGCCGGCGCCGCCGAGCTGCGGGCGGAGCTGGAGGCTCTCGGCGCCGAGGTGCGTGTCGAGTCCTGTGACGCGGCCGATCGGGATCAACTGGCCGAGCTGCTGGACACCGTTCCCGCCGAGCACCCGCTCAGCGCCGTCGTCCACGCCGCCGGCGTTCTCGACGACGCGACCGTCGAACGGCTCACGCCGGAGCAACTCGCCTTCGTCCGGCGCCCGAAGGTGGACGCGGCATGGAATCTGCACGAGCTGACGGCGGGTTCCGACCTGGACGCCTTCGTGCTCTTCTCATCGGCCGCCGCCGGGCTGGGTGCCCCGGGCCAGGCCAACTACGCGTCCGCCAACGCCTTCCTCGACGCGCTCGCCGTCCACCGACGGCACCAGGGTCTGCCGGCGGGATCGCTCGGCTGGGGCTACTGGGCCGAGGCCAGTGGCATGACGGGCCACATGAGCGATGCCGACACCGAGCGCCTGGTGAGGGGCGGGGTCAGGCCGCTGCGTACGGAGACGGCGCTCCGCCTCTTCTCCACCGCCCTGACCAGCGGCGCGCCTTCGCTCCTGCCGATCGACCTGGACACCAAGCGGCTCAGCCCGGAGAGCGCCCCCGCGCTCCTGCGTGGTCTGGTCCGCCGCCCCACCCGGCGTGTGGCCGCCGGGGCCGGCGCCGGTGCGGTCGCGGGTCTCGCGGGGAGTCTCGCCGGGCTCTCCCCGGCCGCACAGCGGGAACAACTGCTCGCACTGGTCTCCCAGCACGTGGCAGCCGTCCTCGGCCATGCGGCTGGTGTGGACGCGGACCGTGCGTTCAAGGAGCTGGGCGTCGATTCACTGACAGCTGTTGAGCTCCGCAACCGGCTCGGCGCCGCCACCGGCGTGCAGTTGCCGACAACAGTCGTCTTCGACCACCCGAGCCCCAAGGCTCTGACCCAGTACCTGCTCACTCAGCTCGTGGGCACCGAGTCGGCGGGCACGGCGCGTCCCGCCACGTCCAACGGCACCTCCCAGGACGACGAGCCGATCGTGATCGTCGGCATGGCGTGCCGCTTCCCCGGCGACGTCTCGTCGCCGGAGGATCTCTGGCGGCTCCTTGCCGATGGCGGCAGCGGCATCGGCGAGTTCCCGACCGATCGCGGCTGGGACATCGAACGGCTGCTGGATCCGGACCCCGATCACGCCGGCACCTCCACCACCCGGCGCGGTGGATTCCTGCACAGCGCGGCCCAGTTCGACGCCGAACTCTTCCGGATCAGTCCGCGCGAGGCCCTGGCGACGGACCCGCAGCAGCGACTGCTCCTGGAGACGGCCTGGGAGACGTTCGAGAGCGCGGGCATCGACCCCACCTCTCTCAAGGGAAGCGCGACCGGTGTCTTCGCCGGACTGACCTCACAGGACTACTTCTCCCGGCTGTCCAGCATTCCCGAGGACCTTGAGGGCTACCTCGGATCAGGAAGTCTGGCCAGCATCGCGTCGGGGCGTATCGCTTACACGTTGGGCCTGGAGGGGCCGGCGGTGACGGTGGACACGGCGTGTTCGTCGTCGCTGGTCGCCCTGCACATGGCCGCCCAGTCGCTGCGGAACGGCGAGTGCGACCTCGCGCTGGCCGGCGGCGTCACCATCATGTCCACCCCGAACGCGTTCGTCGTATTCAGCCGACAGCGTGGTCTGGCCCCCGATGGCCGGTGCAAGCCCTTCGCGGCCGGCGCGGACGGCACGGGCTGGTCGGAGGGTGTGGGGCTGCTGCTGGTGGAGCGGCTGTCGGACGCCGTACGCAACGGGCACCAAGTCCTGGCGGTGGTGAAGGGTTCGGCAATGAACCAGGACGGTGCGTCGAACGGTCTGACTGCTCCGAACGGGCCTTCGCAGGAACGGGTGATCCTTCAGGCGCTGGCGAACTCGGGTCTGTCGGCGGCGGATGTCCAGGCGGTGGAGGCGCACGGAACGGGCACGACGCTGGGCGACCCGATCGAGGCCCAGGCCATCCTCGCCACCTACGGCCAGGACCGGCCGGAGGATGCTCCGCTGTGGCTCGGATCGCTCAAGTCGAACATCGGGCACACGCAGGCCGCGGCCGGTGTGGGCGGTGTGATCAAGATGGTGATGGCGATGCGGGAGGGCGTACTCCCGCAGACGCTGCACGTGGACGAGCCGACGCCGCATGTCGACTGGTCGGCGGGAGCCGTTGAACTCCTCAGGGAGAACACGCCGTGGACGGTCGGGGAGGACCGGCCGAGGCGGGCCGGTGTGTCCTCGTTCGGCATGAGCGGTACGAACGCGCACGTGATCCTGGAACAGGCCCCGGCGGCCGAACCCGTCGAGACCACGGAGACGGATGACCCGGCAGGGTCCTCTTCCGGTGTGGTGGTGTGGCCGGTATCGGGTCACACATCGGACGCGTTGGGTGCCCAGGCTTCCCGGCTGCACGCGTACCTTGCCGCGCATCCGGAGGTCACGGCCGAGCAGGTCGCGCATGCTCTGACCACGACTCGCGCGGCGCTGACCCACCGGGGTGCGGTTGTCGCGACGGAGTACGCCGAGCTGATGGAGGGGCTGGCGGCCCTGGGCGAGGGCGCTCCCAGTGCGCATGTAGTCAGCGGTGTGACGCGACCGCAGGGCAAGACGGTGTTCGTCTTCCCCGGCCAGGGGGCCCAGTGGCCCCTGATGACCGCCGACCTCCTGACGACCGAGCCCGTCTACGCCCAGTCCATCGACGCGTGCGCGAAAGCCCTGGCCCCGTACGTCGACTGGTCGCTGCGGGATGTCCTGACCGATCCGGCCGGGGAACTGCTGGAGCGCGTCGACGTCGTCCAGCCCGCGTTGTTCGCGGTCATGGTCTCCCTCGCCCGGCTGTGGGAACACCACGGGACCAGCGCGGACGCGGTCATCGGTCACTCCCAGGGCGAGATCGCCGCGGCCCACATCGCCGGCGCGCTGAGCCTGGAGGACGCGGCGAAGATCGTCGCCTTGCGGAGCAAGGCCCTCACCACACTGACCGGCCGCGGCACCATGGCCTCGGTCACCCTGCCGCACGAACAGGTCACCGAACAGATCGCCGGATACGACAGCCTCTCGGTCGCCGTCATCAACTCCCCCACCCACACCGTCATCTCCGGCACCACCGAGGACATCCACACCTACCTCGACCACTGCCAGACGAACAACATCCAGACCAGGCTTCTCCCGGTCGACTACGCCTCCCACAGCCCCCACGTCGAAGCCCTCGAAGAACACCTCCTCACAGTCCTCGCGGACATCACCCCGCAGGCCGCGAGCATCCCCTTCCACTCCACCACCCATCCCATCGACCGGCCCACCGACACCACCACCCTCAACAGCACCTACTGGTACGACAACCTCCGCCAACCCGTCCACTTCCACACCACCCTCACCCACCTCAACAACACCTCCCACACCACCTACATCGAAACAAGCCCCCACCCCACCCTCACCACCCCCATCAACCAAACAAACGAAAACCCCGAGACGGACAACGGCAACGACACACCGCTGACCGTCACCGGMACCCTCCGACGCCACCAGYACGGACCCACCCAGTTCCGCCTCGCCCARGCCACCCTCCACACCCACAACACACCCACCACCTGGCCCACCCCCACCACCCAACCCACCACCCTCCCCACCTACGCCTTCCAACACCAGCACTACTGGCTAAACGACACACCCACACAAGCAAACCTCACCACCGCCGGCCTCACCCCCGCCAACCACCCACTCCTCGCCGCCACCATCCAACACCCCGACAACCACACCACCACCTTCACCGGCACACTCTCACTCCGCACCCACCCCTGGCTCGCCGACCACACCGTCACCGGCACAATCCTCCTCCCCGGCACCGCCTACATCGACCTCGCACTCCACGCCGGACACCACACAAACCACCCCCACCTCACCGAACTCACCCTCCAAACCCCCCTCACCATCCCCGAAAACGAAACCGTCCAACTCCACATAGCCACCGGCCCCGAAGACCCGGCCACTCAGGACCTCATCCCCGTCACCATCCACTCCCGCCAAGCCGACGACGAACCCTGGACCCTCCACGCCACAGGTCTGCTCGCAGACGCCGGGGCGACGAACTACCCTGCCGAGCCTGCTTCTTGGCCGCCCGCCGATGCCACCGCGCTCAGCACCGACAGCCTCTACGACGACCTCGCCACCCACGGCTACGGCTACGGCCCCGCCTTCCAAGGACTCACCGCGGCCTGGCGCGACGGAGACAACCTCTACGCCGAGATCGAACTCGACCCCGACACCGACGTCACCGGCTACGGCATCCACCCCGCACTCCTCGACGCCGCACTCCACACCCTCGCACTCGGGTCGTCCGACGAGCAGCGTGTCCAGTTGCCGTTCTCGTGGTCGGGCGTAGAGCTGTTCTCCACCGGGGCGACCTCGGTGCGGGCACGTATCACGCAGACGGACGCATCCTCTGTCTCGCTCGTACTCACCGACCCCCAGGGCGCGTTGGTCGCGCGCATCCAGGCCCTCACCATGCGTGCCATCGATACGGCGCAGTTGGCGGCGGCCGGCACCAGCACCCACAACCGGCTGTTCGCTGTCGAGTGGACCGCGACCGCCCTGGCGAGTGACGGCGGCACAGACGCCGGCGACCACCAAGCCTGGACGATCCTCACCGCCGGAACACCCGCCACCGCCCCACCCGAGTCGATCACCCACCTCGAACTCGATCCGGCCGACCCCGACCTGCCCCTCCCCCAGCAGGTCCACCACGCCGCCGCCCAGACCCTCCAGCACCTCCAGGACTGGCTCACCGACCCCGCCAACACCGACCGCCACCTCATCGTCCTCACCCACCACGCCGTCACCACCCACCCCGGCGAGAACATAACGGACCTCACCCACGCACCCCTCTGGGGCCTCATCCGCAGCGCCCAGAACGAACACCCCCACCGCATCACCCTCATCGACACCGACAACCACCCCGACAGCAACAAGCACCTCCCCGGCGCCGTCCACGCCGCCACTACCGCCGGCGAACCCAAACTCGCCCTCCGCAACGGGGACACACTCGTCCCCCGCCTCGCCCGCCACACCCCCACACCCGGCAACACCCTCACCCCCAACCCCCACGGCACCACCCTCATCACCGGCGGCACCGGCACCCTCGGCACCCACATCGCCCGCCACCTCGTCACTCACCACAGCGCCCGCCACCTCCTCCTGACCAGCAGGACCGGCCCGGAGACGGAGAGGGCCCAGGCCCTGCTGAAGGAGCTGACCGCGCTGGGGGCCGACGTCCGTATCGCCGCGTGCGACGCCGCCGACCGGCAACAGCTCACCGCACTGCTGGACACCATCCCCGCCGAACACCCCCTCACCGCCGTCATCCACACCGCAGGCGTCCTCGACGACGCCACCATCGACAACCTCACCCCCCAACAGCTCACCACCGTACTCGCCCCCAAGGTCGACGCCGCCTGGAACCTCCACCAACTCACAGCCGACCACAACCTCGACGCGTTCATCCTCTTCTCCTCCGCCGCCGCCACCCTCGGCGCCACCGGACAAGCCAACTACGCCACCGCCAACACCTTCCTCGACGCCCTCGCCCACCACCGCCACCACAACGGACAACCCACCACCTCACTCGCCTGGGGCTACTGGGCACAACCCACCGGCATGACCGCCCACATGGACGACGGTCACGTGGCCAAGCTGAGGCGGTCCGGGCTGGTGCCGATGACGAGTGAGACGGGTATGGCGCTGTTCGACATCGCGGCTGCCCCGGGGGAACCCCCGATGCTGCTGCCCGCGGAGCTGTCCCCCTCGCACATCGATGCGGACAGCGTGCCCCCGTTGATGCGTGGACTGGTGCGGCCTGTCCGGCGCGCGGCCGCCGGGAGCACGCCGGGCGGACCCACCGGGCTGCTCGGCCGGCTGTCCGGGCTGGAGGTGCACGAGGCGCGGGAGGAGTTGGTGAAGCTGGTCTCCGCCCATGTGAGCGCGGTTCTCGGTCATGGTCCGGGGGCATCGGCGTCGCCGGACAAGGCGTTCAAGGATCTGGGCTTCGATTCGCTCACCGCGGTCGAGCTGCGGAACCGGCTGGCCGCGACGACGGGGCTGCGGCTGCCCGCCACGCTGGTCTTCGACCACCCCTCGCCGAAGGCCGTGGCGCTCCACCTCCACGAGGAGTTGTTCGCCGGGGGCCCGGCGTCCGGCGAAGCGGTGGCGGTGACGGTGCCGAAGAACCCGCTCGCCGAACTGGACCGGCTGGACGCGGCGTTGCTCGCCGGGACCGATGATTCGGTCCTCGACCGGGTGGCCCTGCGGCTGACCGCGGTGCTGGCGAGGCTCAACGCGGACCGGAACGAGCGGGAGGCCGCCGCACGGGAGGACACGACGTCCGACCGGCTCCAGGGGGCCTCCAGCGACGAGCTGTTCGACTTTATCGACAAGGACCTGGGAAGGAACTCGCATGCCTGATGAGGCGGAGCGCAAGAAGGTGGCCCTGGAGTACTGCCACCGTCTGAACGCCGGTGACGTGGATGGCGCCCTGGCGTTGTTCTCGCCGGAGATCCGGTACGAGGACCCGGTCGGGAGTGGCACGCTGACGGGCCTGACAGCGCTCCGGGAGCACTTGGCCCGCGCGGTCGCCTCCCGCGTACTCGAAACGCCCGGGGTTCCGGTGGCGTCCTTGGACGACGAGCACGTGCTGCTGCCGGCCACGGCCGAACTGGACGACGCGCGGCTGCCGGCGGGGAGCCGGCTGACCGTCGCGTTCATCGCCCTGCTGCGGGTGGGTGCCGACGGGCTGATCCGGGAGATGCGGCTGTTCTGGGGTCGTACGGACACCAGTGTCACGCCGGCCGCGTCGGCAGCCCAGGGGGTGCGGTGAGCACCCCCAGCACCCCCGTACGGCAACCGCAGGAGGCCGCGCCGTCCTACGCGGCTCTCGCCGAGCCGACGGAGCCGGTCAGCAGACCGTGGACCCTGCTCCTGGTCCTGGCGAATCTCGGTGTGTGGATGGCCTTCATGGCTCCGCTCCAGGTGCTGCTGCCGGATCAGATCCAGCACATCTCACCGGAGAACAAGAAGTCGCTGCTGGGCTGGGTGACGGGTGCGGGTGCACTGGCGGTGCTGCTGACGACTCCACTGGTGGGTGCGTTGTCCGACCGGACGACGGGCCGGCTGGGGCGGCGGCGGCCGTGGACGGTCGGTGGCGCGGTGCTGGGTGCCGTGGCCCTGGTGGCCCTGTCGCGGCAGGACACGATCGCCGGTGTCGCGGTGGCGTGGGTGTTCGTGCAGGTGGGGCTGAACATGATGCTGGCCACGCTGACGGCCGCGGTGCCGGACCGGGTGCCGGTGAGGCAGCGCGGACTGGTGTCGGGGTGGGTGAACCTGCCGCAGGTGCTGGGCGCGGTGCTCGGTGTCGGGCTGGTGTCGGCCGTGGTTCCCGGGCGTCCGGGCTATGTGGCGCTGGGGCTCGTGGTGGTGGGTCTGATGCTGCCGTTCGTCCTGCTGACGCCGGACGATCCGCTGCCGCTCGCGGCGCGCCCGCCGCTGGGGTCGCTGCTGCGCGGTATGTGGATCAGTCCGCGGCGTCATCCGGACTTCGGCTGGGCGTGGGCGAGCCGTTTCATCACCCAGCTCAGCGGCGCCGCCGCCTCGTTGTACCTGCTGTACTTCCTTCAGGACTCGGTGAAGGTGAAGGACGCCGACGAGGCCGTCCTCCAGCTCACCGCGGTCACCACGCTCTTCCTGCTCGTCACCATCGTGCTCGGTGGTTACTGGTCGGACAGGGTCGGGCGCCGGAAGGTGTTCGTGCTGGGCGCGGGCGCCGTCCTGGCGCTGGCCTCGGTGGTGATGGCGGTGTCACCGACCTGGCCGGCGGCTGTGCTGGCGGCGGCCATTCTCGGTGCCGGTTTCGGTGTGTATCTGGCTGTCCACTCCGCGCTGGTGACGGAGGTTCTGCCGTCGGCGACGGACCGGGGGAAGGACCTGGGGCTGGTGAACGTGGCCAATACGGCTCCGAACCTGCTGGCCCCGGCCATCGCCGGGCCCGTGGTGTCGCTGGCGGGCTACCCCGCGCTCTTCGCTCTGTCGGCGGTGCTGACGCTGGGCGGCAGCGCGCTGGTGCTGCGGATCCGCGCGGTGTCCTGAGCCGGTGTGCCGGGCCCGGTAGTGCTGACAGCCGGGGCCGGTACTCCTGACATACGTACGACAGTG
Organism: Streptomyces sp. S4.7; assembly: GCF_010384365.1. NCBI lineage: Bacteria > Bacillati > Actinomycetota > Actinomycetes > Kitasatosporales > Streptomycetaceae > Streptomyces > Streptomyces sp. S4.7. Next base: position 6,961,943 of record NZ_CP048397.1, on the reverse strand, counting down.
GGGGCGGTCCCTGGTGGACCGCCCCCACTGCATGTCATGCCCCCGGTCAGGTCAGGGGCTTGGTGCCGGCCGCCATGATGTAGTCCACGGTCTCCAGTTCCCGCTTGAGCAGCTCGGGGTCCGCCCATGCCTTCTGCAGGACACGGTAGTAGAGCTTGCTCACGGTGGGCTTGAACGCCGGGTCGGCGACCTTCTTGGTGATGTAGGCGCGCCAGGGCTCCCACACCTTGGGCTGGATGGTCGTGACGCCGACCGATTCGAAGCCCGTCTGGCTCAGCTTCTCGGCGTAGACGTCCCGGTCGTGCCAGTTGCGGTCGTCGACGGTCCACTTGAGCCAGCCGAGTGCGTGGGCCTTGAGGTTCTCTCGCGGTCCCGCGCCGGGCATGGGGACGATGTCGGCCGTGGCGATGACACCGCCGGGCTTGAGGACGCGGTAGGCCTCCTTGAAGAACTGGCTGCGCGGCTGGTAGTGCATGGCCGACTCCAGCGACACGACGCGGTCGAAGGTGTTGTCGGGGAACGGGATCTCCGTGGCGGAGGCGAGCTGGAAGTTGACCCGGTCCGTGACGCCTTCGCGCCGCGCCCGGTCGCTCGCGAACTCGACGTGCTTCGGCGTGATGTTGATGCCGAAGATCTGCCGGGGCCTACGGCTCTTGAGCCAGTAGAAGTCCTGGTCTCCGTAGCCGAATCCGCAGTCGAGGACGGTGTCGCCCTCGCGCATGCCCACGGTGTCGGCCAGCAGGCCGGCGAGGGCTTCCTGGGCCGCGTCGTACGTCTCGTTCCCGGTCTCCCAGTACCCCTGGTTGAAGTAGGTGCTCTCCTCGGTCATGAGGTGCCCAGGGGGGTACATCTCGTAAATGCTCTGGACCTTCTTGGTCCAGTCGCTGGCCATTCGGAACTTGACGAGGCTGCCCAACATGCGGACGTCCTCGCGAAGCGATGCCTGCGGTCTTGCCATAATTCGCTTTCCTCCTGACCAAGCAGGCCGCAGGGGTTGGCGATGGCCGTGCTGTCTCACCGCGGCGCGTGCTGACGGCCCTACTGTGCGGAATACGGACGGCCTCATTCTCAACAGAGCCGCCTAGCAACCCGCTAAAGAGAATCTGAATGCCGCGGAGTGCGTCTCATGTGGGGGAACGGTGAGTTAGGGGGGCTTTAGCCGACGGCGACAGCATCGGCGTCCGGTATGTCATCCGCACGTGTGCGCGGGAGAATTGGAGACGGGATGGACAGTCCGAACATTCACATCCTGTCGGTCAGGACGGCCCTGCCCGGTCCTCCGGTCGACAACGTGGCGCTGGCGCACCGGCTCGGTGTCGGGGACAGCTGGGCGCGCTGGGCCGAGACGGGTGTGGGGATCCGCTCCCGTCATCTGGCCAGGGACCTGGAGTCCGGCGAGATCACCCACACCCTGGCGGATCTCGGGGAGGCCGCGGCGCGGGAGGCGCTGGCGGCGGCCGGGCTGGACGCGCAGGACGTCGATCTGCTGGTGATGGGCACGAGCATGCCGGACATGCTGATGCCCGCGACGGTCAACATCGTCGCGGACCGGCTGGGCATCGACGGCGTGCCGTCGTACCAGGTGCAGTCCGGGTGTGCGGGGGTCGTGCAGGCGATGGAGATCGCCGTGCAGCGCCTGGCGGGCGGTTCGGCCCGTACGGCGCTGGTTCTGGGCGGCGACACCTGGGTCAAGCACTTCGATCCCAGTGGCGACATCAAGCATCTGTCCCCCGCCGAGCTGGTCTCGATGGCACTGGCGGGTGACGGCGCCGGGTGCGCGGTGCTGAGCGTGGAGCCGCGCCCGGGGGCCGCCGTGGTCCGGCGGGTGCGCACCCGGCTGGTCGGCGGGCTTCCTCCGGCGCAGACCGTGGAGTGGTTCGGTGCCCATGCCGGGACGGGGGCGCCGGCCGTGACCGACGACCGGGGCGCTGTGGAGACGCAGGTTCCGGTGCTGGCGGCCGAGGCGTGGCGGGAGTTGCTGGACGATGTCGGGTGGAAGGACTCCGATGTCGACGCGGTGCTTCCGCCGCAGCACTCCGGGCGTGTCACGGAGCGGGTGTGCGAGCTGCTGGGTGTGGCGGAGTCGAGTGTGACGAGCCGTGTCGAGGAGACGGGCAACAACGGCAACGGGCTTCTGCTGTTCCAGCTGGAGCGTGCGCTGGCCGGTCTGGGCAGTGGCGGGCGTGTCGTGGGTCTGACGGTCGAGGCCACCGAGTGGGTCAGGGGCGGGATCGCCGTGGAGGTGCTGTGAGCGGGGGGACTCACGCGGTGGTGCTGGGCGGCAGTGTCGCCGGTCTGCTGGCCGCCGCGGCTCTCGCGCCGTACGTGGGTTCGGTCACCGTCGTGGAGAGGGACGAGTACCCGGCCGAGGGGCCCGCGGCGCGTACGGGTGTGCCGCAGGCGGAGCACGCGCATGTGCTGTGGTCCGGTGGGGCGCGGGCGGTGGAGCGGCTGTTGCCGGGCGCGACCGAGCGGCTGCTGGCGGCGGGCGCGCGACGGGTCGGGGTGCAGCGGGACATGCTGCTGATGTCGGCGGCCGGCTGGTGCGAGCGGTTCCCCGAGACGCAGTACATGCTCACGTGCAGTCGGGCGTTGCTGGAGTGGGTGCTGCGTGGTTGTGTGCTCGCGTTGCCGAACGTATCGGTGCTTGAGGGCACCGTGGCCGCCGGTCTGGCCGGTGACGCCGGAGCCGTGAGCGGTGTACGGGTTCGGGCGCGGGACGGCGAGGGGGGCGCGGAGCGGCTGCTGGCCGCCGATGTCGTGGTGGACGCGACGGGGCGTGGCTCGGGGCTGAGCGGCTGGCTGACGGGGTTCGGTCTGCCGGCGGCCGAGGAGGAGACGGTGGACTCCGGCCTGACGTACACCACGCGGGTCTTCCGGGCGCCCGAGGGCGCGGCGGGTGTCTTTCCGGTGGTGAGTCTGTACGCGGACCACCGGGTGGCGAAACCGGCGCGCAACGGTCTGGTGGTGCCGATCGAGGGTGATCGGTGGATGGTGTCGCTGTCCGGCAGCCGGGGTGCGCGTCCGCCCGCCGACGCGCCGGGTTTCGCGGCGTTCGCGCGGAGTCTGCGTCATCCGCTGGTGGCGCGTATGGTCGCCGCGGCCGAGCCGCTGACGGAGCCGCGCAGTACGCGCAGTACGCGTAACCGGCGGCTGCGGTACGAGCGCATGCCGTCCTGGCCGGCGGGGCTGCTGGTGCTGGGGGACGCGCTGTCGGCGCTCAACCCCGCGTACGGGCACGGGATGACGGCGGCGGCGCGTGGCGCCGAGGCGCTGCGGAACGAGCTCGCTGCGCACGGGGTGCGTCCCCAGCGGGCGCGGGAGACGGTGGGGGCGATCAGCGCGGCGGTGGACGATCCGTGGCTGTGGGCGACGTCGCAGGACGTGCGGTTCCCCGAGTGCCGGATCGTGTCCCGCGACGCGGAGTTGGGGGCGCGGGCCGAGGCGCGGGCGCGGTTCGCGGATCTGCTGCAGGCGGCCGCGTCGCGGGATGCCGGGGTGAACGTGGCGATGACGGGGGTGATGTCGATGTCGGAGCCGCTGGCGGGTCTGGAGGACGCCGGGGTGCTCGACGCGGTACGTGCCGCGGCGGCGTCGGGTGCGAAGCCGCTGCCGCAGCCCCGGTTGAGCGGGGCCGAGCTGGCTCTTCTGCGTGGGCCGGCGCGGGTCGCCGTCCGCTGACGGACGGGTGGGCCGGTGGGCGACCGTGTGAGTCGTACGGCCGCGAGTCGCGCAACGTGAGGGTGCCCCGGGTGTCGTGACCGACGCCCGGGGCACCTCTTCGTTGTCTTCCGCCGTGTCAGGCGGTGTCGCCGAACCAGCGGCGCAGTGCGGGCTCCAGGCCGTCGTTTCCTGTGTCGGCTGTCGCGGCCCAGGCGACGAAGCCGTCGGGGCGTACGAGCAGCGCCGTGGCGTCGACGGCGTCGGCCGGGCCCCGGGACACGCTGTCGAGGTGACCCCGGCGGCCGGAGGTGTCGGGCAGTGCGGCGGCGCCGTCGGTGAGGTCGATCAGCACGCCGCGGCCGGCGCGGAGTGCTTCGGCGACGGCGGTGGCCTGTCCGTCCGCGTCCTTCACGAGCTGGTTCGGCACGGGCCGGCCGAGGAGGGGGTGGGTGTCCTCCTTCTCGGCGCCGTCGAGGGCGTAGCGGACGTCGGTCACGGTGGTGATGAGGTGGTGGTTGACCTCGGGAAGCTTGACCAGGTCGGTGAAGAGCTGCCGCAGGATGTCGAGTTGCTGGCCCTGGGTGAGCAGCGCCATCTGTGACTGGGTGAAGACGCAGGCCCGGTGGCCGACCGGCCGCCGTTCCTCGTCGTAGGTGTCGAGGAGGCTGTCGGGGGCGCGTCCGTCGAGGACCGCGGCGAGCTTCCAGCCGAGGTTGGCGGCGTCGTGCAGGCCGGTGCTGAGACCGTGGCCCGCGAAGGCGACGTGCAGGTGTGCGGCGTCCCCGGCGACGAAGACGCGGCCCTGCCGGTAGTTCTCGGCCTCGCGTGTGGTGTTGGTGTAGCGGTGGAGCCACTGGACTTCGCCGACGACGGGGGTGCGTCCGGTGATCCGTTCGGTGCTGGCGATCACCTCTTCGACGCTGACGGGCTGGTCGGCCGGCGGCGGCTGGGTCGTTTCGTTGAACTCCAGCGTCATGATGCGCGAGGGGCCGCCCTCGTGCGGCGACCGGATGACCGCGAACTGGCCTCCGGGGTAGTTGCCCGGGTGCCAGTCGCCCTCGATGGACTCGACGTCGGCGAGCAGGCCGTACCAGCGCGGGCCGCTCTCCTGGACGGGGAACGCGGCCAGTTCGCGGACGGTGCTGTCACCGCCGTCGCAGCCGACGAGGTAGGCGCCGCGAAGCTCGTAGTCGCCGCTGTCGGCGCGTACCCCGACGGTGACGCCGTCGGCGTCCTGGGTGAGGCTGACGCAGGTGTGGCCGCGCCGGATGTCGGCACCGAGCTCGGTGGCGTGGGCTTCGAGCATCTCTTCGGTGTACTGCTGCGGCAGGAGGAGGGAGTACTCGTCCTCCATGTGGGGCGCGAGGTCCAGCCAGTAGCTGGCGAAGTGCAGTCGCGGCCACAGCGGGGGGTTCCCGGCGCGCAGGGTGTCCATGATGCCGCGCTGGTCGAACAGGTCGGCGGTGCGGGCGTGGAGGGTGCCGCCGACGGTGTGCTCGTTCGCCTTCGGTGAGCGTTCGAGGACGACGGCTTCCACCCCTGCCAGCCGCAGCTCGCTGGCGAGGAACAGGCCGACCGGGCCTGCTCCCGCTATGACGACGGTGCCAGTCAAAGGAATCTCCATTCCGGGTTCTTCCACGTGCCGCGGTGGGCGGTCAGCGTGCGGGATGTGCGGTCGCGGCGAGCCGGCCGTGCATGTGCAGGGCCAGACCGGCCGGAGTCGGATGGTCGTAGACGACGACTGTGGGCATGGTCAGTTGGGTGGCGGCGTTGAGCCGTGTGCACAACTGGAGTGCGGAGAAGGAGGAGAAGCCGATCTCGGCGAGGTTGTCCTCGGGTCCGACCTGGTCGGCGGAGTGGTGGCCGAGGATGTCGGCGGCACAGTCGCGTACGAGGTCGAGCAGGACGGCCCGCGCCTCTTCGTCGTCGGACGCTTCGGCGAGCCGGGCGCGCAGCCGTTCGCCCTCCGCGTCACGGTCGGCGCCGGCCGGGCCGGTGCCGTCGTGCGCGGCGGGGGTACGGGCGCCGGGGATCTCCCGCAGCAGCGCCAGGGGGGCGTTGTTCGGTTCGGCGGTGAACCGTGCCCAGTCGATGTCGGCGACGACGGTGGTGGCCGCGCCCCGGGCGGGGATCCGGCCGAGCACGTCCATCGCGGGCTTCGGCGCGAGGGGGCGCACGCCGAGCAAAGCGAGGTGCGGCTCCTCGGTGAGCGGTCCGAACGCGAGGGTCGCGGCGGGGAGTCCGGCGGCCCGCCGGGCGTCGGTGAGTGCTTCGAGGCGGGCGTGGAGCGGGGCCTGGGCGCCGGTGCCGGGCAGTCCGAGGGTGCCGGACAGGTCGGAGAAGACGACGAAGGCGGCGAGGTCCCGGTCGCGGGTGAGCCGGTCGAGGTGGTGGGCGGTGGCCAGGGCGGTGCGGGGGTCGGTGTGGGCGGCGCCGGTGGTGTGGATCACGGCGGTGACCGGTGCGTCCGCCAGCAGGGCGGCGAGAGCGTCGTGGTCGGTGTCCGTGTCGCCGTCGGTGGGGTCGTACGGCCACAGGGTGAGTCCGACTCCCGTCTCCGCCAGTCCTGTTGGCGCCTCGGCCGCGAGGAGGACGAGATGTTCGGCGCCGTGCGCGGCGAGCCACCGGGCGGCGTGCGCGCCGTACGGGGTGTCGGTGCCGGTGACGAGGACGGTTCCGCCGGGCTGCCAGACGTCGCTCCCGTCCGTCGGCAGCGGGCTCAGCCTGCGGGCGAGGAGCCCGGCGGGACGCAGGGCGACCTGCTGCTCGGCGCTGCCGCGCAGGAAGGCGGCCAGTCGGCGTCCGGCGTCGTCGTCGAGTGTGCCGGGCAGGTCGATCAGGCCCCCGGACCAGGTGGGGAGTTCGGCGGCGGCGGCCTGCAACACGGCCCAGACCGGGGCCTGTTCGGGGCGGGTGCCGTCCGAGGCCTCGACGGCGACGGCGCCGCGGGTGAGACCCCAGACCGGTACGGGGCGCGCTGCGGCTGCCACGCCCTGTACGAGTGCGGCGGTGAGGGCCGTACCGACGGAGACGGCCGGGTGGTCGTGGTGCGGGCGCTCGTCCAGGGCGAGCAGGGACAGTACGCCGGTGAAGGGCGTGCCGTCCGGGGCGCCGGCGGCGAGCTGTGCGCGCAGGAGTTCGGCGGGTGAGGGTTCGCCGTCCGGGTCCGCGACGAAGGCGACGACCCGGTGCCCGTGGGCGGTGAGCGCACCGGTGATCCCGGTGAGGACGTCGGCGGCGTCGGCGGTGGCGAGCGCCGGGGGGAGCACGGCGAGCCAGTTGCCGGGGGCAGAGTGGTCTCCCGCGTCGGGCACGGGGTCGGGGACCGGGTCCCAGCGCAGCCGGTAGCGGCCGTCCTGGGCGCGCCGCCAGCCGGTGAGGGCGGGGAGCAGGGCGGCGAGTGCGGCCCGCTGCTCGTCGTCGGCGTGCACGGTGGCGGCGAGCTGGTCGAGGTCTTCGTTCTCGACGGCCGCCCAGAAGGGGGTGTCGCCGGCGGAGACCGTCCGGGGCCTCGGCCCCGGCGGCGGGTCGACCCACAGCCGGCGCCGCTGGAAGGCGTAGGTCGGCAGTGGTACGAGGGCGCCGCCCGGGGGGCGGTGTTCGTCGGCGGGGGTGCCGGAGCCGTCGGTGTCAGGAGCGATCGGGGCGCCGCTCGCGTGCAGCCGGGCCAACGCGGTCGTGAAGGTCATGGCCTCGGGCTCGCCGGGCCTCAGTGCGGCGGCGAGGACGGCGGCGTCCGGGCTCGGTGCGGCCCCGCTGGTCAGACAGTCGTAGGTGAGCCCGGTGAGGGTGCCGTCGGGGCCGAGTTCGAGGTAGAACCGGACGTCCTGCTGGGCGAGGTGGGCGATGGAGTCGGCGAACCGTACGGTGTGCCGGACGTGATCGGCCCAGTAGCGCGGGGAGGCGGCTTCCTCGGTGCTGAGGACCTTCCCGGTGAGGTTGGAGACGACGGGGATCGCCGCCGGCCGGAACGTCAGACCGGAGACGATCTCGGTGAGCTCGTACAGCATCGGTTCCAGCAGCGGTGAGTGGAAGGCGTGGCTGACCCGGAGCCGCTTGGTGCTGTGGCCCCAGACCTCCCAGAAGGCGGTGATCTCCTCGACGGCGCTCCGCTCCCCCGAGATCACCGTGGAGTCGGGGCTGTTGACGGACGCGATGCCGACCTGGTGCGCCCGGCCGCTGATCATGGGCAGGATCTGGTCCTCGGCGACCTGGAGGGCCGCCATGGCACCGCCCTCGGGCAGTGCCTGCATGAGGCGCCCGCGGGCGGCGACGAAGGCGCAGGCGTCGGGGAGGTCCAGCATGCCGGAGACGTGGACGGCCGTCAGTTCGCCCAGCGAGTGCCCGATCAGGTGGTCGGGGCGGACGCCGAAGGACTCGGCCAGCCGGTAGAGCGCCACTTCCAGGGCGAAGAGGGCGGGTTGGGTGTACTGCGTACGGTCCAGGGGTTCGGCCGCTTCGTCGGCGGCCGCGGTGCCCGGCTCGGCGAGTACGAGGTCACGCAGCGGCCGGTCCAGGTGCGGGTCGAGTGCGGCGCAGACGGTGTCGAACGCTGCGGCGAAGACCGGGAACCGGGCGTACAACTCCCGTCCCATGCCCGGACGTTGTGAGCCCTGACCGGTGAACATGACGGCGAGGCGTCCGGCGACGGCGCGTCCGCTCACGGCGGCCGGTGACCCGTCGGCCAGCCCTCGCAGCGCGGCGAGGACGTCGTCGCGGGTTTCGCCGACGGCGGCGCCCCGGTGGTCGAGTGTGGCCCGTGCCGTCGCGAGCGTGTGCGCCACGTCCGGCAGTTCGAGGTCCGGATGGTCCGTCAGGTGGCGGTGGGTGCGGTCGGCCTGGGCGCGCAGGGCGGCGGAGGAGTGTCCGGAGAGCCGCAGCGTCACGGGGCCGGCCGGGCGCACCGGCGCGGCGGGCGGCTCCGCGGGGGCGGGCGGCTCCTCGATGACGACGTGCGCGTTGGTGCCGCTCATACCGAAGGAGGACACCCCGGCGCGGCGCGGCTGCTCGCCGCCGCCCGGCCAGGGGGTGTTCTCGGTGAGGAGTTCCACGGACCCCGCCGACCAGTCGACGTGCGGGGTGGGCGCGTCGATGTGGAGACTGCGGGGCAGCACGCCGTGCCGCATCGACAGGATCATCTTCATCAGGCCCGCCGCACCGGCGGCGGCCTGGGTGTGGCCGAGGTTGGATTTGACCGAGCCGAGCCGCAGCGGCTGTCCGTCGGGGCGGCCCTGACCGTAGGTGGCGAGGATGGCCTGGGCCTCGATGGGGTCGCCGAGGGTGGTGCCGGTGCCGTGTGCCTCGACGACGTCCACGTCCGCCGACGACAGGCCGGCGTGGGAGAGGGCCTGTCGGATGACGCGCTGCTGCGAGGGCCCGTTCGGGGCGGTGAGCCCGTTGGAGGCGCCGTCCTGGTTGACGGCCGAGCCGCGCAGCACGGCGAGGACCTGGTGCCCGTTGCGGCGGGCGTCGCTGAGCCGTTCCACCAGGAGCAGCGCGGAGCCCTCGGCCCAGCCGGTGCCGTCGGCGGCGGCGGCGAACGGCTTGCACCGGCCGTTGGGCGCCAGTCCCCGCTGCCGGCTGAACTCGACGAAGATGCCGGGCCCGCACATGACGGTGGCGCCGCCGGCCAGCGCGAGGGAGCACTCCCCGTTGCGCAGGGCCTGGGCGGCGAGGTGGAGGGCGACCAGGGAGGAGGAGCAGGCGGTGTCGACGGTGACGGCAGGGCCTTCGAGCCCGAAGGAGTAGGCGACACGGCCGGAGGCGATGCTCGGCGCACTGCCGATGCTGATGTGCCCCTCGTACCCTTCGAGCGCTTTGCCGACCTGGGTGGCGTAGTCGCTGTACATGACGCCGGCGAACGTGCCGGTGTCGGTGCCGCGCAGGGACAGGGGGTCGATGCCCGCGTTCTCGAAGGTCTCCCAGGCGGTCTCCAGCAGCAGCCGGTGCTGCGGGTCGGTGGCCGCGGCCTCCCGGGGGGTCATGTCGAACGCCTCGGGGTCGAAGTGGGCGGCGTCGTAGAGGAATCCGCCCTCCTTCACGTACGTGTGGCCGGGCCGTTCGGGGTCGGGGTCGTAGAGCCCTTCGACGTCCCAGCCCCGGTCACGGGGGAAGCGGGAGACGGCGTCGCCGCCGGTGGAGACAAGCCGCCACAGGTCCTCGGGGGACCGGACACCTCCGGGGAGGCGGCAGCCCATTCCGATGATGGCGACGGGCTCGTGGCGTCCGGCTTCGGCGTCGGCGAGCCGTCGGCGTGTCTCGTGCAGGTCGGCGGTCACCCACTTGAGGTAGTCCAGGAGCTTTTCCTCGTTGGCCATCCCGCTGGTCTCCTCAGCTCCTCGGCACGTCGTACGTGAGCAGTCATGCTCATCAGCACCCCTAAAGGCCCACTAGGGCGTGTTTCGGGGGGAGCGGCGACCGGGTGATGCCGCGCCGACCGGTGCGGGGCCACGCTTTGCGGGCACGCGTGATCCGCGTCCGGCCTTCGGGGGCGGGACGCGGATCGCGCGTACGTTCGGCTGTCAGCTGCCGGTGCCGACCGGCAGATAGCGGGGGCCGATGAGCCGCAGGTTGTCGTGCCACTCGGTGCCGGGCAGGACCTTGAGGTTCGGGAAGTGCCGGTACAGCCCCTCCAGCGCGATGCGGATCTCCAGCCGGGCGAGCGCGGCACCCAGGCAGAAGTGCACGCCCCGGCTGAACCCGATGTGCGGGTTGGGGTCGCGGCGGATGTCGAACTTCTGGGGGTCGGTGAACCGGCGTTCGTCGTGGTTGGCGGAGAGCATCCACGCCACGACGATCTGCCCCTCGGGGATCGTCTCCCCGCCCAGCTCCACCTCTCGCGTGGTGACCCGGAAGGCCTGGCTGAGCGGCGGGTAGTAGCGGACGGTCTCCTCGATAGCGCCGGGCAGCAGGGCGGGGTCCGCCCGCAGCGCCGCGGCCTGGTCGGGATGGTCGTCCAGGGCCAGTACGGCGCTGGCGATGACCGAGGTGGCCGTGACATGTCCGGCCATCAGGAGCAGCCCGGCGAAGTTGGCGATCTCCTCCTCGTCCAACCGGTCGCCGTCGAGTTCGGCCTGGGTGAGCTGGCTGAGGAGGTCGTCACCGGGGTTCTTGCGGCGGGCCCTGGCGTGCTCGCTGAAGTACTCGGTCTGTTCGCGCAGGGCGCCCATGACCTTCTCGTCCTTCAGGACGTCGGTGACCGCGCTCGTCGTGGAGGCGCGCGCCTGGGCCCACTTGTGGAACAGGGCACGGTCCTCGGCCGGTACACCGAGGAGTTCGGCGATCGTGATGACGGGCAGCGTGTAGGCGAAGTCGGCGATGAGGTCGAACTCGCCGCGGCCCGCGAGGCCGGTGAGGAGCTCCTCGGTGACGGTCTCCATCCTGGCCCCGAGTTCCTGGACGGTGCGCGGGGTGAACGCCTGGCCGACGAGTGCGCGGGCCTGGTTGTGTTCCGGCGGGTCCATGAAGCCGAGGTTGCCGCGGTTGACGGTGCCAAGGGGCATCACGCGGTCGAGCTGGGCGGAGAACGTCGAGGCGTCGGTGAGCACTTGCACGGCCTCGTCGTAGCGCACCACCTGCCACGTCTTCGTGTTGTCGTCGAAGACGACGCTTTTGAAGGCCCGCGCCATCGCGAGCTGGCCCATCAGAGCGGCGACGGGACCGGGCGACTCGGCTCCCGGTGTGCCAGGGGTGGTTTCTTCTGCCATCTTCTCACTCCGTACCGAATTTACAACGCGACGGTGGGGAGCGACGGTTGACGAATTCCCCCGTCGCCGAAGCCCGGACCGTTCGCAGCATAAGTCGCGGAACGAACAGGCAGACAGCCCCGAAAGGCTTGGGGAGCACCGATGTTAACGGGGTGCAAGCGTGGCTTTAGCGTGACTGATCAACATGATATTCGGCGCGCTCTGTATTCGGCGTCCCCTTTCTCTCCGTTTTTCCGCGGTACGTCAGCCGGGAGGTCTTCGCAATGGGTGTCCCCCTCAACGGTGCCCAGGTATTCGTCCACGGGGTGGGCACGGCGCTGCCCGGTCCCCCGGTCACCAACGAGGACATCGCCGCGCACTACGGAATGCCGACGGTGTGGCGCCAGTGGGTGGACGAGTTCATCGGGACGCGCAGCCGGCACCTGGCGGTCGACCTCGGCACGGGCAAGACCAGCCACAGCCTCACCGATCTCGGGGAGATCGCCGCGCGCGGTGCGCTGGCGAACGCCGGGGTGGCCGCCGGTGACATCGACGTCGTGGTCATGAGTACGGCCACGCCGGACCATCTGGCCCCCTCCACCGTCAGCCGGATCGCCGGCCGCGTCGGCATCGCGGGCGTGCCCGTCTACCAGCTCCAGTCCGGTTGCACCGGCGCCGTCCAGGCCCTGGAGATCACACAGGATCTGCTGCGGGGCGGGGCGTACCGCACTGCGCTCGTCATCGGCGGTGACACCAGCGCCAAACACACCAGCCCGGACGTCGACGCGGCGAGCGTACCGCTGGAGGTACAGGTCAACGGGCTGATCTTCGGGGACGGGGTCGGCGCGGCCGTGCTCGGCACCGCGCCCGCCGAGGGACGTCCGGTCCTCACACATGCGCACTCGCGGCTGGTCGGCGCGGGCCGCGCGCCGGGTCAGACCGTCTACTGGTTCGGCCGTGCGGTCTCCGGCGAGGACGGCGTACCCGCGTCGGAGGACTTCAAGGCGATCGAGACCACGGCGGCGCCGATGGCGGCCGATGCCCTCAAACACCTTCTGCACGAGCTGAGTTGGGATGCCGAGCAGGTGCGGTACATCCTGCCGCCGCAACTCTCGGCGCGGATGACCGACCGTACGCTCTCCCATCTCGCCCTGCCCGGTTCCGAACCCATCAGCCGGGTGACGGAGATCGGCAACACCGGCAACGCGATCCCGTACTTCCAGCTCGAACTCCTGCTGCCCCGGCTCAACCCCGGCGACCGCGCGGTGGGCATCAGCATCGAGGCCAGCAAATGGATCAGGTCCGGGTACGCGCTGGAGCAGCCGGCCACCGCCTGAGCACCGTCCGCCCCCTGTCGTCTCTCGTCACCGGTCTCCCGTCCCGTCTCCGCGCAGCCTGCCAGGAGTACGTCCGCCCGACAGAAGGAAACGTCCCGCATGACCACTTCCATCGATCCGACGACCCCGCTGACCTACAACCCCGTCATCGACGCGCTCGTCGGCTCGTGGCGCCAGATCATCGACGCCGACTACTCGGCGGACGACACCCGGCTGCCCGATCTCGCCGTGCTGGCCCGCTCCACCGCGCGGGCGGTCGCGGCTGCCGTACCCCGTCCGCTCGCGGAGATCTCTGCCCCGGACGCGCCGGACGAGCGCGGCGAACTCGTGCTGCTGGAGAAGGTGATCCAGGAAGTGGCCGACCGCGAGTACACCCCGCTGAGCCCCGAGGGGCCGAGCGTCGGGGACCTCGTCCTGGTGACGGAGAAAATCTACAACTCCGACCGCGAGGAGATCGGCGCGGACACCGGGCGGCTGCGGATCATCCGCAAGGACCCGGAGACCGGGCACCACTTCACGGTCTCGCTCGTCACGTCCACCGTGCAGGGCAACAAGCTGTTCGCCTTCGGCTACACCGAGATGGAGGCCCAGCTCGCCGGGGGCCGCACCACCATCCAGGTCGCCTGCTGGGACGGCCCCTGGGCCGGCATGAGCGGCACCCTGTCCTGGGTCATCAACTCCATGACGGCCGCCGAGTCGCGGTACGAACTGCGCCGCTGACACCGGACGCGCACGGACGACGGAGCCGCCGGGGATCTCCCCGGCGGCTCCGTCGTTCTCGCTCCGGCGTTGCCGCTCCTCACACACGGTGGGAGCGGCAACGCCGCACTCACTCCAGGCCGAGTTCCTGCTCGATCAGGGCGAACATCTCGTCATCGGTCGCGTCGTCCAGACCCGACTCGCGCTGCGACGACTCGTCCTCGTCCAGCCGCCGCAGCAGTGTCCGCAGCCGCGTCTCCACCTCGGCGCGGGTCCCGGCGTCCGGCCGTACGGCCAAGGCGGCTTCCAGTCGCTTCAGTTCTCCGAGGACGGACGGCTCGGCCCCGGCGCCTTCGAGTCCCAATTCGTCGCGCAGATGTGCGGCGAGCGCCTGGGGCGTGGGGTAGTCGAAGATCAGTGTGGCCGCCAGGCGCAGACCGGTGGCCGCGTTCAGGCGGTTGCGCAGCTCCACGGCGGTCAGCGAGTCGAAGCCGAACTCCTTGAACGTACGGTCGGCCTCCAGCCCGTCCGCCGAGCCGTGGCCGAGGACGACGGCGGTGTTTGCGCGCACCACGGCGAGCAGTTCCTCCAGACGGCGGGCCTCGGGCAGGGGCATCAGCCGCTCGGCGAGCGACTGGCCGTCACCGCGCGCAGTCTCACCCGCCGCGGCGGCCCTGCGTACGGCGACGCGTACCAACCCACTGAGCAGCGCGGGTAGTTCACCGCTCTCCGCCTGGCCGCGCAGCGCCGGAAGGTCGAGTGCCACGGGGACGAGTTGCGCGTAGGGCGTGCGCAGGGCGGCGTCGAACATCGCCAGCCCCGCGTCGGCGGCGAGCGGCGCGATGCCCTGCCGGGACAGGCGCGCGATGTCCGCCTGCCCCATATGGGCGGTCATGCCGCTGGTCTGTGCCCAGTAGCCCCAGGCCAGAGAGGTGGCGGGCAGACCCTGCGCCCTGCGGCGCCCGGCGAGCGCGTCGAGGAAGGCGTTGGCGGCGGCGTAGTTCGCCTGGCCGGGGGTACCGAAGACACCGGCAGCCGAGGAGAACAGGACGAAGGCCGCCAGATCGGCGTCCCGCGTCAGCTCGTGCAGATTGAGCGCCGCGTCGACCTTCGGCCGCAGGACGCGGTCCAGCCGGCCGGTGTCCAGCGCGCCGAGCAGCGCGTCGTCCACAATGCCGGCCGCGTGCACGACGGCTGTCAGCGGCCGGTCGGACGGGACGCCGGCCAGCAGCTCCGCAAGGGCCTCGCGGTCCGCCGCGTCACAGGCCGCCACCGTCACCTCGGCGCCCATCGCGGTGAGTTCCGCGCGCAGTTCGTCGGCGCCGTCGGCCGCGGGTCCCCGGCGGCTCGTCAGCATCAGGTGCCGCACACCATGAGTGGTGATCAGATGCCGGGCGAGCAGCCCGCCCAGTACCCCGACACCGCCGGTGATCAGTACCGTCCCGTCCGGGTCGAGCGTGCGCGGCACGGTCAGGACCATCTTGCCGGTGTGCCGGGCCTGGCTCATGAAGCGGAACGCCTCGGGAGCCTCGCGCACGTCCCACGGCTGGACCGGCAGAGAGGTCAGCGCACCGCTCTCGAACAGCTCACGCAGATCCGCCAGCATTTCCGCGATCCGGTCGGGGTCGACCTCGCGCAGGTCGTAGGCGTCGTATCGGATCCCGGGCCACCGCTCGGCGAGTTCGTCCGCTCCCCGGATGTCGGTCTTGCCCATCTCCAGGAACCTGCCGCCCGGTGCCAGCAGCCCGAGCGAGGCGTCGACGAACTCCCGTGCCAGAGAGTTGAGTACGACGTCCACGCCCTTGCCGTCCGTCGTCTCCCGGAACCGTTCCTCGAAGTCCAGGTCGCGCGAGGACGCCGCGTGCCCGGCGTCCACCCCCAGGGAACGCAGCAGTTCCCGCTTCGCCGGGCTCGCGGTCCCGAACACTTCCAGCCCCCAGTGGCGGGCGAGCTGGATGGCCGCCATGCCGACACCGCCCGTCGCCGCGTGGACGAGCAGCTTCTCCCCCGGCCGTACCCCCGCCAGGTCGACCAGGCCGAAGTAGGCGGTCAGGAAGACGACTGGAATCGCCGCGGCTTCCTCGTACGACCAGCCGGACGGCATCCGGACCACCATCCGCCGGTCCGTCACCGAGACCGGTCCGAACGCACCGCCCAGGAAGAGGCCCATCACCTGGTCGCCCACGCCGAGGTCCGTGACCCCCGGCCCGACCTCCAGAACGACGCCCGCGCCTTCACTGCCCATGATCGCCGCACCCGGATACATACCGAGTGAGATCAGCACGTCCCGGAAGTTCATTCCGGCGGCGCGGATCGCGACCCGGATCTCGCCGGCGGCCAAGGGCTCGTCGGCATGGGAGGTGGGGATGAAGGCGAGCTGCTCCAGCGTGCCCGGACTGGTCGTCTCCAGACGCCAGCCGGTGTGCGACGGCGGTACGAGAGCGGAGCCCGGCCCGGTCGGCCGCGCGAGCCTGGGCACCAGCGTGGAGCCCTTCCGGACGGCGAACTGCGGTTCACCGTGGCGTACGGCGGCGCGCAGCGCCGGGATGAGCGTGGAGAGGGAGTCCTCATGACGGTCGAGGTCCGCGAGCAGGAAACGGTCGGGGTTCTCGGTGACCGCGCTGCGGACCAGGCCCCACACCGCGGCGGCGGACAGATCGACGGACTCCTCGCCGGTACCGGTGGTGACGGCATCGTGTGTGACGACCACCAGCCGCGCCCCGGCGGCCCGCTGCTGCGCCTGATCCTGCTCCTCCGACAGCCACCGCTGAAGCTCGGCGAGCACCTCCCCCGTCGCCTGTCGTACGGCAGCGGGGACCCCGTCCGCCGTACCGCCGGCCGGGGCTCCGACCGGGAGCAGGACGAACTCGGGGCCGTCGCCGGCGCCGTTGCCGGACACGCTCACCACCGGGACACCCATGCCTTCCAGCGCGGCCGTCAGCCTCCAGGAGTCGTCACCGAGCACCGCACACGCGGGAGTCGCCTCCTCGGCGGTGGCGGATGCGGATGCGGAGGTAGTGGCGGTGGCTGTGGCGGCGAGACGACCCGGGGTCCACTCCACGGTGTACGGGAGATCCGCCGTCGCGGCGGCCCGCGCGGCCTCCAGGCCCACGGCAGGCCGCAGGACCAGCGAAGCCACTGTCAGTACCAACTGCCCTGCCGGGTCCGCCACATCGACGCGCACCGCGTCCTCACCGGTCGGCGTCACACGTACGCGCACGACCGACGCTCCGCTCCGGCCGAGCGTCACACCCGAGAGCACGAACGGCACCAGAACACCGCCGCCGGCGCCCCCGAGCGCCGTATGCAGAACGGCGTCCAGCAGCGCCGGATGCATACCGAACCGCTCGGCGTCCGCGCGTACGGACTCGGGCAGCACGACCTCGGCGCTGATCACCTCGCCTTCCCGCCACAGCTCCCGCACTCCGCGGAAGGCGTCCCCGTAGTCATAGCCACGGTCGGCCAGATCGGCGTAGAACTCCTCGGCCGGGACCCGCTCGACGTCCTGGCCACCGGCCGGCGGCCAGGCGAACCCGGCTCCGGTCACGGAGTCCGCCGACGTTCCGAGCACTCCCTCCGCGTGCCGCGTCCACTCGTCGGCGTCCTTGGAGCTGGAGAACACGGTCAGCGAACAGCGCCCGGCGTCGTCCGCCCTCTCCACGACCACCTGGAGGCGAACCGTCTCCGACCCGTGCAGCACCAGCGGCGCCTTGAGCATCAGCTCCTCGACGGAGTCGCACCCGACCTCGTCACCGGCCCGGAAAGCCAGCTCAAGAAAGAGCGCCGCGGGTACGAGGGTGGTGCCGGTGACGCTGTGATCGGCGAGCCAGGGGTGGGTGCGGAGGGAGAGCGTGCCGGTGAAGGTGGTGGTCCGGTCTTCGGTCGCCGCGTCTATCGCCGCGCCGAGGAGTGGGTGGTTGGTGTGTTGGAGTCCGAGGGTGGTGGGGTCGCTGCCGCCGCCGGTAGGTGTGTTGAGCCAGTAGTGCTGGTGTTGGAAGGCATAGGTGGGGAGGGTGGTGGGTTGGGTGGTGGGGGTGGGCCAGGTGGTGGGTGTGTTGTGGGTGTGGAGGGTGGCCTGGGCGAGGCGGAACTGGGTGGGTCCGTGCTGGTGGCGTCGGAGGGTTCCGGTGACGGTCAGCGGCGTGTCGTTGGTTTCTTCGTTGGTTTGGTTGATGGGGGTGGTGAGGGTGGGGTGGGGGCTTGTTTCGATGTAGGTGGTGTGGCCGGTGTTGTTGAGGTGGGTGAGGGTGGTGTGGAAGTGGACGGGTTGGCGGAGGTTGTCGTACCAGTAGGTGTTGTTGAGGGTGGTGGTGTCGGTGGGAGTCTGGGCGGGGTGGGTGGTGGAGTGGAAGGGGATGCTCGCGGCCTGCGGGGTGATGTCCGCGAGGACTGTGAGGAGGTGTTCTTCGAGGGCTTCGACGTGGGGGCTGTGGGAGGCGTAGTCGACCGGGAGAAGCCTGGTCTGGATGTTGTTCGTCTGGCAGTGGTCGAGGTAGGTGTGGATGTCCTCGGTGGTGCCGGAGATGACGGTGTGGGTGGGGGAGTTGATGACGGCGACCGAGAGGCTGTCGTATCCGGCGATCTGTTCGGTGACCTGTTCGTGCGGCAGGGTGACCGAGGCCATGGTGCCGCGCCCGGTCAGGGAGGTCAGGGCCTTGCTCCGCAAGGCGACGATCTTCGCCGCGTCCTCCAGGCTCAGCGCCCCGGCGATGTGGGCCGCGGCGATCTCACCCTGCGAGTGACCGATGACCGCGTCCGCGCTGGTCCCGTGGTGCTCCCACAGCCGGGCGAGGGAGACCATGACCGCGAACAACGCGGGCTGGACGACGTCGACACGCTCCAGCAGTTCCCCGGCCGGATCGGTCAGGACATCCCGCAGCGACCAGTCGACGTACGGGGCCAGGGCTTTCGCGCACGCGTCGATGGACTGGGCGTAGACGGGCTCGGTCGACAGGAGGTCGGCGGTCATGAGCGGCCACTGGGCTCCCTGGCCGGGGAAGACGAACACCGTCTTGCCCTGCGGTCGTGTCACACCGCTCACGACATGCGCACTGGGAGCGCCCTCGCCCAGGGCCGCCAGCCCCTCCATCAGCTCGGCGTACTCCGTCGCGACCACCGCACCCCGGTGGGTCAGCGCCGCACGAGTGGTGGTCAGGGCGTGCGCGACCTGCTCGGCCGTGACCTCCGGATGCGCGGCAAGGTGTGCGTGCAGCCGGGAAGCCTGGGCACCCAGCGCGTCGGATGTGTGACCGGACACCGGCCACACCAGCACACCCGCCCCGTCCTCAGGGTCGGACTCCGTTGCGGGCTCGGTGACTTCAGCCGCCGGGGCCTGTTCCAGAATCACGTGCGCGTTCGTACCGCTCATCCCGAACGAGGACACACCGGCCCGCCTCGGCCGGTCCTCCCCGACCGTCCAGGGGGTGTTCTCCCTGAGGAGTTCAACGGCTCCCGCCGACCAGTCGACATGCGGCGTCGGCTCGTCCACGTGCAGCGTCTGCGGGAGTACGCCCTCCCGCATCGCCATCACCATCTTGATCACACCGCCCACACCCGCAGCCGCCTGCGCGTGCCCGATGTTCGACTTCAACGACCCGAGCCAAAGGGGCTGTTCGGACGAGCGGTCCTTGCCGTAGGTGTCCAGCAGCGCCTGGGCCTCGATCGGGTCGCCGAGCGTCGTGCCCGTTCCGTGCGCCTCCACCGCGTCCACGTCCGCCACCGACAGTCCCGCGTTCGCGAGTGCCTGACGGATCACGCGCTGCTGCGAAGGTCCGTTGGGCGCGGTAAGACCGTTCGACGCACCGTCCTGGTTGACCGCCGACCCCCGCACCACCGCCAGGATCTCGTGCCCGTTCCGCTTGGCGTCCGGCAGCCGCTCCACCAGCAGCAGCCCCACACCCTCCGACCAGCCCGTACCGTCCGCACTCGCCGCGAACGGCTTGCACCGGCCATCGGGCGCCAGACCACGCTGCCGGCTGAACTCCACGAAGGTGTTCGGCGTCGACATCACCGCGACTCCGCCGGCCAGCGCCAGAGACGACTCGCCCTTGCGCAGCGACTCGCACGCCAGATGCAGCGCGACCAGCGAAGACGAGCACGCCGTGTCGATGCTCAGCGCGGGGCCCTGGAGCCCCAGGTTGTAAGCGATCCGACCGGACATGATGCTGCCGAACGTGCCCGTGAGCGCGAAGCCTTCCGCGCTCTCCCGCGCCTGCTCGGCCCAGTGGGCGTAGTCGTGGTACATCGCACCGACGAAGACACCGGTCGCGCTCCCCTTGAGCGAGGTGGGGTCGATGCCCGAGCGTTCCAGCGTCTCCCACGCCGTCTCCAGCAGCAGCCGTTGCTGCGGGTCCATCGCCAGCGCCTCGCGTGGCGAGATACCGAAGAACGCGGCGTCGAAGGCGTCGGCGTCGTGCAGGAAGCCGCCCTCGCTGGTGTACGAGGTGCCTGAGTGGTCGGGGTCCGGGCTGTAGAGCTCCTCCAGATTCCAGTTCCGGTTGGTCGGGAACTCGCTTATGGCGTCGGTGTGTTCGGCGACGAGGCGCCACAGGTCCTCCGGCGAGGTCACTCCGCCGGGGAAGCGGCACGCCATGCCGACGATCGCGATCGGCTCGTCGTCCGACCGAGGTGTGGTCACCGCGACGGCGGTTTCCCCGGCGATCGTGGCGGCGGCGGCCTCGGTGGCGGACGACCACACGTATTCGACGAGTGCGGCAGGTGTCGGGTAGTCGAACAGCAGCGTGGCAGGAAGCCGCAGACCAGTGCTCGAACTGAGCCTGTTGCGCAGATCGACCGATGTGAGCGAGTCGAACCCGAGGGCCTTGAAACTGTCGGCCAGGTCGACTTGTTCGGGCGCCACGTGCCCGAGGCTGGTGGCGACCTCGGTGCGGAGCAGGTCGCGGATCAGGGTCTCCTGCTCGGCCTTGTTCAGGCCGGTGAGCCGGACGGTGAGCGACGCCGAAGGGCTACGTGTCCCCGGGCGGCCCGACGCGGTGCCGGGGCGGCCGGTCGAGGGCGCGAGCGAGCGCAGTACGGGCGGGAGTTGGCCGGCCATGGCCTGGGCGCGCAACGAGTTGAGGTTCCAACGCGTCGGTACTACAAGGGCGTTGCCGGTGGCACAGCCCGAGTCGAGCAGCGGCAGGGCGTCCTCGGGGGCCAGCGCCAGTACGCCGTTGCGTTCCATCCTCGCCACGTCGGCCGCGTTCAAGTGACGGGTGATTCCCGATTCGGTGTCCCAGAGTCCCCAGGCCAGCGATGTACCCGGCAGCCCGGCGGCCCGGCGGTGCTGCATCAGCGCGTCCAGGAAGGAGTTCGCAGCGGCGTAGTTGGCCTGCCCCGCGTTGCCGAGCACACCGAACACCGACGAGAAGGTGACGAAGACCGAGAGGTCCAGGTCCCGGGTCAGATGGTGCAGGTGTGTCGCGGTGTCCACCTTCGGGCGCAGTACGCGTTCGAGCTGGTCCGGTGTCATGGTGTGGATGAGGCCGTCGTCCAGGACACCTGCCGCGTGGACGACACCCGTCAGCGGATAGGTGTCGGGGACCTCGCCGAGCAGCGCGGCCAGCGCGTCGGCGTCCGTGGTGTCACATGCGGCGACGATGACTTCGACACCCAACGCCCTTAGTTCCGCGCGTAGTTCGGCGGCACCGGGGGCCTCCGCACCCCGACGTCCGGTCAGCAGCAGGCTCGGGACGGCATGCCGTACGACCAGATGACGTGCGACCGCCGCGCCGAGCGCTCCGGTACCGCCGGTGATCAGGACCGTACCGGCGCCGTCCCAGGGGTTCTCCGGCTGCGCCGGGGAGAGGTCGAGACGGCCGAGGCGTGGCACGAGGGCCGTCTCGCCCCGCAGGGCGATCTGCCGCTCGTCGGCCGCCACCGCGCTCTGTACAGCGGCGGTGAGGTGGTGCGGGGGCAGGCCCTCAGCGGCTGCCGGATCGAGGTCGACCAGCAGATAGCGGCCCGGGTTCTCGGCCTGCGCGCTGCGGACCAGGCCCCATACGGGCGCGGCCGAAAGCCCCGGCAGTTCGCCCTCCCCCGCCGCCACCGCGCCCCGCGTCACGACGACGAGCATCGCATCCGCCAGCCTGGCGTCCGCCGCGAAGACCTGAAGTTCCCTCAGGACGTGCTGCGTTGTGCGATTCGCCGTGTCCGCCAGGTCGTCGGCGGCCTCCGAGGAAACGGTGAGCGATACGAAGTCGGGCACGGTCGCGCCTTCGGCGACGGCCGCACCGAGCTCGGTCATGTTCCCGTAGAGGGCCGAGTCATCCAGAAGACCGAGTGTCGGCGCGCCGACACTGGCCCATCTATGCGGCGACAGGGCCGGCTGCCAGACGCGGCCCGCCAGAGCGTTCCACTCGACGACGTAATGGGCGGCCACGTCGGCGTTCGACCGGGCGGAAGAGAGCTGGGCAGCCGACGCACGGCGGAAGGCCAGAGACTCGACGGACGCGACCGGTCCGCCCGCCTCGTCCGTGATGGTGAGGGAGACCGTGTCCTCACCGGTGGGGCGGATACGAGCCCGGACCGCCGGGCCCCCGACGGCATGGACGCGCACCCCCGACCATGCGAAGGGCAGGCGAAGGCCGTCCTGCGCCTCGTCCGGCGATTCGGCAGCCAGGCCAAAGAGCAGGGTCGCGTGCAGGACCGCGTCGAAGAGAGCCGGGTGAATGGCGAACGGGGCGTCGGCCGAGTCGGGTTCGCCGTCCGGCAGCCGCACCTCGGCGAACACCTCGTCGCCCGAACGCCAGGCCGCCGTAAGCCCTCGGAACTGCGGGCCGTACTCATAGCCCCGGAGAGCCAGCATGTCGTAGGCGTCGGTGAGTGACAGCGGCTGCGCCCCGGCGGGCAGCCAGTCGAAGTCAGCGGGGGCGGCGGCGGGTTCGGCCACCAGCCGGCCGCGCGCATGGCGTGACCAGGGCTCGTCCACCGGGGCGGGGGCCTGGCGCGAGTACACGACGAGCGAACGCCCGCCGGTCTCGTCCGGAGCGCCGACGGCGACCTGAATCTGCACCGCGTCCTTCTCGGTGACCACGAGGGGCGCTTCGAGCGTCAACTCCTCGATCGTGTCGCACCCGACGTGCTCCGCCGCGTGCATCACCACATCGACGAGGGCGGTTCCGGGGAGCACGGTCGCTCCGAGGATGACGTGATCGCCGATCCACGAGTGGTCCGCCTGGGCGAATCGCCCGGTGAGCAGCGTGCCGCCGCTCTCGGCCTGCTCGACGGTTGCGCCGAGGAGTGGGTGGTCGGTGGTGGCCAGCCCTGCGGAGGTGAGGTCCCGGATGGCTGGGGTGTCGTTGAGCCAGTAGTGGTGGTGTTGGAAGGCGTAGGTGGGGAGGGTGGGGTGGTGGTGGGTGGGGTGGGTGGTGGTGGGCCAGGTGAGGGGGGTGTGGTGGGTGTGGAGTGTGGCGAGTGCGGTGTGGAGGGTGTGGTGGTGGGGGTGTTTGGGGTGGAGGGTGCCGATGGCGGTGGCGTCGGGGAGGGTCTGGGTGGTGAGGGTGGTGAGGGTGGTGTCGGGTCCGAGTTCGAGGTAGGTGGTGGTGCCGGTGGTGTCGAGATGGTGGGTGATGTCGGTGTAGTTGACGCTGTGGCGGAGCTGTTCGGTCCAGTAGTCGGGTGAGAGGGCCTGTTCGGGGGTGAGGGGCTGTCCGGTGCGGTTGGAGATGACGGGCAGTGTGGGAGCCTGCGGGTTGAGGGTGCTGAGGGTGGTGCGGAAGGTGTCGAGGACGGGGTCCATGTGGGCGGAGTGGAAGGCGTGGCTGACGTTCAGCGCACGGGTCCGGATCCCCGCCTCGGCCGCGCGTGCGGTGAGGGTCTCGATGTCGGAGACGGTGCCGGAGACGACGGTGTTGGTGGGGGAGTTGCGGGCGGCGATCTCCAGGGTGGTGCCCTCAAGAAGAGGGGTGATGTGGTCGGGGGTGGTGTGGAGGGTGAGCATGGTGCCCTGCCCGGCGGGCAGCTCCCCCATCAGCCGGGCACGCGTCGCGACCAGAACGGCGGCGTCGGCGAGGGTGAACACGCCCGCCGCGTGGGCGGCGGTGAGTTCACCGATGGAGTGCCCGGCGAGCGCGTCGGGGCGCACCCCGTAGGACTCCACGAGCCGGTAGAGGGCTGTCTCCAGGGCGAAGAGGGCGGGCTGGGTGTGGGTGGTGTGGTGCAGGAGGTCCGCCTCCGGGGTGCCGGGCCCGGCGAACATCACGCTGAGCAGCGGCACCGGAAGGTGCGGGTCCAGGGCTGCGCACGCCTCGTCGAGGGCGTCACGGAAGGCGGGGTGGGTGGTGTAGAGGCCGTGTCCCATCCCGGGGTACTGGGAGCCCTGGCCGGTGAACAGCACAGCGAGCTTCCCGGCCTGGTACCGCCCGGTCACCCCGTGCGGGGTCGGGGTCCCTGCGGCGATACCGGACAGCGCGTCCAGCAGCTGCCCGCGTCCGGTGCCGAAGACGACCGCACGGTGATCGAGCGTCGCACGCGTCCCCGCAAGAGCATCCGCGACCGCCGGAAGATCGGCGTCGGGGTGATCCTCCAGCCACGCGTGCAGCCGCAAGGCCTGGGCACGCAACGCATCAGCCGTATGACCCGACACCGGCCACACCACCACACCCGCAGTCTCTTCCAAGTCCGTTGCGGCATCGACGGGTTCGACGGCCGGGGCCTGCTCAAGAACCACGTGCGCGTTCGTGCCACTGATCCCGAACGAGGACACACCGGCCCGCCTCGGCCGGTCCTCCCCGACCGTCCACGGGGTGTTCTCCCTCAGGAGCTCAACCGCCCCCGCCGACCAGTCCACGTGCGGCGTCGGCTCGTCCACGTGCAGCGTCCGCGGGAGCACACCCTCCCGCATCGCCATCACCATCTTGATCACACCGCCCACACCGGCAGCCGCCTGCGTGTGACCGATGTTCGACTTCAGCGACCCCAGCCACAGCGGAGCGTCCTCCGGCCGCCCCTCCCCGTACGTCGCAAGGATGGCCTGCGCCTCGATCGGGTCACCCAGCGTCGTACCCGTCCCGTGCGCCTCCACCGCCTGGACATCCGCCGCCGACAGACCCGAGTTCGCCAGCGCCTGACGGATCACCCGCTCCTGCGAAGGCCCGTTGGGCGCGGTAAGGCCGTTCGACGCGCCGTCCTGGTTGACCGCCGAACCCTTCACCACCGCGAGCACCTCGTGCCCGTTGCGCACGGCGTCCGACAACCGCTCCACCAGCAGCAGCCCCACACCCTCCGACCAGCCGGTGCCGTCCGCACCGGCCGCGAACGGCTTGCACCGGCCGTCCGGCGCCAGACCGCGCTGTTGGCTGAACTCCACGAACATGCTCGGACTCGCCATCACCGTCACACCGCCGGCCAGCGCCAGCGACGACTCGCCACTGCGCAGCGACTGGCACGCCAGATGCAAAGCCACCAGCGACGACGAACACGCCGTGTCCACCGTCACCGCCGGACCCTCAAGCCCGAACGCGTACGACACCCGGCCCGACGCGACACTCGGCGCACTGCCTGTCAGCAGGTGTCCCGCCACCCCGTCGCCCTGCTCGCTCAGCCGTGGCCCGTACTCCTGGAAGGTGCCTCCCACGAACACGCCTGTCCTGCTGCCGCGCAACGACTGCGGGTCGACACCGGCACGTTCGAAGGCTTCCCACGCCGTCTCCAGCACCAGCCGCTGCTGCGGGTCCATCGCCAGCGCCTCGCGGGGCGAGATACCGAAGAGCGCGGCGTCGAATTCGGCTGCCTCGTGGAGGAAACCGCCCTCACGCACGTACGACGTGCCGTTCCGCGCGCTCTCGGGGTCGGGCTGGTAGAGGGCGTCGAGATCCCAGCCCCGGTCTCCGGGGAACGGTCCGATCACGTCGTGGCCCTCGGCGACCAGTCGCCACAGCGCCTCCGGTGAGTCGCTGCCGCCCGGGTACCGGCAGGCCATGCCCACGATCGCGAGCGGTTCGTCGGTGGCTCCGGTCGCCGTCACCGGCGCCGAGTCGGCTGATTCGCCGACGAGTTGACCGCGGAGCGCGGCGGCCAGTCGTAGGGGGGTGGGGTGGTCGAACAGCAGGGACGAGGGCAGGCCGAGTCCGGTGGCGAGCGTCAGCCGGTGGCGCAGTTCGACGGAGCCGAGTGAGTCGAAGCCGAGGTCACGGAAGGCCAGGCGTTCCTCGACGGCGTCCGGGGAGTCGTGGCCCAGCAGCGCGGCGGCCTCGGTGCGGATCAGGTCGAGGACGAGCCGTCGGCCGTCGTGGGCGTCCCGGCCGGTGAGCCGGTTTCGCCAGGATTCCGCCTTGGAGCGGGCGGGGCTGTCCGGCGATGACGCGCCGGTCTCCTCCGCGAACGGGTCCGCCCCGTCGGAGAGTTCACGCCCGGGGGAGAGTTCGCGTACGACGGAGCCCGCGGACGGCCGGGGTGTCAGCCAGTGGCTCCGCCGCTGGAAGGGATAGGTGGGCAGCGGCACCCTGGCCGCTCCCGTGGGCAGGAGCGCGGTGCTCCAGTCGACCGCGACGCCGTGCGTGTACGCCGTGGCGACGGCGGCCAGCACGTCGTCCGCCTCGGAGCGGCCGTCCCGGCGGCTCAGGGGTACGAAGGCCGGCTCCGGGTCGTCGACACAGCCACGCGCCATCGTGGTGAGTGTGGCGTCGGGCCCGAGTTCGACGAAGGTCGTGACGTCGAGTTCGCTCAGTCGCTCCATGCCGTCGGCGAAGCGCACCGTGTGCCGCGCGTGCCGCACCCAGTAGTCGGCGGTGCGGAGTTCGTCGGGGTCCGCGAGCTGTCCGGTGAGGTTGGAGACGACGGGGATGTCCGGGGCGTGGAAGGTGAGCGACTCGGCGACCTCGCGGAAGGCGTCGAGCATGCCGTCCATGCGGGCGGAGTGGAAGGCGTGGCTGACCCGGAGTTGTTTTGTTCTGCGGCCCTTGGCGTGCCAGCGGGCCGCGACGGCCAGTACCGGTTCCTCGTCGCCGGCGATGACGGTGGCATTGGGTCCGTTGACGGCCGCGACGGCGACGCGACCGGTCTCCCCCGTCTCCTCCGCTTCGGTGACCAGTTCCGCTTCGGTGGCCTCGATCGCCACCATGGCTCCGCCGGCGGGGAGTTCCTGCATCAGCCGTGCGCGGGCGGCGACGAGCGTGCAGGCGTCGGTGAGGGACAGGACACCGGCGGTGTGGGCGGCGGCGATTTCGCCGATCGAGTGGCCGAGGAGGTAGTCGGGCCGTACGCCCCAGCTCTCCAGGAGCCGGAAGGCGGCGGTTTCGTAGGCGAAGAGGGCGGGCTGGGTGTAGGCGGTCCGGTGGAGCAGGGCGGCTTCGGGGGTGCCATCGGGAGCGGCGATGACACGGCGCAGCGGGACTTCGAGGTGCCGGTCGAACTCGGCGCAGACGGAGTCGAAGGCTGCGCGGAACGCGGGGAAGGCGTCGGCCAGTTGGAGTCCCATGCCCGGCCGCTGGCTGCCCTGTCCGGCGAAGAGGAAGGCGGTGCCGCCCCGGAGGGAGGTGCCGCGTGCGGCTCCTCCGGGGGTCCTTCCCTCGGCCAGTTCGGTGAGGTGGGTGATGAGTGTTCCGCGGTCGGGGGCGAAGAGGACCGCGCGTTGTTCGAAGGCGGACCGGTGTACGGCGAGGGAGTGCGCGACGTCGGTGAGACGGTGTGCGGGCTGTTCGGCGAGGAAGTCCGCCAGCCGGGTGGCCTGGTCCCGCAGTGCGGGTTCGCTGCGGGCCGACAGGACGTAGGGCAGGGGGCCGGTCGTGGACGCACCTGTGCTCCGTGCGCCCGTTGTCTCTGCGCCGTTGGTCTGTGCGGCGGTGCTCTGCGCGGCCGGTGCGACGTCCTCGGTGGTCGCCGCCGTGGTGTCGGCGGCGTACTCCCGCAGTACCACGTGGCAGTTGGTGCCGCCCATGCCGAAGGAGCTGACGCCGGCCGTCAGTTGCCGGTCGGGGTGGGGCCAGGAGCGTGTCTCCCGTACGAGCTGCAGGCGCAGTTCATCGAGGGGGATCCGCGGGTTGGCCTCGGTGAAGTGGAGGCTGGCGGGGAGCTGCCGGTGGCGTACGGCGAGGATGGTCTTGAGGAGGCCGGTGATACCGGCCGCGCCTTCGAGGTGGCCGACGTTGGTCTTGACGGAGCCGACCAGCAGGGGGTCTTCGGAGCCGCGCAGGGATCCGGCGAAGGCGCCGAGGGCCGCCGCCTCGATGGGGTCTCCGAGCCGTGTGCCGGTGCCGTGGAGTTCCACGTACTGCACTTCCGCGGCTGTGAGGCCCGCCCGCCGGTACGCGGCGTTGAGTACCTGCTCCTGGGCGTCGGGGCTGGGCTGGGTGAGTGCCTGGGTGCTGCCGTCGTTGTTCATCGCGCTGGAGCTGATGAGGCAGTGCACGGTGTCGCCGTCGGCGAGTGCGCGGTCGAGTGGCTTGAGGACGAGTACGACGCCTCCCTCGCCCCTGACGTAACCGTCGGCTCCGGCGTCGAAGGTGCGGCAGGCTCCGGTCGGCGAGAGGGCGCCGAAGCGGGCGGCGGTGAGGAAGCCCTCGCCGGCCAGGGCGAGGTTCACGCCGCCGGCCAGGGCGACGTCGGATTCGCCGCGCAGGAGGCTCTCGCAGGCGAGGTGGACGGCGACCAGCGAGGAGGACTGGGCGGTGTCGACGGTGAGGCTGGGGCCGCGCAGACCCAGGGTGTAGGAGACGCGGTTGGCGATGACTCCGCGGTTGAGTCCGGTGGCGGTGTGCCTGCCGATGCCGTCGGGGCCGTGGTCGCGGGTGACGGCCGCGTAGCTGTCCTCCATGGCGCCGACGAAGACACCGATCGGGGCGCCGTCGAGGGTGGCGGGGACGATACCGGCCTCTTCGAGGGCTTCCCAGGTGAGTTCGAGGACGAGTCGCTGGTGCGGGTCGACGGCGGCGGCTTCCTTCGGGGGGATACCGAAGAAGGCGGGGTCGAACTCGTCGACGCGGGGCAGGTATCCGGCCCGCGCGGTGCTGAGCAGGCCGGCGTCCACGAGGTCCTGGGGGGAGAGCGGTCCCTCGGGCCAGCGGCCTTCGGGGGCCGGGCCGACGGCGTCCCGGCCCTCTCGCAGCAGGGTCCAGAAGTCGTCCGGTCCTCCCGCTCCGGGCAGTCGGCAGGCCATGCCGACGACGGCGATGGGCCGTCGGTTCACCGCGGGATCCGCGAAGGCGCTGCCGTCCCGGTCCGCGTCCTGGTGGGATTCCTGCCCGGCAACCGACATCGTCGGCACTCCCATCGACCATCCACGTGGCCCAGGCAGGCGAGAACTGACACTGCCCGGCTGTCCGCTAGATGCTCGGTACCTCGGCTAAAGGCACTCTTACCAAGACCTTTGGCCGACGAAGGTGGTGATCCTAATCGAAAGTGGATCACCTATACTTTTCAAGGATTCATGAAGTTCTAGCAGATAGTGGATTATGGTACGAGGTACCGACAAGAGAGGACGAAATATGCCGGCCATGCCCGATACCGAGGCGGCCCAGGACGCGGCGGTCGCCCAGTTCGTCGAGCGTTTCGCGTTGAGCCTGTCCGCGTTCGCCTTCCCGCGTATGGCCGCCCGTGTGTTCGTGGCGGTTCTCATCTCCGAGAAGGGCCGGCTGACCTCCCGTGAGCTTGCGGACACCTTGCAGGTGAGCCTGGCCGCCGTCTCGCAGTCGGTGCAGTACCTCCAGCAGGTGGGGCTCATCTCCAAGGACCGCGAGCCCGGTCAGCGCCGCGACAACTACCGCCTGCACGACGAGGGTTGGTACGAGATGTTCGCCCGCCGGGACGAGGCGTTCCTCCAGATGGAGGAACTGCTGGCCGCCGGGTCCGACGCGCTGGGTCCGGACTCCTCCGGTGCGCGGCGGCTGGACGAGACGCGCAGATTCATGGAGTTCGTCAGGACCGAGGTCGCGGACATGCTGCGCCGCTGGCAGGAGTCCAGTGCCCGTCACGGCGTGACGGAGAAGTAGCGTCCCCGGAGTGCGCCGGGGTGGGACCGTGTATCGCCGGAGTCGCGAGGGCGACTCCCCGGCTGTCGGCCGTGTTGTTCCCGGCCCGCCACCTCCCGCGCCGCGATTGCCGCGCCGCGGGGTCTCGTGCCGCGGTTCTCTGTGTCTTCGGGGGCGCCTCTTTCCACCGTCCCGCGCCGAAGGGCCGAACCGTCGGCGACGGTTCGGCCCTCTGGTTCGCCCCGGGCGGTCAGATGCTCAGGTTCCGCCGCCGGAAGAGCGCGGCGCCACCGGCCATGAGCACGGCCGCGATGAGCAGCAGCACCAGCACCGGCCCCGCGGCGAAGTCCGCCGAGGGCATCTGCGGGACATGGCTGTACGGCGACAGGTCCAGCACCGCCTCCGGAAGGTCCAGCGCGGCGCCGACCTGACCGATCAGCAGACAGATCGCGAAGACGCCCCACGGCAGTACGACCGACAGTCGCGGCAGCATTCCGAAGGCGGCGACGGTGACACCCGCCAGGACCAGTACGGCGGGGAGCCGCGCCAGGGCGGCGGCGGTGAGGTCGACGAGGCCGCCGCCGATGTCGCCGGAGGCGATGCCGTATCCGAGGCCGGCGCTGAGCCCGCTCAGCAGGGTGAGGGCCACGATGCCGATGACCGCGCAGGCGATCTGGCTGGTCAGCCACCGGTATCTGCTGACCGAGGTGGAGAGCAGGGATTCGAGGCCGCCCGTGGTCTCCTCGGAGCGCATCCGGTTGAGCAGCTGCACCGCGTACGCGCCGATGGCCAGGCCCAGCAGTCCGACGGTCGCGGACAGATAGGAGTCCACCAGCGAGCCGGCGCCACCCAGTTGTTCGACGATCTCGGCCGTGCGTTCGCTTTCGCCGACGAGGTCGTTGATCTCGTCGCCCACGGCGCCGAAGGCGAAGCCCATGATCACGACACCCACCGCCCAGCCGAGCAGGGCGCCGCGCTGGAGCCGCCAGGCCAGGCCGAACGGGCTGAGCAGTGACGGTGCGGCGCTCGGCGGGCCGAGCTTGACGGCCCGCAGGCCCATGCCCACGTCCCGTACCTTGGTCAGCGCGAAGGCCGCGCCCACCAGCCCCACGAAGGCGGCGACCGGCAGGATCAGCACCCACCAGGCGTTGTCGTCGAACGGCCGGATCTGCTGGCCCCAGCCGATGGGCGAGAGCCATGACGGCCAGGAACTCGACACCCGGGTGCTGTTCTCGCTGAGTGAGCCGGCGGCGTCGCCGACGGCGCGCAGCAGGAACGCGAGTCCGAGGAAGGCGGCCGCGGCGCCGTTCGCGGCGCGTGAGCTCTCCCAGATCTGCGCGGTGACGGCGGCGACACCCGCGAAGGCGATGCCGACCACGCCGATCGCGGCGCCGGCGGCGAGGGAGCCGCCGGCGGACAGTCCGCTGCCGATCAGCGTGACGGTGGTGACGAGTGCCAGTACCACGTTGGCCAGTACGGCGAGGATGAGCGCGGCGGTGAGGGCGGCGTGCCGGCCGACGGCGGAGGAGCCGATCAGCTCGGCCCGGCCGGTCTCCTCGTTCTGCCGGGTGTGCCGTACGACGGTCATCGAGCTCATCAGTGCGGCGGCGACCAGGACGAGCAGCAGCGCCTGCGTCATCGCGGTGGCGCCTTCACTGGTGCCGGAGACCAGGCCGTTGAAGACCAGGGCCACGGCGTTCTCGGCCGCGGCCTGCTGGGCGCTGAGACGTTCCTGTTCGCTCGCGTACAGGCTGATCACACTGGAGACCGTCGACGACGTGACGAGTGTCAGGGCGACGATCCACACCGGCAGTTGGACGCGGTCGCGGCGCAGCGCGAGCCGTAGCAGGTTTCCCGTTCCGGTGAAGCTCACAGCTTGGCTCCGACCTCTGACCTCTGACCGGGCAGCTCGTCGCCGTAGTGCCGCAGGAAGAGCTCTTCCAGGGTGGGCGGCGTGCTGGTGAGCGAGCGGACCCCGTACTGGGTGACGTGGCGCAGCACCGCGTCCAGGTGGCTGGTGTCGACGTCGAAGTGCACACCGTCGTGGTCGCTCTTGAGGTCGTGCACGCCCGCCAGCCCGTCCAGGCCGTCGAGTTCACGCTCGGTCTGTACGGAGATGGTCATCCGGGTGAGGTGGCGCAGCTCGCTCATGGTGCCCGATTCCACGGTCCGGCCGTCGCGGATGATGCTCACCCGGTCGCACAGGACCTCGGCCTCGGCCAGGATGTGGCTGGACAGCAGGACGGTCTTTCCGGCGTTCTTGATCTCCAGGACGCTCTCCTGGAAGACGGACTCCATGAGCGGGTCGAGACCCGAGGTGGGCTCGTCGAAGATGAACAGCTCGACGTCCGAGGCCAGCGCGGCGACGAGGGCGACCTTCTGGCGGTTTCCCTTGGAATAGGTGCGGAACTTTTTCGTCGGATCGAGCTTGAACCGCTCCAGAAGCTCGTCGCGGCGGCCCTTGTCGATCCCTCCGCGCAACTTGCCGAGCAGATCGATGGATTCGCCGCCCGACAGGTTCGGCCAGAGGTTCACGTCTCCGGGCACGTAGGCGAGTCTGCGGTGCAGTCCGACCGCGTCGGCCCAGGGGTCGCCCTCAAGCAGTTCGGTGGTGCCGGAGTCGGCCCGCAGCAGACCCAGCAGGATGCGGATCGTCGTGGACTTGCCCGCGCCGTTCGGGCCGAGGAGGCCGTGCACCTCCCCTCTGGCAACTGTCAGGTCCAGCCCGTCGAGTGCTCGCACCGGACCAAAAGTCTTCACCAGGTTCGACACATGAATGGAGTTCATCACTCTCAACATATATCAAACATCAGCGAACTTGTGAAATGTGTGAGCGCAGCCAACCACTAGTCATATCAACGGAGTTACCCCGCCCCGGGCCACCGACACCGGGCACCGGCGGGGCGGCCCCGCCCGGGCCCCGTCCCTGACCCCGTTCCACGGCCCTTCCCCGCACCCCTCCCCCGCGCCGCGCCGGGCACCCCCCGACCCCCGGCGCGGCGCGGGATCGAGACCCCGAAACATACGCGTAACAGGGCTGACGAACTGTCACGATCCTTAAGGGGGCCTTGGGCCCGACTAGGGGCGGGGGTAGGGGTTATGAGCCCGCCACCCGGTCTCCTAGTGTCCTTCTCGCCGCACCCCCTCACTGTCCGAACAGTGCCGGGTGCGTGCCGCCTCGACTGTCCTGGGGCGAAGACACGACGGGGGAGTCGGTCGAGTGCTGTGGGCACGGTCGCCCATGGCACTCGACCGGGGCCGTCATCTCAGGAAGCGATCAATCAGGAAGAGGCTCGTATGAAGTACGAGATACTTGGGCCACTGCGGGTGACTGACGAGAACGGCAGTTACTTCATCAACGCCAGGAAAATGCAGGTCCTGCTCACCCTGCTGCTCATCAGGGCGAAGCAGGTCGTGTCGATAGACGAGGCGATCACCGAGATCTGGGGGACCAACCCGCCGCGCCGGGCCACCGCCGGCATCCATGTGTACATCTCGCAGTTGCGGAAGTTCCTGACCCGGCCCGACCGGGCCGAGAGTCCCATCCTGACGCAGCCTCCCGGCTACTTCCTGAACCTCGGCGACGACGAGATCGACGTCCATCAGTTTCAGGCGCTGATGCACCAGGGCCGCGAGTCCATGAAGGCGAGTCAGTACACCGACGCCTCGGCCTCCTTCGAGAGCGCGCTCGCCCTGTGGCGTGGGCCCGTACTGGGCGAACTCCACGGCGGACCCGCCCTGGAGGGCTTCACCGCCTGGACCCACGAGACACGCCTGGAGTGCACCGAGCTGCTCGTGGAGGCCCAGCTCAGTCTCGGCCGTCACCTCGAACTGGTGGGCCGTCTGTACTCGCTGACGGCCGAACACCCCCTGCGGGAAGCCTTCTACCGTCAGCTCATGCTCGCCCTCAGCCGCTCCGAGCGGCAGGCCGACGCCCTGCGCGTCTACCAGCACGCACGGAACATCCTCAACGAGGAACTGGGCCTGGAGCCCTGCCGTGCGCTGCGGGAGATGCAGCGGGCGATCCTCGTCAACGACGAGCGGCTCGAAATCGCCACCGCGGCGTGACCGACACGAACCCCGAGAGGACGCCGCGGGGTCCGCGGCGTCGCTCCACGGCGCCGTACGGGCCCGCAGGCCCGTAGAGATCGGCTCGACACAGGCCGGATCGCCCGGAAACCGGGGGTCCGGCCCGAGCACCGTCCGGCCGAAGCACCCGCCGGCCGAAGCACTCTCCGGCCGACGCGCCCCCCTTACCGGACCGGTTCACCGCCGGTCGTACGGACCGTCACCGTCGTCCAGCGGCCCACGCCCCTTCTCCGCCCCCTATCTCGACGGCGGACACCCCCTAATCGAGTTACTGAAGCTGTCGTCCCGCACAGGTGCCTTTTAGATTTCCGGCATATTTCACATCCCGAACCCGGCAAGCAGGTTACCCATGATCACCATCCCGCAGAAAGACTCCCGCATCGGTGTCCACGTGGACGAATTCGATGCCATGACCGCTGCGGCGGAGGATCTGACCGCACTGAAACAACTCATCTACACCGACCGGATCGTGGTCCTCCGCAACCAGCACCTTTCGCCTGCCGAGTTCGTGGAATTCGGCAGGCGGCTCGGTGAGGTGGAGACCTACTACCAGCCGATGTACCACCACCCCGAGCACAAGGAAATATTCGTCTCCTCGAACGTTAAGGAGGACGGGGCTCAGGTCGGTGTGCCGCAGACCGGGAAATTCTGGCACCACGACTACTCGTTCATGCCGCGTCCTTTCGGACTGACGCTGATATACCCGCAAGTCGTGCCCCAGCGGCACCGCGGCACATACTTCATCGATATGGCACGGGCCTACGATAATCTGCCCGCCGAGCTGAAGGACGAGATCCGGGACACCCGTGGTCTGAACAGTGTGCGCCGCTATTTCAAGATCCGGCCCACCGATGTCTACCGCCCGATCTCCGAAGTCCTCGCCGAGATCGAGTCGGTCACACCGGCCGCCGCGCACCCCACCGTCTTCACCCACCCGGTCACCGGTGAGCAGGTGCTCTACATCAGCGAAGCCGTCACCTACCGGCTGGAGGACGCCGCGGGCAACGGACTCAGGCAGGGCCTGCTGGAAGAGCTGTTCGAGGCGTGCGGCCAGGCCGACACCACGTTCACCCACGACAACATCCACCTCCAGACCTTCCAGAAGGGCGACATGCTCCTGTGGGACAACCGCAGCCTGGTCCACCGGGCCCTGCACACGGTGAACCCGGAGCCGACCGTCTCCTTCCGGGTGACCGTGCACGACGAGCACAACTTCTATCCCGGCATCGGCTGAGGGGGCGACGTGCAGTTCGGCCATGACGAGGACCTGCTGGAGCGGGCGCTGCGGGTGTACAAGCCCCACTGCCGGTATCTGACGTCGACCGTCGTGACGGCCAAGGGCGACCCCGCGGACCAGGGTGGACAGGTCGGCGTGCGCGGCCGGTTCCACATTCCGGAGTCCTGCTACATCGACGACACCGGCCACTTCAACGCGGTCGAGTTCAATCTCTGCTTCAACCAGATGATCTATTTCATCATGGCCAAAGCGGTCAAGGAGCGGCTGATCCGTGCCTTCGCGGACTGGACCATGGAGGACTACTGGACGCGCCAGCTCCCCGACATGTTCATCGTCGATTTCCGCAGCACGTTCCGCCGCGCCATGCGCGGCCGGCACTTCTGGGGTGAGCTCGACATCGTGGATGTCGTGCAACGCGACGGCGGGAACGGCCAGTTGCTGATCCTGAGCACCACCTGCCGGTACGGCGAGGACGAGAAGACGGCCTGTCACGGCACGGTGCGCCTCGCCCTGAAGAACCCCCGCCCGCCCGTCGCGGCCCCGGCGTGACCCCGTACTCCCGTCAGCAGCCCACTCAGCCACCCGGCCCTCCCGGCCGACCGGCCGACCGGAAGTAGGAGCCTTGCCCACCACGTACGACGAGCCCGTCGCCATTGTCGGTATCGGACTGCGGCTGCCCGGCGCCAACGACACACCGGACGGGCTCACCGAGTTCCTGCGTGCCGGTCGGTCCGGTCTGGGCCCGATCCCCACCGACCGCTGGGACCCCGAGGGCCTGACGTCCGACGACCCCGACGCCAAGGGCACCATGCGGTGTGCGCAGGGCGGATTCCTCGACAGGCCGGACCACTTCGACTCGAAGTTCTACAACGTCTCGCCGAAGGAGGCCGACTACATCGATCCCCAGCAGCGGCTCGCGCTGGAGGTCGCCTGGGAGGCCCTGGAGGACGCGGGCATCGACCCCACCGGGCTGCGCCACGGTGACGGCGCCGTCTACGTGGCCGTCAGCAACATGGACTACGCCGCCGAGATGATGGCGCTGCCCGTGGCGGAACTCAACGGCTACATCGGCACCGGCATGGCGCACAGCGCCGTCTCCGGCCGCATCTCCTACTTCCTCGGGTGGCGCGGTCCCAGCATCACCGTGGACACCGCCTGCTCCGCGTCACTGGTCGCCGTCCACCTCGCGGCGCGGGCACTGCGCTCGGGCGAGTGCGGCATCGCGCTGGCCGGCGGCGTCAACACCATCCACAGCCCGCGCGGGCACATCATCGCCTCCCAGTCGAAGATGCTCGCCCCCGACGGGATCTGCAAGACCTTCGACGACTCCGCCGACGGCTACTGCCGCAGCGAGGGCGGGGCGATGATCGTCCTGAAACGGCTCTCCGACGCGCAGCGGGACGGCGACCGCGTCTACGCCGTGGTCCGGGGCTCCGCAGTCGGCCAGGACGGTGAGAGCAGCGCGCTCATGGTGCCCAACGGAGCCGCCCAGGAGAGCGTCATGCGCAGGGCGATCGACAGCGCCGCGCTCACTCCGTCCGACATCTCCTACGTCGAGGCGCACGGAACGGGCACCTCGCTCGGCGACCCCATCGAAATGGGCGCCATCAGCTCCGTGTTCGGCGTCTCGCACTCCCCCGACTCCCCCGTGACCGTCGCCTCGCTGAAGACCAATCTCGGGCACATGGAGGCCGCCGCCGGCATCGGCGGGCTCGTCAAGACCGCGCTCCAGCTGCGGGAAGCCACCATCTTCCCGCATCTGAACTTCACCACCCCCTCCCGGCAGATCCCGTGGGACACCGCCCCGGTGACCGTGCCGACGACGCTGCGGCCCTGGAAGGCGGCGACCCGCCGCGGCGTCGTCAACTCCTTCGGCTTCGCCGGCACCATCGCCTCGGTCGTCCTGGAGGAGGCACCGGCCGAGCCGCCCGTCGGGACGGACGGGAGAGGCGAGTTGCCGCCCGGCCCGCATGTCTTCGCGCTGTCGGCGAAGACCGCTCCGGCGCTCCGGGGCCAGATCCAGCGCTATCAGGAACTGCTCACCGACCGGCCGGAGCTGGACGTCGGTGAGCTGTGCGCCGCCGTCGGCGCGGGCCGGGCGCACTTCCCGCTGCGCGTCGCGGGAGTGGTCCGTGACCAGGAGGATGTCGCCCGGCTGCTCGACCGGAGCCGGACCCGCGCCGCCAGGACCGGCAGGAACCCGGACACCGCGAAGGTCGCCTTCCTCTTCTCCGGCGGCGGTTCGCAGTACGTGGGCATGGGGCGCCCGCTGTACGAACGGTTCGAGGTGTTCCGGGAGCGGCTGGACACCTGCGACCGGCTGTTCTCCCCGCATCTGGGCAGATCCTTGCGGGACATGATCCTCGGTGACGCCGAGGACGCCGAACTCATCCACGAGATCCGCTACATGCAGCCGGCGCTGTTCTCGCTGGAGTACGCGGTCGCGGAGCTGTGGATGTCATGGGGCATCACCCCGTCCGTCGTGGCGGGACACAGCATCGGCGAGATCGTGGCCGCGACCGTCGCCGGAGTCTTCGGCCTGGAGGACGCCGTCACCCTGATGGCGGCGCGTGGTGAGCTGATGCACGAGTCGCCGCCGGGCGCCATGGCCGCCGTCGAGGCCACCACCGACGAGGTCGCCCCACTGCTGGCCGAACGCCCCGACCTCTCGCTCGCCGCCGTCAACGGCACGAACCAGATGGTGATATCCGGCGGCGAGGAGTCCCTCGCCCGGGTCGTGGAGGTCCTCGCGGCACGCGGGATCCGGACGAAGCGGCTCGCGGTCTCCTGCGCCTCGCACTCCCCGCTGATGGCCGAGGCCGCCGAGCGGCTCCGCGAGGTCGTCGCCGGGCTCACCTTCCACGAGCCGCGGTTCACCCTGGTGTCCAATCTGACGGGTGCCGTCGCCGCGCCCGGCGAACTCGCCTCCGCCGGCTTCTGGGCCCGTCACCTCCTCGAACCGGTGATGTTCGCCGACGGTCTGCGCGCCGTCGCGGCCCGGGGGCGGCACGCCTTCGTCGAGATCGGTCCCGCCACCGACCTGATCGGCATGGGCAAGCAGTGTCTGCCCGCCGACGAACACCTCTGGCTGAGCAGCCTGCACCCCGAGGACACCGACGGCACCGTCGTACGGCAGTCCCTCGCGCAGCTCTACGTCAGCGGCGCTCCGGTCGACTGGACGGCCCACCACGGCCGGCCCCGCCGCACGATCACCCTGCCCACCTACGCGTTCGACCGTCGGCGGCACTGGCTCCCCGAGGCCGCCGCCGCGCCACAGCGCACCGGCGGCGACACGCACCCCCTGCTGGGGCGGGAGATCACCACCGACGGACAACGCGCCGCCGGTACGAGGGAGTTCACCGCCGGACTGGGCGCCGTGCAGCCCGCGTACCTGGCCGACCACAAGGTGATGGGCAAGATCGTCTTCCCGGGGGCCGGCTATCTGGAGATCCTGCTGGCCCTCCAGGACGCCGTCCACGGCGAGAGCGGTCTGCCACTGACCGGCGTGACGATCCATGAGGCACTGTTCCTCGACGAGAGCGCGACCGTCGAGATCCGTACCCGGCTGTCCACGCGGGAGGACGGCACCGCCGGGGTCGACATCGTCAGTCTGGCCGGGGCCGGGGACGGGGACGGGGACCGGCCCGCGCTGGAGAGGCTCCATGTCACCGCCACCATCGCCACGGACGGGCATGGCGGGGGCGGCGAGGAGCTGGCGGCGACGGAGCGTGAACTCCGCGGCGCGTCCGACGCCGCGGGCACGCCGCGGGCCGAGCACCGGGCCGACGATCTATACGCGGAATTCGCCGAGTTGGGCGTCGACTACGGCCCGGGGTTCCGGGGCCTGGAACATGTCGGGCTCCACGGCGACGACCTCGTGGTGGGCCGGTTGCGCGGCGTCCGCGCCGCCCCCGCCGAGCTGCTGCCCCCCGCCGTACTGGACTGTGCGTTCCAGACCCTTGCCGCGCTCTCGCGCGAGGGTGACGCGGTCGCCATGCCGGTCGGCTTCCGCCGCTGCCGGCTGCTGCGCAAGCCGCGGGGCGCCGAACTGCGCAGCGTGCTGCGCCGGGCCCCCGTCCTGGATCCGGACGACCTGCCCCGCGCGGATCTGCTGATACTGGACGGGGACCGCACCGTCTTCGTACTGGAGGGCCTGGCCCTGCGCCGGGTGACGAACGCGGCTCCCGACCGGGAGCGGATGTACTCCGAGGTGCGCTGGGTGAAGCGGTCCCTGCGTACGGAGAACCGCGAGCCGCGCCGTGTGCTGCTCGTCGGCGCCGGACGGGAGAGCCTCGATGAACTCGCCGGGGCCGCGGCCGGGCAGAACACCGAGCTGACGGTCGCGGCCGACGCGGCGCAGGCACTGGCGCTGCTGGCGGACCGGCCCACCGACGTGTGCTGGTTCTGGCGCGGTACCGGCTCCGTACCCGACGGCGGGGATCAGGACGCGGCCGGACTGCGGGCCGAGTGCGAGCGCAACTACCGCGACCTGCTGGCGCTGCGGGACGGCCTGGACGCGGCGCGCTTCGGCGGCGGTCAGCGTCTCTGGCTGATCACCGAGAGCGGTCAGTGGGTGCCCGGCGACAGCGCGTGGGACACCGGTACGCCCCCGGCCGCGGCGACGCTGTGGGGCTTCGGCCAGGTCATGTGGACGGAGTACCCGGCGTACCGGGTGACGCTGGTTGACCTCCCCGGCGGTGGGCGCGACCTGAGCCCGCTCCTGGCCGAGTGGTCGGCCCCCGACTCGGCCGAGTACCAGATCGCCTACCGCTCCGGGCTGCGCCATGTGCGACGGGTGTACGCGGAGACGGGCGGTCCGCGCACGGACGTCGAACTGGTCGTCAAGGAGTACGGCCGGCTCGACGGCATCGTCCCGGTGCCGCTCCAGGAGGCGCCCGCCCCCGAGGGGGACGAGATCCAGGTACGGGTCCACGCCGCGGGTCTCAACTTCAAGGACGTCCTCAACGCGCTCGGTCTGCACCGGGAGCACGCGAAGGCGGCCGGACTGGACGACACGGCGCTGCCGCTCGGTCTGGAGTGCGCCGGAGTGGTCACCGCGGCCGGCCCGGACGCGGAATTCTCCGTGGGTGACGAGGTCGTCCTCGCCCATCCGGGCTGTCTCAGGCAGCGGGTGACGTGCGCGTCCGCGATGGCGGCCCGTAAACCGGCGCATCTGTCGTTCGCCGAGGCGGCGGCCCTGCCCACCGCGTTCCTCACCGCCCACCACGGACTGCACCACCTCGCCGGGATCAAACCCGGTGACCGGGTCCTGATCCACGCCGCCGCCGGCGGTGTCGGCCAGGCCGCGGTCCAGCTGGCCAAGCTGGCGGGGGCGGAGATCTTCGCCACGGCCAGTCCGCACAAGTGGCCGCTGCTGCGCTCCCAGGGCGTCACCCGTCTGGCGAACTCGCGCACCCCGGAGATCGCCGACGAGATCCTCGCGGCGACCGGCGGGGCGGGGGTCGACATCGTCCTCAACAGCCTCGCCCAGGAGTTCATCGAGGAGAGCGTCCGGGCGCTGGCCGACGGCGGCCGGTTCGTCGAACTCGGCACGATGAGTGCGTGGACCGCGCAGGAGATGCACCGCAAGCGCCCGGACGTGACCTACCACACGGTCGATTTCGGTGTCTACGATCCCGCTCAGGCGCAGCAGTTGGCCCGTGACGTGCTCGGCGGCGTGATGGAGATGGTGAACAGCCGGGAGCTGACGGCCATCCCCACCACCGCGTACACCCTCGACGA
This sequence comes from Streptomyces sp. S4.7, assembly GCF_010384365.1. Lineage (NCBI taxonomy): Bacteria > Bacillati > Actinomycetota > Actinomycetes > Kitasatosporales > Streptomycetaceae > Streptomyces > Streptomyces sp. S4.7. The sequence continues at coordinate 6,921,586 of NZ_CP048397.1, read as the reverse complement.
GGTCGAGGAAGCCTTTGGCGTGCTCAGCAGGGGCGCCAACATCGGCAAGGTCGTCATCGGATTCGGCGAACCCGCCCCCGAGAAGACGGCCGACACCGGAATCCGGCCGGACGAGACGTATCTCGTCACCGGTGGTTTCGGCGCGCTCGGCGGCGTCGTCGCGGAGCGCCTCGTCCACCTGGGAGCACGCCATCTGGCGCTCGTGGGGCGGCGGGCCCCGGCGCCCGAGGTACTGGACGCGCTCCGGGAGCGCCTCGGGCCCGGCACCGGGATCACCGCCCTCACCGGGGACATCGGGGACCCGGACGACGTCCGCCGGATCACGGCGGTCCTCGGCGCTCTCCCCCAGCCCCTGGGCGGCGTCGTCCACGCGGCCGGTGTCCTCGCCGACGCCCCGGTCACGGCCCAGACGTGGGAGAACATCGACACCGTCTTCCGGTCCAAGGTGTACGGCAGTTGGCTGCTGCACCGGGCCACCGAGCACTTCCCGTCGTTGCGGTTCTTCGTCGGCTACTCGTCCGTGGCCTCGGTCGTGGGTTCGCGGGGACAGGCGAACTACGCGGCCGGGAACAGCTTCCTGGACACGCTGATGTGCCGTCGCCGCACCGCCGGGCTCCCCGCCCTGAGCGTCAACTGGGGTGCCTGGGGCGACGTCGGGCTGGCCAGCGGAATGGAACAGCGGCACATCGCGAACGTGGAGGACCAGGGCTTCTCGTTCTTCGGGCCCACCGTCGGCATCCGCGCCCTGTTCCGTGTCCTGGACCGGCCCGTGGCCCAGATCGTCATCGCCGAGGTCGACTGGGACCGGTACTCCGCGACCCGGCCGCAGCCGAACGCCCTCTACCTCCGGGTCGGACGCCGCACCGCGGACGTCACGGTCCATGTCGATCCGCAGGTCCTGCTGGCCCTGCCGCGCGGTGAGCGGCTTGAGGCGGTCTCCGAGGTGCTGCGGGGTGCCATCGCGGACCTGCTGCACTTCGACGGCGCCGACGACGTCCCGCCCGACGCGCGGTTCTTCGAGGTGGGCCTGGACTCCCTGGCCGCGGTCGAGCTGAAGAACCGGCTGGAACTCCAGTTCCGCGTACCCCTGTCCACGTCGAGCGTCTTCGACCACCCGTCCGTGGCACTGCTCACCGAGTTCATCGAGCAGCGCCTGACCACACCGGAGGAGACGCGATGAACGCCTCCCACGCCGCGCGTCCCGCCGTGCGACGCTTTCCCACCCTCACCGCCACCGCGGCCCATCACGCCGAGACGCGCCCCGACCGGGTCGCCGTGCGGTGCGGGGACCGGGAGGTGACGTTCCAGGAGCTGTACCACCGCGGGAACCGGACGGCGCACGCGCTGCTGGCCGAGGGCCTCGTCCCCGGCAGCCGGGTGGGGTATCTGGCCCAGGACACCGAGCACTACTACGACCTGCTGCTCGCGTGCGCCGCCGGCGGCACCGTCCTGGTCCCGGTGGACCCCCGGCTGACACCCGGTGAGATCGAGCACGTGCTGCGCGACTCGGGAACCGAACTCCTCGTCACCGAGGAGGAGAAACTGCCGGTGGTCGAGGGCCTGGAGCTCGGCTGCCTGCGTACGGTGCTGGCGCTCGACGACGACGGCGCGCGGCCCGGCGGATTCCTCCACTGGAAGACCGACCGGCCGGACACGCCGCCCGGCGCCCCCGCCGGCGCCAGGCGACCGCTGGCCCAGATGTACACCAGCGGCACCACGGGCAGGCCCAAGGGTGTGGTGCTCGGCCAGCACACCTTCTGGGCGGTGAACGACCTGCTGGCCAGACACGGGCTCGACTGGATCGACTGGCGGGAGGAGGACCGCCTCCTCCAGGTGCTGCCCGGTCACCACATCGGTGGTCCCTGGTGGTTCATGCAGGGTTTCCGGGCAGGGGCCACGCATGTCGTGGCTCAGGGGTTCGACGCCCGGCGCACTCTTGCCCTGCTCGCGGAAGGCGGGATCACCACCACGCTGATGGTGCCCTCCATGCTGCGCATCCTGCTGGCCGAACCCGGGGTGGGACCCGGGCACTTCGCGGGTCTGCGGAAGGTCGTCTACGGTGGCGCGCCGATCCCCGAACCGCTGCTCGAACAGTGCCTGGACGTGATGGGCTGCGAGTTCGCGCAGATCTACGGTCTGACCGAGACCTGCGCCTCCGCGGTCTGTCTGCCCCCGGCCGACCATGTGCCGGGAAATCCGCGGCTCAAGGCGGTCGGCCGCCCCTACCCGGGGGTCGCCGTGCAGGCCGTCGACCGGTCCGGGGACCCGCTGCCGCCGGGCCGGGTCGGGGAGATCCGCATCGACACCCCGGCCGTCATGACCGGTTACTGGCAGCGGCCCGACGAGACGGAACTCGCCCTCGCCGACGGGTGGTTGCACACCGGCGACGCCGGCCATGTCGACGAGGACGGCTATGTCTACCTCCACGACCGCATCAAGGACGTCATCCTCGTCGCGGGCGAGAACGTCTACCCGGCCGAGGTGGAGAACGCGCTCAGCAAGCACCCGGCGGTCGCCGAGGCGGCGGTGGTCGCCACGCCCGACCAGGTGCGCGGCGAGGCCGTACGGGCCTGTGTCGTGGTGAGGGCGGGCGAGCGGCTCACCGCCCGTGAACTGATGCTGTTCCTGCGGGAACTGCTGGCCCCCTACAAGATCCCCACGGCCTACACCTTCGTGGACTCGCTGCCGCGCAACGCCGCGGGCAAGATCCTCCGCCGCGAGCTGCGCGACCGCTTCTAGAAGAGAGTCTCCATGTCACGACCGACCGAAGAAATCCCGGCGCTGCCCACTCCCCGGCTGGACGAATGCCCCTTCGGGCCGGCGCCCGAGATGACGAGACTGCGGGAGACCACCCCCGTGATCCGGGTCAAGTGCCCGACCGGCATCACCGCCTGGCTGATCACGCGGTACGCCGACGTCCGGGAGGTGCTGGGGGACTCGGAGCGGTTCAGCAGCCGCCCCGGGCAGGCGGCTCACGTGCTGGCCCATATGAATCCCGACCGCCCGGTCGCCGAAGGCGAGTTCACCCGGATGGACGGACCGGCGTACCAGCGCTTCCGGCACCATCTCGGACCCGAGATCGGTATGCCGAGGCGGCTGCTGGAACTGCGCCCGCTCGTACGGCGGATCGTCGACGAGCGGATCGACGCGCTGGCGGCGGCCGGCCGGTCGGCCGAGTTCTACCGCGACTTCGCGGTCCCGGTCACCACGGCCACCATCGGCGGCCTGCTCGGTGTGCCGTACTCGGACCGGGGGCTGTTCCACGACGCGGCGGCGGCGATGTTCGGCTCCGCGACCAGTGAGAAGGGCATCAGGGCGAGCACGGAACCGCTGTTCCGGTACGTGCACGGGCTGGTCCAGGAGCGGCGGAAGAACCCCGGCGACGACGCGATCAGCCGGATGATCGGACGCAGCGCCGCGTCGGCGGAGCCGTTCTCCGACACCGAACTGGTCATGATGAGCGCCGGGTTGCTGATCAGCGGCTTCGACACGACGGCGACGACGCTGACCCACGGCCTGCTGGCCCTGCTGGTCGATTCCGGGGAGTCCGGCGGGTCCCGGGAGTGGGAGCGGTTGCGGGCCGACCCGTCGCTCCTGCCGGCCGCGGTCGAGGAGTTCGCCCGCTGCTTCGGGGGCGCCGCCGGTCTGACCCGTGAAGTCACCGAGGACACGGAGATCGGTGGACAGCCGCTGGCCAAGGGCGACTACGTCGTACTCGCCGTGCAGACCGCCGACCGTGACCCGGCCGTCTTCGAGGATCCGGAGCGGCTGGACGTCGGCCGGCGGGCCGAGGGGCATCTGGGGTTCGGGTACGGGCCGCACCAGTGCGTCGGACAGCAGACCGCGCGGCTGGAGATGAGCGTGGTGCTGGAGACACTGACACGGCGGATCCCGTCACTGCGCCTGGCGGCGGACCTCGCCGACATTGCGTTCAAGACGGGTACGCCGGTGGTCGGCCCGGCCGCGCTCCCCGTGGAGTGGGACGCCGTCCTGCCCGCCGGGGAGGACAAATGACACTGCGGGTGCGGGTGGACGCCGAGCGGTGCGTGGCGTCCGGCATGTGCGTGTTCAGCGCACCGGAGGTCTTCGACCAGGACGAGCGGGACGGGGTGGTCGTGGTCCTGCGGGACGATCCGGCCGATGACCAGTACGACGCGGTGCACGCCGCGATCGGCAACTGCCCCGCCCAGGTGATCTCTGTCGACACGCCGTAGACCGGCGGTCCCGTCCGCGCCGGTACGCGCCGACGGGACCGCCGATCGTGCTGTGGGAACGTCAGGCGGTGCCGGACGTCAGTGCCGCGAGGCACTCGGCGACGTACGCCAGTGGCTTCTCGGGCCCGGTGGTGAAGAAGAAGTGGCCGCCCTCGAAGACCTTCTTCTCGAACGGTCCGTCGGTGTAGTGGGTCCAGGCGTCCGCCTCCACCGTACTGACCTGCGGGTCGTTGTCGCCGGTCAGCGCGTAGACGGGGCAGGTCAGCTTCTCGCCCGGCTGGTAACGGTAGGTCTCGGCCGCCCGGTAGTCGCTGCGCATGACGGGCAGGATCATGCGCACGATGTCCGGGTCGCGCAGCACCTCCACGCCCGTTCCGCTCAATTGGGCCACGTGTTCGATGAGTTCGGCGTCGGTCGACTTGTGCAGTCCCTCGTCCTTCACCTCGGCCGGGGCCCGCCGGCCGGAGGCGAACAGCGCGAGTGGTTTCTCGCCGTGCCGCTCCAGTCGCCGCGCGACCTCGAAGGCGAGCGTGGCGCCCATGCTGTGCCCGAAGAGCGCGGTCGGGATGTCCGGTCCGCCGCGCAGCTCGGCCGTGACGGCGTCCGCGAGTTCCGTGATGCTGTCGATGAACGGGGTGTCGCGGCGGTCCTGCCGGCCGGGGTACTGGAGGACCAGCACCTCGGCCGCGGACGACAGCACGCGCGAGACCGGGAAGTAGTACGACGCCGATCCCCCGGCGTGCGGGAAGCACACCAGCCTGACGCGGGGTTCCGGGACCGGGTGGAACCGTATGATCCACGGGCTGGTCGCCTCGGTAGCTCCTGCCATGACTGTTCTTTCCTTACCTCGTCGGTGGGTCTGCGCGCCGTCAGCGCAGTGTCTCGGAGAATGCTGCCAGCAGCCGGGGACCGCTCTGGTCACCGTGCAGGAAGAAGTGGTCGCCCGGTACCACCCGCAGCTCGAAGGGGCCGCTGGTCAGGCCTTCCCAGGCTCGCATGTCGGCCTCCGGCACCACCGGATCGCCGGCTCCGTGGAAGGCGGTCACCCCGGTCGCCAGCGGGGCTTCCGCCGGATCGTGCCGGTAGCTCTGCACGATCCGCAGGTCTCCGTAGCCGCAGCCGCTGGTCGACGCGTCCAGCTTGGCCGCCACCCGGTCGTCGAACTCCCGGCGCAGGGCCTGCTCGTACTCCCCCGGCCGCTCGCGCCGCAGCCGCAGCAGGTCCTGCTGCGCGGGCATGCCGGGGAACCCGAGGGACCGCATCACGGCGAGGATGCGGTCGTCCAGCGGATTGACGGCGCCGGTGGGCGCGCTGAACGCGCCGACGAACAGGTGGCGCAGCAGTGAGCCGTGCTCCGCGCCGAGACGGTGCGCCATGCGGTAGGCGAGGAGGCCGCCCATGCTGTGGCCGTAGAAGGCGAAGGGCCGGTCCAGATACGGTTTGAGGACTTGCGCGATGCTCTCGACCGCCTCGTCCACGTTGACGATTCCCAGTTCGTCGGCGCGCTCCTCGCGGCCCGGCAGCTGGACCGGGCAGACCTCGACGCCGCCGTCGAGCTCGTGCGGCCAGTCACGGTACAGGGACGCGCCGCGACCGCCGTAGGGCAGGCAGAACAGCCGGAGCCGTGAGGTCTCCCGTACGGCGGTGCCGAGCCAGCGCGCGCTGTCCAGGTCGTAGTCGCGTGGTGCGGAGCAGGTGGTGTCCGGCTCGTCGTCGGTGTCGATCTCCGAGGCGATGTGCCGGGCGAGTTCGTCCAACGACGGTCCGTCGACGAGGAGTTCGACGGGCAGATCGGCACCGGTGCCGGTGCGGATCCGCTTGCGCAGTTCCATGGCCGCCAGCGACTCCAGGCCCAGTTCGGCCAGCGGCCGGCCGGCCGGGATCTCGTCGGCGGGCTGCCGCAGCAGGCCTGCGGCCGTCTCGGTGAGGAAGTCCATCAGTACCCGGGGGCGGTCGGCGGGAGCGGCGGCCCGGTAGCGGGCGAGGATCTCGCCGGGGTGGTCGCCGCTCTGCTCGCCGTCGGTCGCGGCCAGCAGGCTGAGGCTCTCCTGCGGGCTGATGACCTGGACCTCGGTGTCCCGGCCCGAGGCGACGATCCGGCCCCGGTCGTCGCACAGCACGTGATCGCCGACGAGCCGCTGTCCCACCGCCGACCTCAGCCGTACATGGCACCAGAGGGGCCCGGTGACCGCAGCGCTCACGGCGTCGGCCTCACCCAGGCGGGCGGTGATGAACAGGTCGTCGTCGGCGAGGGCCGCTCCGGCTGCCAGGGCGTAGAGCTGTACGCAGGCGTCCAGCACTCCGGGGTGGGTAGGCAGTGCGCGGCCGGGCCGGCCGGCGGGCACGGCGGCCTCGCCCGCGGGCCGCAGCCTGGCGAGCACCTCGCCGTCGCCCGCCCATGCCTCCTCGACCCATTCGACGGAGGGGCCGAGGGCCACGCCCCGGTCCCGCATCAGCTTGTAGAACTCCTCGCCGCCGACCCGCTCGGTGCAGCGGCTGAGTATCAGCTCCCGCCCCTGCCCGGTCAGGGGCGCCGACTCCTCCTCGGTCCGGTCGGCGGGGCCCGGCCGTACGCTGCCGCGCACATGGCGGTCCCATTCGGTGCCCGCCGTGGGACGGCTGTAGAAGGCGAAGTCCGCCCAGCCCTTGTCGTCCGCGGGCTCCACGACGAGCTGCACGGTGCGCTCCTGACGGCCGGACAGCCGCAGCGCCTGGTGGAAGTTGACGTCCCGTACGTGGAATCCTTCGCCCGTGCCGTCCGTGGCGGTCGCGGCGGCGAGCATCTCCTGGTAGTAGCCGACGTGCAGTACGCCCGCCGTATCGGCGAGTTCGGGCAGCAGGGCACGGCTGACGACGGTGTCGAACTGGTGCTGGTCGAGGGGTGAGGGCACCGTGCGCAGGCCGAGTTCCCCGATGGGCCGCGCGCTTCCGAAATCGCGTGCGGGGGCGGGTGCGGCCGTGCCCAGGGGCCCGTAGGAGCGCCGCTGGAAGGGGTAGGTGGGCAAGGTGAGCCGTGCCCGGTCGTGGCCGAGGTCGAGATCGGACCAGTCCACGTCGGCTCCGGCCAGATACCTGTCGGCGGCGCCGGTCAGCAGTTCCTCCCACACGTCGTCGCCGGGGACCGCCCAGTGGGCGAGCGCGTTCCCGTGATGTGTGGCTTCGTCGTCGGTGCCGGCGTCGCCGAGGGACACCAGCGTGCCGTACCCGTGGCCGGCGAGCGCCTCCGTCAGCGCGCGCGTCGTCGTCCCCTCGCTCTCGCGGGCCCAGAACAGGGCATCGGCCGCGCGCTCGGCGCTCACCGCGTCGGCGAGCGGGCCGTGGAGCAGACGCAGCCGCGGACCGCGTGCCTCGGTGAGCGCCGGTACCGGCGCGTCCTCGTGCCGCGCGGCGAGCAGTCGCCCCGCCGTCCCGGCGTCGAAGACTCCCGCCAGGCAGGCGGCGGCGAGTTCACCCGGTCCGGAGCCGGCGACGGCGCCGGCCGACACCCGCCAGCCGTCGAGCGCGCGCACGAGCGCGATCTGGTAGGCGAGGGCGACGGCGTCCCTGAACAGCGGTGAACCGGAGGGGCCCTGGGCCAGCGCGGCGGCGAGCGGCTCACCGACGACGGGCCGCAGCAGTTCGTCGCACCGGTCGAAGTGGTCGCGGAACGCGGGGTGCGAGGCGTACAGGCGGTCCGCCGACCGCCACGCGCGGTCCCCGGTGGCGTTGAGCAGGAAGGCGACGGGGCCGGTCGTCCGCTCGGGCGGGCGGGCCGGTTCGTCTGCGAGGGCGCGCAGACGGTCCGCGAGGCCGTCGGCCGAGCGTACGACGAGGGCGGTCCGGTACGGGAAGGCGGGACGGCGGGCGCTGACGGTGTGGCAGACGTCGGCCACGGAGGCTTCCGGGTGCTCGGTGAGCCAGTGGGCGAGCCGCAGCGCCGACTCCCGCAGTCCGCGCGGGTCGCGGGCGGAGAGTGCGAGCAGATGGGCGGGGCGGTCGCCGGTGCCCGTCTGTGGCGTGCGGGCGGCGGGGGCCTCCCGTACCACCAGGTGCGCGTTGGTGCCGTTGAATCCGAAGGCGCTGACTCCCGCGACGCGCGGGCGGTCGGCGGAGGCGGGCCAGGGGCGGGCCGAGTCGCAGAAGTCCACCGGCAGCCGGTCCGCGCGCAGCTGCGGATTGAGCTGGTTCAGGTGCAGGTTGCCCGGCACCTGTGCGTGCTTCAGCGCCAGTACGGTCTTGATCAGACCGGCGACTCCCGCGGCGGCCTCCAGATGGCCCACGTTGGATTTCACCGCGCCGATGAGCAGGGGGGTGGCGGGGTCCCGGTCGGCGCAGAACACCTCGGCGGCGGCGCGGACCTCGATGGGGTCGCCGAGCGGGGTGCCCGTGCCGTGCGCCTCCAGGTAGTCGACCTCGTCGGGGCGTGTGCGGGCGGCGGTGAGGGCCGCGGTGATGAGTTCGCGCTGGGCGCGTCCGTTGGGGACGGTGAGACCGGCGGTGTGCCCGTCGTGGTTGACGGCGGAGCCCGCGATCAGGGCGAGGACGGGAGCGCGCACCGCGGCGGCGTCGGAGGCCCGCATCAGGGCGACCATGCCGGCCCCCTCGGAGCGTACGTAGCCGTCGGCCTCGGCGTCGAACACCTTGCAGCGTCCGTCGGCGGCCAGGGCTTCCATACGGCAGAGGGCGACGAAGACGTCCGGCGACATCATGGCGCTGGCGCCGCCCGCGACGGCGGCCGTGCACTCGCCCCTGCGCAGGCTCTCGACCGCGAGGTGGATCGCCACGAGGGACGAGGAGCAGGCGGTGTCGACGGCCAGTGCGGGGCCCCGCAGCCCGAGGGCGTAGGCGATCCGGCCGGCGGTGATGCTGGGTGCGACACCGGTCGCGGTGTAGGGACCGGTGTCGTCGAGCGGTCGGTTCAGCAGGAAGCTCTCGGAGCCGGAGACGCCGACGAAGACGCCGATCCGCTCACCGCTGAGGCCGTTGGAGAGCAGGCCGCCGCTCTCCAGCGCCTCCCAGCTCGTCTCCAGGAGCAGGCGCTGCTGGGGGTCCATCTCGCGTGCCTCGGCGTCCGTGATGCCGAAGAACGGCCCGTCGAAGGCGTGTACGTCCTCGGTGAGGAAGCCGCCCTTGCGGGTGTAGGCGGTACCGGGCTCGTCGCGGGCCTGCGAGTGGAAGCGGTGGGCGGACCAGCGCTCGGGCGGTACGTCGGTGATGGCGTCCCTGCCGTCGCGCAGCAGCTCCCAGAACCGCTCGGGGCTGTCGGCGCCGCCGGGGAACCGGCAGCCCATACCGACCAGGGCGATCGGTTCCTCGGCGGCCGAGCGCAGCTCCCGCATCTGCTCGCGGAGGACTCGGATGGCGTTCAGCGAACGCCTCAGCAGCACATCGTCGGTCATCGCTCGTGTCCTCCTCGGTCGGAGCCGTACTCGTCGGTGCCGACCCTGTCCGGGCGGCGGGTCCGGGACTTGCCCGGGGGCGTCCGGGGGTCGCCCGCCGGTACGGCCCGATCCAGCGGGGCTCTCAGAGCCCCAGTTCCTCCAAGGTGTCGAGCAGTTCCACGGCGGTGGTGCGGGAAGAGGAGATGTCGTCGGGGCTCTCCTCGGGGCGTTCGATCCGCAGGACCCGGTCGAGCTTCTCGCGGTCGGCGAGCACCACCCCGATCTCCGGTTCGGCGGTGCGCAGGGCGATGTCGAACGCTTCGACGCCCGCGTCCGTCGGCAGGTGTTCCAGTCCGAGCCGCCTGCGGACGAAGCCGCCGGTCTCGGCGTCCACGCGCATTCCGCCGTCCCGCCAGAAGGGCCATACGACGGTGATGCTGGCGCCGGAGCGCTCGCCCTGTGCGCGCTGCCGCTCGCGGCCGCGGCTGAAGGCGTTGAGGAACCGGCTGGCGAACGCGTAGTCCACCTGGCCGGGGTTGCCCGCGAGTGCGGCCAGGGACGAGAACGTCATGAAGAAGTCGAGTTCGTCGAGGCGGGTCGCCTCGTCCAGGGCGCGTGCGCCGTCGACCTTCGCGGACAGGACGGTGCCGATCTCGTCGGCGCTCTTGTTCAGTATCAGCGCGTCGCGCAGGACTCCGGCCGAGTGGATGACGCCGTGCAGCCGGCCCCAGCGGCTCCGGGTCTCGTCCAGTACGCGGGTGACTTCGGCGGCGTCACTGACGTCCACGCTCTCGTAGACCACCTCGGATCCCAGTGAACGGATCCGGTCGAGTGCTTCCCGGCGGGTGGCGTCCAGTTCGGAGCGGCCCAGCAGCAGGAGCCGTACCCGGGACTGCTGTGCCAGGTGCTCGGCGAAGATGAGGCCGAGGCCGCCACCGCCGCCGGTGATGACGTAGGTGCCGCCGTCGCGTACGGCGACCTTGGGGGTCCCGGTGGCGGGCGCCAGTTCACGCAGCCGGCGGGTCCAGCGCCCGGCCCGGTCGTGCCGTACCTCGGCTTCCGCGGCGTCGTCGAAGGCCAGTTCGCCGACGCAGGCGCGCAGGACGTCCGCGGGCGGGTCGTCGGTGACGGCGACGGTCAGCGCCTGGTAGACGAGGTTCGGGTTCTCGTGGCGGACGGAGCGGGCGAATCCGCCGAACGCCTCCGCCATCGCGTCGGGGTGCTCACCGCTGAACGTCTCGACGCGCAGCAGCCGCAGCGGGCGGGAGACCCGGCCGCGCATCAGCGCCTGGGTGAGGCGGAACACCGAGGTGAGACCGGCCTCGGGGCCCGGCCAGGCGTGAATGACGGTGGTGGGTGTGGTTCCCAGGGCGGCGAGCAGCGTCGCGTAGTCCTCGTCGTTCTCCCGCCGGATCCGGTAGGAGTCCGCCGAGCCGGCGAAGGTGTCGCCGGTGCGTACGGTGACGATCCGCGCGTCGTCCCCGGCGTGCTCCCGCGCCAGTTCGGAGAGCCGTCCGTCCGGGTCGAAGACCAGTACGGAGCCCGTGAGCCGCGCGTCGTTCCGCGGCGGCCCGGCCGCCGGCTCCCAGTCCACCCGGTAGTGGACGGTGCGTTGGACGGGCGCGGTCCCGACGCGGGTGGGTGTGACGCTCTGCGCGGCGGGCTCGGGCGTGTCGAGGTCGAGCTGCTCCAGCAGGAACCCGGTGAGGTCGTCCACGCAGGGGTAGTCGAAGGTGACGCTGGTGTACAGCTCGATGCCCAGGAGTTCCTCCAGTGTGTTGCCGAGCCGCACCGACATCACCGAATCCATGCCCAGGTCGAAGAAGCCGCGCCGGCGGTCCGGCGGGGCGTCCGGGGGGAATTCGAGGAGACGGCCGAGTTCGGTCTGGAGGTAGGAGGCGAGCGCCGGATTGCGTTCCCCTTCGGGGAGGCCGGCGAGCCGGTTCAGCAGGGTCTCGCCCGCGTCGCCGGGCCGGACGTCGGCGGCGGCGGCCGCGACAGCGGGGGGCGCGGTAACGGGGGGCGCCGTCGTGGGCGCCTGCGCGGTCGGTCCGGCTTCCGCCATCCAGTACCGGCGGCGGGCGAAGGGGTAGGTCGGCAGGGAGACGCGGCGGGGCGACAGTCCCCGCAGGTGCGCGGCCCAGTCCGGTGCCGCGCCCGCGACCCACGCGGACGCCACCTCGCTGGGTGACGCGCCGTCGGCCAGGGGCGGCGGGGTCGAACGGGGTTCGCGGTGCCCCGTGCTGACCGAGGAGGGGCCGCCGGTCGGCGCCGCGATCTCGTCCAGCCCCTTCAGGATCCCGGGGAGGTCGTCGGCGACGAACGCCGCGCGGTGCTCCATCGGTTCACGGCCGCTCTGGAGCGTGTGGGCGACGTCGGCCACCCGGATCGCACCGGCGGGCCGGCTCCGCAGATGGCCGGCCATCCGTGCGGCCAGGTCCCGCAGGGTCTCGGGCTCGCGGGCGGACAGGGGGAAGACGAGGTCACGCGCGGGCGCCGGCGGGGTGGCGACGGCCGGCGCCTCTTCCAGCACCAGGTGTACGTTGACGCCGCCCGCGCCGAAGGAGCTGATGCCCGCGCGGCGGGGGTGGACCAGCTCGTCCCCGGCCGGGCCGGTGGTGCGGGGCCGCTCCCAGGGGGTCCGCTCCCGCTGGACCTTGAACGGTGTCCTGTCCAGTTCCAGGTTGCTGTTGGTCGTGGCCGAGTGGAGCAGGGAGGGCACCAGTTCGCCGTGCCGCATCTGGAGTGCCACCTTGGTGACCTGGGCGATGCCGGCCGCGGCTTCGGCGTGCCCGATGCCGGACTTGACGGACCCGATGGCGCAGAACTGGCGGGCGTCGGTGGAAGCGGCGAACGCGTCGGTGAGGCCGCGTATCTCGATGGGGTCGCCCAGGCTGGTGCCGGTGCCGTGGGCTTCCACGTAGCTGATCGTCTCCGCGCCGACCCCGGCGTCCGCCAGCGCGGCGGTGATCAGCTCGCTCTGGGCGACGGGGTTCGGCACGCTGTAGCCGAAGGTGTGGCCGTCGCTGTTGACCGCGGAGCCCTTGATGACCGCGTACACCTGGTCTCCGTCGGCCAGGGCGCGCTCCAGCGGTTTGAGCAGCACCGCGCCGACGGCTTCGGCGGGTACGTAGCCGGTGCCGCCGTCGCCGAACGCCCGGCAGCGGCCGTCCTCGGCCAGGAAACCGGCTTCGGCGAGCATCATGTACTTGCTGGGGTGGAGCGAGAGGTTCACGCCGCCTGCCAGCGCCGTCTCGCACTCGCCTCGTCTGATGCTCGCGACGGCCAGGTGGATGGCGTACAGCGACGACGAGCAGGCGGTGTCCACGGTCAGGCTGGGGCCGCCCAGATTGAACAGGTAGGACACCCGGTTGGCGATCGAGAAGGTCTGCGAGCTGATGGGCTGCCACTGCCCGTGCTCCAGATCGTTCGCCGCGAACATCTGGTAGTTGTTGAACGTCACTCCGGCGAAGACACCGACGGATCCCCGCGCGTCGCCCGCCGTCGGGTCGGCCAGGCTCTTCCTGGTGTGGCCGGCGTCCTCCAGCGTCTCCCAGGCGGTCTCCAGGAACAGTCGCTCCTGCGGGTCGAGCGCCCGTGCCTCGCGCGGCGAGATCTGGAAGAACTGCGGATCGAACGCGTCGACGTCGTCGAGGAATCCGCCCCATCGGTACCACTTGTCACCGTAGCGCTCGCGTGCGAGCTCGGCGTAGCGCCGGTAGCCGGGCCGGTCCATGGGGATCTCGCCGACGCAGTCGCGTCCGTCGAGCAGGTTGCTCCAGTAGTCGGCCAGGGACGAGGCCTTCGGATAGCGGCCGCTCATGCCGATGATGGCGATGTCACCGCCGCCGGTGCCCGCGGCGGCGGAGACGGGGGTGGAGACGGGGCGCGCGGGCGCGGGTACGGCAGCGGGGGCGGGAGCGACGGCGGGCGCGGGCACCGCAGCCGGGGCGGGAGCGAGGGCGGTTCCCTGCCCTCCCACGGCGGGCAGAGTCAGCCCCTCGGCGCGTGCCTTCCCCGCGACGTACCTGGTCAGGTCGGCGAGGTTCTTGTAGACGTAGAACGTCGTGCTGTCGATGGGGCCGTAGTGGGCCACCAGGCGACGCCGGAGCTGCTCGATGACCAGCGAGTTGAGTCCGAGCTCGTCGAAGGCGACCCCCGGGTCGACCTCCTCCGGGCGCCACTTCAGGGTCTCGGCGAACACGGCGGCGAGGTGGGCGCCGACTTGCTCGTCCGTCACCGGGGCGGCGGGCACCGGAGCGGGCACGCCCGCGTGGGGGACGGGCACAGCTCCGGCCGGCGTCACGGCCTGCCGGGGTACGAGGTCCTGCGGCCAGCACCGCCGCCGTTCGAAGGGGTAGGTCGGCAGCGGTGTCCGGCGGACGGGGCGGTCGCCGCGCAGCTCCCGCCAGTCGAGGTCCGCGCCCGCGGCCCAGAGCCGGGCCAGTTTGTCCGTCGCTCCGCGGTCCAGGAGGGCCTGGAGATAGGCGGCCCCTTCCGCGTCGCTCAGCAGGACGCCGGAGAGCGCGCCGGCGCCGGCCGCGTTACCCGCGTACCAGGCGGTGTCGGCGTCCTCGCCGCGCAGATAGCGGACCAGCCCGTCGTACAGGTCGTCGGTGTCGGCGACCACGAGGGCCAGGCGCTCGTCCATGGCGTCCCTGCCGAGCTGGAGGGTGTCGGCCAGCGCGGAGAGGTCGAAGGCCGGTGCCCCGTTCTCGGGCGCGTGCTCGTCCAGCCAGCGCACCACCGCGTCCGCGTACTCGCGCAGGGCGCCGGGGGTACGGGCGGACAGGGGCACCAGATACGGTCCGGCCGCCGGGTCCGCGGCCTCGTCCGGGGCCGGTGCGGCGATGAACTCCTCCAGCACCACGTGTGCGTTGGTGCCGCCGAAGCCGAAGGAGCTGACCCCGCAGCGGCGTGGGACCGGCGCCCCTTCACCGTCCGTCAGACGCGGCCAGGCCTCGGTGCGGTCGACGATCCTGAACGGGCTGCCGTCCATGCGGATGAAGGGGTTGAGTTCGCCGAAGTGCCGGAGCGCGGGCAGCCGTTCATGGCGCAGCGCCAGCAGCATCTTGACGACGCCCGCGAGGCCCGCCGCCGCTTCCAGGTGACCGATGGAGGTCTTGACCGAGCCCAGGCCGATGTGCGGTTCGGCCCGCTCGGTGTGGCCCCAGTCCCGGTGGAGCGTGGCGAACGCCTTCTTGAGGCCCTCGATCTCGATGGGGTCGCCGAGGCTGGTCCCGGTGCCGTGGGTCTCGATGTAGGTGGCGGTGGCGGGGTCGAGTCCCGACCGGCGCCACGCGGTGGCGATGAGGTCGGCCTGCGCGTCCGGGCTGGGCGCGGTGAGTGAGGCGCTGCGCCCGCCGTGGTTCACGGCGCTGCCGCGCACGACGGCGTAGACGTGGTCGCCGTCCGCGAGGGCCTTGTCGAGTGGCTTGAGTACGACGGCGACGACGCCCTCGCCGCGTACGTAGCCGTCCGCGGCTCGGT
Source organism: Streptomyces sp. S4.7 (assembly GCF_010384365.1). Taxonomy (NCBI): domain Bacteria; kingdom Bacillati; phylum Actinomycetota; class Actinomycetes; order Kitasatosporales; family Streptomycetaceae; genus Streptomyces; species Streptomyces sp. S4.7. Next base: position 6,906,522 of record NZ_CP048397.1, on the reverse strand, counting down.
CGAAGGTCTTGCAGCGCCCGTCCGGCGCGAGCATTCCGGCCTGCTGGAAGGAGTCGAAGGGGGTGGGGCTCATGAGGATGCTCGCGCCGCCGGCGACGGCGAGGTCGCACTCTCCCTCGCGCAGGCTCCGTACGGCCCGGTGCAGGGCGACCAGTGAGGAGGAGCAGGCGGTGTCGACGGACTCACTCGGTCCGCGCAGGTCGAGCTGGTGGGAGATCCGGTTGGGGAGGATCGAGTGCGCGAGCCCGGTCGCGGTGTGGGACTGGGTACCGGCCGCGCTGTGCGCGAGGACCTCCACGTAGTCCATGGAGCCGTGACCCACGAACAGACCGGTGCGGGTGCCGGCGAGTTCGGTGGGGCGCCGTCCCGCGTCCTCGAACGCCTTCCACACGGTCTGGAGGAAGATCCTCTGGTGAGGGTCCATCAGTTCGGCCTCGCCGGGCGAGATTCCGAAGAACCGGCAGTCGAAGGTGTCGAAGTCCTTGATGAGCGCGCCCCGCACCCCGGGGGCGCGCTCCGGTCCGGCCCAGGACCGCCACCGGTCGGCCGGGGTGTCCGTCACCAGTTCGGTGCCGTCGACCAGGTGCCGCCAGAACTCGTCGAGGTCCGCGGAGCCGGGCAGGACGGCGCTCACCCCGACGATGGCGACGGCGTCGGATCCGGTACCGGCGGCGGGCTGTGCGCCGCCCGCCGCGGCGGTGGCGCCGTCACGGGGCGCGGGTACGGCGCCGGACCGGGCACGCCCGGCGGCCTCGGCGGGCGCCGGGGGCGTCTGTTCCGCGCCGCCCGCGGCGCCGTCCCGGTAGCGGGCCACGACCGTGTCCCGGTGCTCGGCGAGCAGATGTGCGGTGAACGCGCCGATGGTGAAGTACTCGAAGAACACCGACGGTGTCAGGTCGACGCCGAACTCCTCGCGGAGCTGGTCGGCGAACTCGATCAGTTTGATGGAGTCGAAGCCGAGGGCGCTGAGTTCGGTCTCCGCCCGCAGCGCTCCCGGGTCGGCCGTCAGCACGCGGGTGACGATGGTCCGCAGATCGGCGAGGAGCAGGGCGGTGAGCTGTTCCTCGGTGTGGTCGGTGCCACCCTGGGCGCGGTCCCGTGCGGGACGGCGCAGCCGCAGCGTACGGATCCGTTCCCCGGCGGTCTCGGCGGTCGGCGTCGCCGTCGCGGTCGTGTCGGGCGTCGGGTTGGCGGACAGCGTGGTGGCGGGCTGCGCGGGGGTGGGCGTCGTGTCCGCCCGGTCCTCCGCCGTGCTCGGCTCCTGCGCGCGGCGCTCTGCCGCGTCCCGCTGGGTGGCCTGTACGAGTCCGATGAGGGCGCGCCCCGGTCCGATCTGCCGGATGTCCTCGACGCCCTGGTCGATCAGGTGGCGCACGCTGTCGGTCCACAGCACGGGCCGGGTGAGCTGACTGACCATCAGATCGGTGACGTCGGGCCCGTGCGGTCGCGCGGTCACGTTGGAGAGCACGGGTACGGTGGGGGCGGCCAGTTCGACCCCGCCCAGGAACTCCGCGAACTCCTCCTGAACACCGGCCATATGGGGGGAATGGAAGGCTCCACCGACCCGCAGGACGGTGTAGAGCCCGGCTCCCGCCCCCTCGAACGCCGACCGGGCGGCCTCGATCCGGTCTCGGGGGCCGGCGATCACGATCTGGGCGGGGTTGTTGTAGTTGGCGACGGACAGCGATTCCAGTCCGGGGCCGGCGAGAACCTCGGCCACCCGGTCGGCGTCGAGGCCCACGACGGCGGCCATTCCGCCGTCGTTCACGCGCGACATCAGCTCTCCGCGCTTCTGGACCACCCGCAATCCGGTGGCAAAGTCGAATACGCCCGCAGCGAGAAGCGCGTTGTACTCACCGAGGCTGTGTCCGGCCAGGAAGTCAGGGATCTCGCCGGAGGAATTCAGGTGCTCGAAATAGCTCAGCGCATTGACGACGTACAACGTCGGCTGCGTGTACTGGGTCTTCTCCAGATTCCCGTCCGGATTCTCCCGGCAGAGGGTCTCGATGGAATATCCCAGGATCTCGTCGGCCTGCACGACCAGCTCGGGGAACGCCTCGAAGAGCTGCGCACCCATACCTCGACGCTGCGAACCCTGACCGGGAAAGACTAGAGCGAGCACAGTATGGGTACCCTTCGAGGTAGCTGATCGAACAGCACGCGGCGACACTATTGGCCATAGTTTCTGGCCAGCGCCTAGCGTCTTTCTTAAACAGCCCTAAAGCTGACGCACGGCGCTGTTGAACTTCTTGACTGCGACACTCCCTTTGGGCAAGGTTGAGGCTTGCCGCATGTCACCCCGAGATAAGCGGCGTAAATCCGTGCACGAGCCGCGCGAGGAAAACCTCACGCGCCTGCACAGAGCAGAATTTACTTCCTTGTCTCCGGACGGCCGCGTCACCCTGCGGCGCGCGGAGTACGTCACCGGGCACAATCACAGGGATGAACTCATGACATCTGTCGCAGCGATCGAGGACGTGCACGAGGACCGGGCGGAGTACCGGCCCGATGCGGCGGCGGAGCGCGTCGCCCTGACGTCTGCCCCCACCATCGGCGCCGCCCTGCTTGAGCGTGCGGAGCTCTACCCCGACCAGCCGATGTGCTACATCGAGGAGTCCGAGGGCCGGACCGTGCGGCTGACCGCCGCCGAACTCGTCGAGCGCGCGGGCGCGGCGGCGACCACTCTCGCCGAGGCGGGCGTGCGGCCCGGTGACCGGGTGGGTATCTGTCTCGACACCAGCGCGGACGCCTACGCCGCGCTGCACGGCTGTTTCCTGCTCGGCGCCGTCCCGTTCGTGTCGGAGCCCCCGCTGTCCACGATGCGGCGTCAGCGCTGGTCGGACCGGCTGCGGCTGCTGATCAGCAGGGCCGAGCCACGCGCAGTGATCTCCGCACCGTCCTTCCGTGACGCCGTGGCGGGCCCGTGCCAGGAAGCGGGCGTCGAGATAATCGAGCCGCCCTTCGAGGGTGGTTACGTGCCGACGTCGGTACGGGCGGACGCCGACGACCTGGCCCTGATCCAGTTCACCTCGGGGACCACCGGCAACAGCCGTGGGGTGGCGCTGACGCACCGGGCCATCATGTCCAACGCCGCGTCGATCGGGGACCGTTGCTTCCGTTCGGGCGAGCTGATCGTCACCTGGCTGCCGCTGCATCACGACATGGGCCTGATCGGCTGCAACCTCGCGCCGTTCCTCCACGGCCTCCCCGTCGCCTCCATGCCCCCGCTGTCCTTCGCGCTGCGGCCCGAACGGTGGCTGCGGGCGCTCCACCGCTACCGGGGGACCTTCACCTCGGCGCCGAACTTCGCGTACCAGATGTGCGCCACGAAGATCCCCGACGCGAAGCTGGCCGGCCTGGACCTCAGCGCGTGGCGGGTCGCCGGCAACGGCGCGGAGGTTGTCAACGCGGCCACGCTCCGCCGGTTCGCGGAGCGGCTGAGCCCCTACGGCTACCGGGCGACGTCCATGATGCCGTGTTACGGCATGGCCGAGACCGTGCTGGCGGCGACCATGTGCGTGCCGGGGGACCCCATGATCACCACGACGGTGCGCCGGGACGTGCTGGCCGACACCGGCAAGGTGGTGGAGGCCGGCCCGGACGACCCGGACCGCCAGGAGCTGGCTTCGTCGGGAACACCCGTGCTGGGGACGGAGGTACGGGTCGTGGACGAGTCCCGTACGGATGTGGCCGACCGGGTGCAGGGCGACATCCTGCTCCGCAGCCCCTCCCTGATGTCCGGCTACTACCAGCAGAAGGACGAGACGGACAAGGTCCTGCGCGACGGCTGGCTGCACACCGGCGACCAGGGATTCCTCGACGACGGCCAGCTCTATGTCACCGGCCGTGTCAAGGACGTCGTGATCATCGGGGGCCGCAACTACCACCCGTACGTCTTCGAGACCGCGGCGAGCAACGCCGCGGGGACCCATCCGGGCGCGGTCGCCGCCGTGGGCTGCCCGGACCCCGCGCTGGGCACGGAGGCGCTGACCATCGTGGTCGAGTCCAAGCTCCACGCCAGCGACGAGGCCGACGCCCTTCGTGAAGCGGTCGTGCGGAGCGTCTCCGAGGAGACGGGTCTGCGTCCCGACCGGGTGGAGATCGTGCCCCGCGGGTCGCTCCCGAAGACGCCGAGCGGCAAGTTGCAGCGGCTGAAGGTCGTGGAGTCGCTGCTGGACGGCACGCTGGGCCGCAAGTCCTGACGCCGGCCCGGTGCCGGTGCCGGCACCGGCTAGGCGGTCTCCGTCTCCGGAGTGATCCAGTCGCCGATCATCCGGTCGACATGGGGTCCGAAAAGATCCACCACGGCGTCCAGTGACAGGCTCGCCAGTGGTTCGACACGGACCACGTAGCGCCCGGTCACCAGTCCGACCAGCAGGACCCCGAGTACCGTGGCCTGGAGGTGCGGGTCGGGGGCGCGCAGCCGAGTGGCCAGCGGGAGCAGGAACTCCCCGCTGGCCACTTCGCTGAACAGGCGCGACGCCTCGGGGTGTTCCATCGCCGAGCGGAAGACGACCAGGAGCGGTGACGGCTTGGCCGCCGAGGCCTCCCAGCGGACGAGGAAGGCTCGCAGCAGCTTCCGCCCGGGAGCGGAGTCGGTGCCCTCGCCCGGCTCCGGGAGGAACGCGTCGGCGCGCATCGCCTCCCGGATCACCACCGAGAAGATCTTCTCCTTGCTGCCGAAGTGGTGCATCACCAAGGCCGGGTCCACCCCCGCCTGTTCGGCGATGGCACGGACCGTGGTGCCACGGAAGCCCCGCCGGCCGAAGAGTTCGACGGCCGCCTGGAGGATCAGCTCCCGGCGGGTGGGCGGGACTCCCGGCTCCGCGCCGTGGGAAGCGCTCGTCAACTCGCCCGCCCGGCCCGGCGGTCGGGAAGGTAACCGGGAGGCAGTTCCGAGACGGGGACCACCAGCACTGCCGGACGGAAGGGCCGCACGCGCTCCGCGACGAGGGCGATGATCCAGGCGACGGCCACCCATACGGCGAGCGTCAGCAGCGGAGTCATCACGTTGTTGCCGTCGAAGTAGAAGATGCGCCGGAGCGAGGTGATGGCACTGCCCATCGGCATGTACTGGGAGATGGTCGAGTAGAAGTCGGGAAGGAAGTGGTAGTCCACCGGGCCTCCCGAGGAGGAGACACCGAGCGGCAGTACCACGAGCGCGCCCACGGCCACGCCGAGCACACCGAACAGGCCCTGGCAGGCGGCAACGACACCGATGACGGCCAGCGAGAGGAGCACGGCGACTCCGAAGAGCTGCGGGAAGCTGCCGTCGAACGCACCGATGACGGGTCCGGCGAGGAGCGCGCCGACGCCTCCGGCGATCACGGCGTAGCCGAGTCCGGCGAGGAACCGCTTGCGGGCCGGGAGGCGCGCGGCCATCAGACTGAGGACCGCTTGGAAGAGGAGGGCTCCGATCACCAGCGCGATGCTCAGGAGCAGGCCGCTGACGCCCCGTGAGTCGGATTCGGGGAGGGGCGCCACGTCCTGTATCTCTCCGGTGGCGCCCGCCTGGCGGGTGAGTTCCTCGTAGGCGGCGGTCACGACGCGCACGGGCGCGTCACCGGCCGCTCCTGCCACCAGGAGCGTGGGGGGCTCCTGCGGAGCGGTGAACAGCAGGGCGCCGTAGATCTCATGGTCCATCAGCGCGTCCCGGGCGGCGCCCTCGGAGCGGTAGGAGGTGACGTCGAACGCGTCCGGGCTCCCCGCCTGGAGTTGCTGGTCGATCTTGTCACCGGTGCCGGCCGGGCCGACGACACCGATGGGCACGTCGTGCGGTTGCGGGTCCTGGAGCGCCGGAATCATCAGCCCCGCGAAGGCGAGGACGAGGAACAGGCCGATGACCATGGGCCCGAGCAGCATCCGGCGCGTGGCGGCCGTGTCCGGGGCCGGTACGGGCGGCGGCGCGGTGGTGTCGGGAGCGGTTGTCGGGGACGGCACCGTAGGACTCCTCGTGATGAAGAAAACTCCAGTTAAGGGATGCATGTGCTCAACAGTTGTTGAGGAGTCTGCCAGTGCGTCACACCGTCGGCAAGCGCCGAACTGCCTTTGTCACCGGCCGAGTTCGGGTGCGTCTGCCGACCCGGCGGCACCGGCGGGAAGCGGTGCGTCCTCTTAATTCCCGCTTTAGAGCCACGACCGAACATGGCACCGCATCGAGTGCCTGAAGGAGAACCGGCGGGCCCGACGAAAGGGCTCCAGACATGGGTATGCTCCCGTTCCTCCGCTGGGCCGCTCAGCAGTTCGCGATCTTCGGGCTCAGCTTCTGCCCCGGCGCGTGGGGCGGCATGGCCGTGCCGACCGCGGACGAGGAGCCGGACCGGGCCCCGGCCGGGACCGGCCCGGAGGAGGGCGCGGCTCCACAGATGTGCGACGGGCCGCCCGCCGGACACCCGGACACGCTGGAGGCCCGGCCCGCGTCCCCCGGCGAACGGGAGCTCTGGGCCGGTCTCGGTTACGACGTCTGACCGGACCGGCGGTCTCCCACTGGAGCCCGCCGGCCCTTCGACCCGTAGGTCAGCCGCAAGTCAGGCGGCCGGCAAGGCAGTCGCGCAGGTCCGCGCGGCCGGAGACCTGCAGTTTCCGGTAGACGCGGGTGAGGTGCTGCTCGACCGTACTGACCGTGATGAAGAGCTTCACGGAGATCTCCCGGTTCGTCTCGCCCGCCGCGGCGAGCTTGGCGACACGGAGTTCGGCCTCGCTGAGCTGGACCGCGTCCTGGCTGTCCGCGGGTGGCTCCTCGGATTCCACCGGGGCGGTTCGCGCACTCTCGGGCAGCAGTGTCCGGGCCACCCGTTCCGCTCCGCAGCGTACGGCGCCACGCCAGGCCCGCTGGCTGGTGATGTGCGCCTCGGCCGCGTCCCCGGCACCCCGGTGGGCCCGGCTCAGATCGGTCAGGGCGAGGAAATGCTGGTAGCGGTCAATGCCGTTGGACAGCAGATCGGCCGCCTCCTTGAGCATCGCCACCCTGTGATGGCGCCCGACCAGCGGGGCGTACACCCGAAGCGCCATGCCGCGCAGACGCGGTGACTGCGCCCTCGGATGGTGCAGCTGTCTGCCGATGAGGCGCCGGGCCTCGCGCCGGTCGCCCTGCGCCAGGGCCGCCTCGGCCGCGCCCACCCGCCAGGAGACGAGCGACGGTATGTCCAGGTCCCAGCTCTTCATCAACTCGCCGCACTCCAGGAAATCCTGCTGCGCGGCGGCGTACTGACCGGCCGCCAGGTAGTAACGTCCCCGCCCCTCCAGGTAGTTGAGGCCGAAGACGGTGAGGAACATGCCGCGGGGCACGACCCAGGAGAGGTACTCCTGGGCCTTTTCCAGGCTCCCCCGGGCGGCGTGGGCCGCGACCAGCGTTCCCAGCGGAAGCCCCAGCGCCACGCCCCAGGCCCGCGGGGCCATGTATCTGAGCGCGGTCGCGGCGTTCCGCTCCGCGGCCTGGAGGTCTCCCCGCCTGCGCACCGTCTCCGCCCAGATCGAGTAGTGGATCGCACGCGAGCCCATGGAGTCGAACGCCTCCATGTCCCGCATCGTCCGCTCGAACCAGCTCTCCGCGAGCAACAACTCGTCCGCGTAGAGCAGGGCCTGGAGCGCGGAGGTCGCCGAATCGCTGTCCGCCGGCTCCGCCGCGAGTATTTCCTCCGCGATTGCCGCGGCCTCACGGTGGTTCTCGTCGGACAGCGCTGTTCGCAGGGCGGTGACAGGGCGGGGGAGTTCGTATCCGGCTGATTCCGCGAGCGCCGGAAGAAGAGAATGATTGGCCTCCCGCACGCGTTTGTAAAGTCTCGGATGGCCCATGCGCGCCCACTCCAGGAACCCGTACAACTGCTGCTGGACTTCGCTCCCCTCACCCCGGCGTGCTATGTCGAGGACTATTTCGGCCGCCTCGTCGACATGACCGTGCCAGAGGAACAGCTTGAGCACGGCCACGACTCGCAGATCCGGGATGTGTCCGGTCTGCTGAAGCTGGAAGCACTCCGGCAAGTACTTGATCAACCGGGCCGGATTGAGCTTCCACTGCACCTGTAGCAGATCTGTGATGAGCAGACCCTTGTCCGCTTCACTCATCTGTCCCTGCAGAGCCAGGTCCAGACATTTGGAAGCGAAGGACCAGTCGTTCTGACTGACCGCCTCCACGGCGGATTCACGGAGAACGTCGACCGTCCACGGCTCGGTCACAGCTCTGGAGGCAACCAGTTGTCTGGCAACAACTTGCCGGCTGTGCCCTTCCGCTTCCAGTACTCTCGCCGCTTCGTACCTCAGCACTTGGAGTTGGGTGAATTCCGGGTCGGAAAGCACCGCTTCGGCGACTCCCGGATGGCGGAACCGACCTTCACTCAGCAGTCCCGCCTCTTCCAGCGCCATGACGCGCCCGGCGACGTGGTCGACGTCCGTCTTCAGGACGAGCGCCAGCAACTCCACCGACGCCGCGACACCGAGAAGGGCGATGCCACGGGCCACCGCCATGGTCTCGGCACCGCCACGGTGCAGCGAGGTGAAGACGGCCAACGCCGAGACCTGGCCCGCCTCCAGCTCGCCGACGGCCTCTGCCGCCGCCGGCTCCCCGTCCACCCTGCGCAGGATCGAGGTCGAGCCCTGCTCCTCGATGAGCGCGCGCAGCACGAGTGGGTTCCCGCCGCTGTACCGGTAGTAGTCGTCCACCGTCCGCGCCGCCACGTCCGGGCCGAAAGCCCGGGTCACCACCTCTGCCACACCCGAGGGAGACAGCGGAGACAGCCGTTTGCGCCAGCAGTGCGGCGCACGCAGAAGCTCGGCGTGAATGAGCGGAATGAGGAGTTGGGACCCCTCGGCCACCACCAGCACGAGCATGATGCGGGAAGTACGCGACAGCCGGATGAGATGGAGAATCGCGTCGAGCGACTCGGGATCGCTGTGCTGAAGATCGTCCAGCACGATGAGCAGCGGAATCGTCTTCGAACAGCGGGCGATCTCGTGCGCGACACGAGACGGAGTGCGGTCGACTCCACGGCGGGTGAGCGGGAGTTCGTCATCCGCCCAGTAATTCGTCGACTGAAGACTCTCCGTCAGCTGCTCCAGCAGATCCGCATTCCGGTTCTTCCCGGAGGCGGACGCCTGTGCACGGAGCACGAGCAGCTGACTTTCCTTCTCCGCACTGCCGGCCAGTGAGTGCGCTAATTCCGTCTTCCCCACTGCGACGGGCCCCGTGATCAATACGACGCTTCCGTCACCCGCTCGGGCATCCTGCAACAATTCCTGAAGTTCGGAAAGCACACGTGCTCGTTCGGCGAGTATCACGCCTATCCCCCTGTTCCCCCGAACACTTCTGAACCTGCGACATCAGGACCCGTTGGGCGAACTCTGGTCAGAATCTGCCGAAAGAGCGAATCCTGTCCCAGGAAACATGCTCCACCAGCCACAATCGCTTAGTCAAATGAACCGACCTCAAGGGTCCGCAGCGGTTTCAATTGCCTCGCTGACGGCAATCTGGGGTCAAAACGATAAAATGATTACCGAATGGGGCAGCACGCCGCGCCCCCGCCTCCCTCACCACTGGCCGGTACCTACCATAACCACTGGACTCGCTCTCATCCAAGGCCCCTTTGCGGAGCACAGGCCTCCCGTTCCGCACGCCCCCTCACCCCCAACACCACCCCCGCACGGGAACTTTTACCCATTCCGGTCCGTTCCCGATGCAATTGTTAAGCACCGACCTTTCACACCAGGCCGTGACAGACAAGGCACATCACACCCGGAACAGCCGACTCCGGATACCTCCCGATCCGACAGAGCCGCAGCTCACAGCAGTCCGGCGGCCCCAAGGTCCGCCACCAGGTCAACGCGCCCCGCCCCAGCCCCGATACCGGGCGCCACGCACCTGCGACTCCATTATCGGCGCCCGGCTTCGGCTTCCGATTACGCGCAGATGAACGTCACCGGCGGGCGGCACCGCGTGCCCCCCGCGCCCCCGTCCGCGGCGCAGACGTCACGCGTCGAACAGTGCCCGATACGCCGCATATCTGCCTATGTCTCGCGCCCGCCCGGCTTTTGAAAGAGAGCCGTCCAGAGGAAGGGTTCGCCGAAGCGACCGGACCCGGGCGGTTCGTCGCGCATACGGCGCAGTTCGATCTCCGACAGATCGGTGAAGATCCCGCGCAGGGCGTCCGGTGTGTAGGCGAGACCGCCGTGCAGCCCGGACCGCCGATAGAACTCGCGGTCGGGAAGCTCGGATCCCATCGCGCCGGACGCGAAGCAGGTGAGGGCGAGATGCCCGCCGGGCGCGAGGGCTCGTTCGACCAGGGCGAGATAGCTGATACGGCGGTGGGGCGGCAGATGGTGGAAGCAGCCCGAGTCGTGAATGAGGTCGTACGGCCCCTCCACACCGGGCCCGTCGGGATCGAAGGCGTCGCCCTGGCTGAACCGTACGTCGACTCCGGCCTCCCGGGCGCGCTCCTCGCCCCAGGCGACCGCGGCCGGCGAGAGATCGATCGCGTCCACCTCGAAGCCGGCGGCGGCCAGTTGGACGGCGTTGCGTCCCGGCCCGCAGCCCAGGTCCAGCGCCCGGCCCGGCGGAGCGACCAGACCGCGGTCGAGATACGAGACCAGACTCTCGTCCGGCTTCCCGGCGAAGAACGGCACCTCCCGCGAGCGGTCGTCGTAGAAGGCGTCCCACCAGTCGGAGGCCCCGCGCGTCCACCGGTCGGCCTCCGGCGCGAACAGGCCGTCCAGCAGCTTCAGCACATCGTCGACCGTGCGTATGTTCCGGTCCATCACATCCCCTTCCCGGTCCCACGACCGTACGGTCCGACACCATGAAAGACCAGGTCAGAGAGGCCGGGGCAGAGGGCGTGACGGGCGCTCGAAGGGCCCGCGACGTGCCGGGCGGGCTCCGCCTCCGGGTCGCACGCGCGCGGCCGGTACGCCCCCCGCCGAGGCCGGCGCGGCGGCATCCCAGCGCCACTCGACGGGCGGAATTCCAGGTCCGCCCAAACCTCACCCCCTGGACGTTCCGTCCAGAGTTAGACTTACCGTCTACCCCTGGGGAGTGACCATGGACGTCTATCTCGACCCGCGCTCCGGCCGCACCTACCCACTCGACGCCCGGCGTTGGCAGGGCGACGACGGAGCGCCCCTCACCGTCCGGCCACGGCAGGGCATCGGGCCGGAGGACGTGGACGGGTCCACCCGCTCGCTGTGGCGCTACCGCGCCGCGCTGCCCGGCACCATCACGCGGCCGGTGTCGCTCGGCGAGGGCTGTACCCCACTGATCGAGGGGCGTTGGGGGGACCAGGACGTGCGCTTCAAGCTCGAATGGTTCAATCCCAGCGGGAGCTTCAAGGACCGCGGAACCAGCGTGATGGTGTCGCTGCTCGCTCAGGCCGGAGTGGAGTCGGTGATCGAGGACAGCTCCGGCAACGGCGGCTCCTCGGTCGCGGCCTACTGCGCCGCCGCCGGCATCCGTGCCCGAATCCTGGCCCCGGAGGGGACGTCCCCGGCGAAGGTCCTGCAAGCGCGGGCGTACGGCGCCGAAGTGGCACTGGTGCCGGGCGACCGCAGCGCCACCTCCGAGCAGGCGATGCGGGAGGCACGGACCACCGCCTACGCCAGCCACAACTGGCACCCCTTCTTTCTCCAGGGCACCAAGACTCTCGCCTACGAACTCTGGGAGGACCTGGGCTTCGTGGCACCGGACGTGGTCGTCACGGTGGCAGGGGCGGGCAGTATCGTCCTCGGCTGCGACCTCGGGTTCGGCGAACTGCTCGCCGCCGGCCGCATCGAGCGGCTTCCCCGGCTGCTCGTCGCCCAGCCCGAACGGTGCGCACCCATCCACGCGGCCTTCCAGGGCGGCGCGCCCGGGGACTTCGGGCCAACGGTCGCCGAGGGCACGGCGATCAGAGAGCCCATCCGTCTGCCCGAGGTCGTCGACGCCGTCCGCCGATCGGGCGGGGACACCGTCGCGATCCCGGAGGAGGACATCGTCGCGGCGACCCGCCGTCTGGCGGGGACCGGACTGTACGCGGAACCGACCTCCGCGTCGGCCGCCGCCGCCATCGACACCTTCGTCGCCCGGGGAGCGATCCGCCCCGGCGAGACGGCGGTCGTCGTGCTGACCGGGTCCGGTCTCAAGGCCGCCTCGGCGATGGGGAGGATCGTCACGTGACCGAGGACGAACTCCTGCTCCGCGAGGCCGAGACGATCGTGACCGCGCTCGGCCGTATGTTCCCCGGCCTGTGTGAGGTCGTCCTGCACGACCTGCGGAATCCGGAGCACTCGATCCGCGCGATCGAGAACAACGAGTCCGGCCGCTCCATCGGCGATCCGGCCACCGAGCTCGGCATCGCCCGCATCCGGGACCCCGACTACCCCGACGTCATCCAGAACTACCCCAACACCTTTCCCGACGGCCGACCGGCGAAGAGCACATCCATCGGTATCAGGAACAGCGAGGGCGTCTACGTCGCCGCGATCTGCCTCAACCTCGACGTCTCCCTGTTCACCTCCGTCGCCCGCAGCCTGCACAACCTGGTCCGCACCGACGAGCGGGAGCAGTCCTTCACCGAGACACTCCGCGCCCGTACGACCACCGAACTCCGCGCTCTGGCAGAGGAGTTCGCGGCCGAGCGGGGCCGAACGCCACCTGCCCTGGACCCCACGGAGAAGCGGAAGATGGTCCGCTTCCTGCGGGACGAGGGCTTCCTCGACGTGAAGAACGCGGTTCGTACACTCACCGACATCCTCGGCGTCTCCCGCGCCACCGTCTACAACTACCTGAAATGACCGCCGGACCGGGTTCGTACCAGGTGGCACATGAGGTCTGTCACCGTATCGATCGACGTCCCGCAATCCGCCGAGCAGGTCTACGACTTCCTCGACGTCATGGCCCACCACGAGCGATTCACCGACCACTATCTGACCAACTGGCGCTACAGCGGCCCCGGTCGCGGCGTCGGTTCGGGAGCCACCGTCACCGCCGCGCTGGGCGGTACGAAGGCCGACGTCACCATCGAGGTCGTCGAGGCGGAGCCGCCCCGGCGGATCGTCGAGCGGAACATCAGCGCGGCGGGCCGGCGGCAGGCGCACGGCACCTACGACATCGAACCGCTGCCGGCCGGCGGGAGCCGGGTCTCGTTCACCTCCGCCGGGCCGGACGACGCGCACCCGTCGCGGCCGGCATCGGGCTTCGGCGCCGTGGGCGTCGCGGGCCGATGCCGGCCTCCGGTCGAGTGCGGTCAGGGGTCTATCCGGCGTCGGCCCCGATGTTCGGGGTGCTCGGGATGGCCGTCCCGTAGTAGTCAACGCCGCCGTTGCCGGACACGGCCGTGCCCGCCTTGGACGCCGGTGAACCGGACTTGAGGGTGTACGCCTGCGGGCAGGGCTGCGGCCCCGTGCCCGAGGTCGGCGACCACGAGCAGACGCCACCGGCGCCGGGCGAGGTGAACAGGGGGTCACCCCACACCGAGCCGGACTCCAGCCCGGCCGCCTTCCACGCGGCGAAGTCGGCGTGGGTCGTGCCGCCCCAGCGCCAGCCGCCGGTGTTCGTGCCGTAGTACAGGTTGTTCGACAGCGTCATACCGGTCTGCCCGTTCGGGTTGTAGTAGAGCTGGCCGGTCTTGCCGTAGGTGCCCTTGTTGGCCATGTAGCAGATGTTGTCCTTGATCTGCGAACCGCTCGCCCAGGTCCCGGCGGCGTAGCCGAACATGAAGCAGGCGCTGGCGCCCGTCCTCTTGTTCGCGCTCTGGTCCTTGTTGGTGAAGAAGGTGTTGCCGTAGATCGACAGCGCCTTCTTCGGCGCGTTGGGCACGACGTCGAACAGACCGCCCTGGGCGTTCGCCCAGTCGTCGTTCTCCGAGACGTTGTAGCGGTAGGTGTTCGGTCCCCACACCCGCGAGGCGGCGGTCGAGGTGTAGGCGAGCAGACCGCTGCCCGCGTTGTCGTGCGTGTAGTTGTACTCCACCACCGAGTTCGTGGTGCCACCGTCGAGGTCGATCCCGTCCCAGTCGCACCCGGCCGTGTAGCCCGGGACCGGCTGCACCTTGTACACCTCGTTGTGACGGATCTTCACGTTGTTCGACGTGTACGTCATGATGCCGCTGGCGCCGCCGCAGGAGGTCACGTTGGCACCGATGTCGTGGACCAGGTTGCGCTGGATGACCGCGCCGTCCCAGCCGTTCGCGGTGAGCCCGGCTCCCGTGCTCTGGGCCGCCATGCCGAGGTTGTAGACGGTGTTGCCCTCGACCCTGACGTTGGTGATGTTGACCCCCGAGCCCCAGCCGTAGATGCCCGGCCCGGCGTTCGAGGTCACACTGGCGCCGTGCAGTTTGTTGTTGAGGATCTGCACGTCGTCCAGCGGCCCCGCTGTTGGCGTTCACCGCGTACCCCAGCACCATGATCTGGCCGCCGAAGGTACTGCTGCTGCCGCTGGGTGTGGCGAAGCCGGAGATGTCGGAGCCGGTGACCTTCATGCTCTTGGTCGCCGTCGTCGACTTCTGGTTGTGCAGCAGCACACCGGCCGCGGTCGTACCGCCGTTGACCAGCTTCAGGTTGTGCAACTGGAAGCCGCTGACGTTGTCGGCGGCGACCGCGGCCGAGTAGTCCCCCGTGCAGTTGGACTTGATGGTGGCCTGCCCGGTGCCGTAGGAGGTGACCTTGAACGGCGTCGTCGCCGACGACCCGGGCACCTTGTCCCCGTTGATGGCCAGGCAGCCGGTGAATGTCCGCCCGCCCTGGAACGAGACGGTCGCGCCGCCCTGCGGGAACGTGAAGCCGTTGACCTTCGCTGTCGACTTCCAGGCCTGGTCCGGCGAGAGACCGCTGTTGCTGTCACTGCCGCTGGGTGACACGTAGTAGGTGGCGGCGGCGGCGTTCGCGGTGCCCGTGGCGGCACCCGCGAGCAGCAGACCCAGCATTGCCTGGGCCACCACTGCCGCACATGTCCTTGCTTTCATGCTTCTCCCCACTGCGGGCCCGCGACGACGCACGGACCCCGCAGATGACGACTCGTGTTGAGGCGTGGTCCATAGACGCGGTTGAGGGCAATCCCCTCGGCGCATCACTCCCTTCGGCGGACGGCTTCGTGCGTCCCGGCCGAGACGGTCCGTCCGGTGCCGGCCCGTTCCCGTCGGTCAGGTGATCAGGAGCGTGCGCCGGGCCTGTGTCCGCGAACTGGCGCCGGTATGGATGTGGATCTCGCCCGGCTCCACGGTGAAGGTCCCCGCCGGGTCGTTGGTCCAGTAGCCGAAGTCGTCGGCCCCCAGGGTGAAGCGGACCTCCCGCTCCTCCCCCGCCGCCAGCCGGACCCGGCGGAAGCCGCGCAGCCGGCGGACGGGCTGGGCGATCGTCGCGGCGGGATCCTGGACGTAGAGCTGGACGACCTCCTCACCCTCGCGGTCGCCGGTGTTGCGGACCGTGACGGTCACCTCCACGGTCGCCCCCTCCCGCAGCTCCCCCGCCCCGATCCGTTCCCGGCTCGGCAGCGGGTCGCCCAGCACGAAGGTCGTGTAGCTCAGGCCGTGGCCGAAGGCGAACTCCGGTCCGTCGGGGATGTCGAGATACCTCGACACGTACTTCACCTCGGGTGCGGCCGGGTCGTAGGGGCGGCCGGTCCGCTCGTGGTTGTGGTAGAGCGGGATGTGGCCGACGGCCCGGGGGAAGGTCACCGGCAGTTTGCCGCCCGGGTTGACCGCCCCGGTCAGTACGTCCGCGACGGCGGGCCCCGCCTCGATGCCCGGGTGCCAGGCCATCAGGATCGCCGACGCGCTCCGCGCCCAGGCGCCGATCGTGAGCGGGCGTCCGCCGACGAGGACCACGACGCAGGGCCTGCCGGTCGCGGTGACCGCGTCGATCAACCGCTCCTGGGCGCCGGGCAGGCCGAGTTCACCACGTACCGCCGCCTCGCCGCTGAGCGAGGGCGGTTCGCCCACCACGAGTACGACGGCGTCGGCGGCCTCGGCCGCGGCCACCGCCTCCGGGATGCCGGTGGTGTCGAACCCCTCCGGGGACACTCCGACGGCATGGGTGATGGAGGCGGACGGCAGTGCCTCGCGCAGAGCACGCAGGACGGGAGCCGATGCCGGCGCGCCGGGCAGGGTCCAGGTGCCCAGCAGATCACCGGAGTCGGCGAACGGGCCGACGACGGCGAGCGAACGCGGAGCAGCGGCGTCGAGGGGCAGGACGCCGTCGTCGTTCTTCAGCAGGACCATGCAGCGCCCTGCGACCTCGCGGGCCGCCGCACGCGTCTCGGCGGTCGGGCCGGTGAGAGCCGCCGATTCGTCGACGTACGGGCGCTCGAACAGGCCGAGTCGCAGCTTGAGACGCAGCACCCTGGCCACGGCGTCGTCCAGCCGCTCCGCGCTCAGGGTCCCGGCGGCGAGCAGTTCGCGGCCGTGGTCGACGAAGGTGGTGGACACCATCTCCATGTCCACTCCGGCGGTCAGTGCCCGCCGTGCCGCCTCGGCCTCGTTCGCCGCGCCGCCGTGCGCGATCAGCTCCTGTACACCCGTCCAGTCGCTGACGACGACCCCGTCGAAGCCCCATGCCTCCTTGAGGATGCCGGTCAGGGTGTGCGGGTTGGCGTGTGCCGGGACCCCGCTGACGGTGTTGAAGCCCGCCATGACGGTGGCGGCACCGGCCTCGACGGCGGCCCGGAACGGCGGCAGGTAGAGATTGCGCAGCCGCTGCTCGGAAACGTCGACGGTGTTGTAGTCGCGCCCGCCCTCCGCGCCGCCGTAGGCCACGAAGTGCTTGGCGCAGGCGGCGATCCGGTCGGACGCGGTCAGGTCGGCGCCCTGGTAGCCGCGTACCTTGGCCACCGCGTAGCACGTGGTCAGATACGGGTCCTCACCGGCGCTCTCGGCGATCCGGCCCCACCGCGGCTCGCGGGTGACGTCCATCATCGGGGAGAACGTCCAGTGGATGCCGTTGGAACGGGCCTCGCGCGCGGAGACCTCGGCGTCCTTCTCGGTCACCGCCGGATCGAACGCGGCGGCCTGGGCGAGCGGGATCGGGAAGGTGGTGTGGAAGCCGTGGATCACGTCCAGGCCGAAGACCAGGGGGATGCCCAGCCGGGATTCCTCGACGGCGATGCGCTGGAGCGCGTTGCTCGACTCGGCGCCGACGGCGTTGAGTACGGAGCCGAGCAGGCCCTCGCGGGCGGCGGTCTCGGCCGACTCGGTGCCGCCGCCGCCCGGCCCGGTGTCCCAGGCCCAGGCGAGCTGCTGGAGCTGGCCGAGCTTCTCGTCGACGGTCATCAGGTCCAGGAGTTCCTTGACGCGGGACTCGTGGGCGTGGCCACTCATGGCGGGTTCCTCTCGTCAGTAGTGGTGCGGCCGGCTGCGGATCTCCTCCGGCCAGGCCAGCCGGATGCCCAGGGACTGGCTGAGCAGCCGCTGGTAGTCGGCCAGTTGGGTCTGGTCCGAGCGCACCTTGCGGGGCGGCAGGGCCCGTTCGAGGCAGAACCCCGCGAGGGCGCCCACGGCCTCGCCGATGGCCCACTCCACCGGGTGCAGCCGGTAGCACCCGTTGGTGATGTGTGTGGTGCCGATGTTCTTGTTGGCCGGCAGGAGGTTGTCGACCCGTACCGGGATCAGGGCGCCCAGCGGGATCTGGAAGGGGTAGGACTCGATGTCGATGTAGGTGCGGCCGCCGGTGCTGGGGTGCAGGTCGATGCGGTAGCTGCCGAGTCCCACGCTGTCGGGAAACACCTCGCTTCCCGCTCCCGGCGGCCGGGCCTCGACACCCACGTGCTGTTCGACGACGGTCAACTCGGCCTTGATACGGCGTGATTCGCGGATGTACGGCGCCTTGGCCAGGCCGTCGGCGGTGCCGGTGACATCGGGCCGCAGCCGCAGGCCCGGCCAGCCGGTGCCGCCGTCGGGGCGGGGCGCCTCGGTCTGCAGCCAGTGCAGGAAGGACAGCGACAGCTCCCGGCCCGCCGCGAGCGCCGCCTGTCGGGCCGCCTCGTCGACACCGAGCAGCGGCGCCTCCCAGTAGTCGATCTGCGGCCAGTTGACGACGGTGACGTCGGAGGCGAAGGCACCGGGCGCGAACGCCTCGCGCGCCAGGACCCGGCGGAACTGCCACAGGTCGAAGTGCTCCCCGGCCTCCCGGTCGGCCCCCATCAGCGCCCAGGTGCGCTGTTCGAGGGTGATCGGGACGATGTCGGTGAAGGAGAGCTGCGGGCCGGGCCAGAACGGGGCCACGGTCGTGCGCCAGTGGTCGTAGGAGGCGGGGCGGTCGATCACATGGTTCTCACCGGGGCGGTGGTCGAGGGCGAAACACCAGGACACGGCCTGCTGGTCGAGCGGATCGGCGGTCTCGGGCGCGTGCGGTTCCCCGGTCTCGTCGCGGCCCTCGGCGCCGATGACGTGCTCCACACCGGCCAGTTCCAGCAGGTCGCCCAGCTCGGTGGCGTCGGCGACGTAGGAGGCGTGGACGGTGACTTCGCGTCCGTCGTGTCCGCCGGCGAGCGTGACCGCCGCGATGCGGTCGCCGTCGGTGTGCGCGGCGACGGGTGCGTAACCCGTGAGGACGGTGATCGCACCGGCGGAGCGCCAGGGCGCGAGCATCTCCTCGATGACGGCGACGGCCACGCGCGGCTCGTGGCACATCCGGCTCACGACGCCGAGCCCGGGATCGAGCAGCGGGTCCCGCGCGGCCCGCGGTCCGAGGGGATAGTTGCGGCGGTAGTAGTCGCTTACGCGCCGGCGCAGTTCGGCGTAGCCGGGCGGGCAGGCGGAGCCCTCGATCCAGGGATGCTCGTCGGGTGGCACGGCCTGGGCGGTGAGCTGTCCGCCGAGCCAGTCGGTGGCCTCGGTGAGCACCACCGTCCGGCCGAGCCGGGCGGCGGTGAGCGCTGCGGCCACGCCACCCAGTCCGCCGCCGACGACGAGGAGCTCGGTTCGTATCTCTGTCATGGCCCGGGGGCTCCTTCTGCCGGTTCCACCGGCGGGAGTGGTCGGTACAGGGGCACGTTCTGCTCAAGTGGTGCGCGTTCGGGCGGTGTTCGGGGCCGGGGGCCCCGTCGTTCGTCCGTCTCGGGGCAGCCGGAACCGGCGGACGACGCCGCTTACCGCGCGCGACGCGTCCCGCGCCGACGGGAGACCGGACCCGCCGGGGCTGTCCGGCGGGGGCCCTACTCGCTCACGGTCGCGATGGTGGTGCCGAGGACGAGCGGACACGGCACCAGCAAGCTCCCGGTCCGCTGCTCGGGGTCGGCGAGCATGTCCTGGAGCCGGTCGACGGCCATGCGGCCGATCTCGACGCGGGGAATCACGAGTGAGTCCCACTGTCCGGAGAGATCGGCCGGCGCCGCCTCCAGCACGGCGACGGACACGTCGTCGGGGATCTTCCGTCCACGGGCGGCCAGTCGCTCACGCAGGCTCTCCGCGAGTCTCACGCTCTCCACCACGATCGCGGTCACCGCGCCACGCGCCACCTCGTCCAGCCATGGCTCCTCGATGCCGTCGCGGCCGAGAACACCCGGGGAGGTGTCGGTCAGCCCGAGCCGTACGACGGTCTCCGCGTAGCCGACGCGGCGGTCTTCGTACGGCTCCATCTCCATCCACTCGCGCACGTAGCCGAGCCGCCGGTGACCGTGCTCCGCGAGCCGTTGGACGATCTGTCCGCTCGCCGACCGGTAGTCGGGGACGATCTGCGGGATCTCCGCGCCGGGCACCTCGCGGCGGCCGATGTGGACGAAGGGATACCCCTCGTACCAGAGCCGGGCCAGCTCGCCGCGGTCGGTGGAGACGCCGAGCAGGATGCTGCCGTCGGCCAGGTTGAGGCGATTGGTGCCGTTTCGGTAGATCTTGCGCTCGCCGTCGCCACCGGACCCGGTCGAGGTGAACAGCACCAGGTCGAAGCCGGTCTCCTCGGCCCGCTCCTCGATTCCGAGCAGGAACTCGAAGTAGAAGTCCTCGCTGGCGCGCGGGAAGACGCGCTCGAAGGTGTGCACGCCCAGCAGGTCGTTGCGCTGGTTACGCATCGCGCGTGCCGCCGGGTTGGCGACGTACCCCAGCTCGCGCACCGCCTCGAAGACCCGCTGCCTGGTCTCCTCGGGGATCCGCGCGGTCGCCGCGTTCCCGCTGATCACGCGGGACACCGCCGACTGGGACACCCCGGCCAGCCGTGCCACGTCCGCCTGGCTGGGTGCCTTGCCGCGCCGTCGCGCTGTCATGATGCCCCCTGGAGCGTCTCCCGCCGGGCGGCGGTCGCCGCGGCATGTGTGGTCTCGGCGAGTTCCCCGGCCCGGCCCTTGGCGTGCAGCCAGCACTTCGCCCAGTGTCCGCCGCCCAACTCCGTGCGCGGCGGGGCCTCGACGGCGCACTCCCGCATCGCGAACGGGCAGCGGGGGTGGAACCGGCAACCCGTCGGCGGGTCGATCAGACTGGGCGGCTCGCCCAGTTCGTCGGCCCCGGCGAAGAGCTGGTCGCGGTCCCCCACGCCGCGCTCGGGGTCCGGCGAGGACTCTATGAGCAGTTTGGTGTACGGGTGCTGCGGCGCGGCGATCACCTCCTCCTTCGGACCGGACTCCACCATCTGACCCGCGTACATCACGGCGATCTCGTCGCAGAGGTACCGGGCGCCGGCGATGTCGTGCGTGATGTAGAGCAGCGCCAGGCCGTCCTCGGTGCGCAGCCGCTGGAGCAGGTTGAGCATCTCCAGCCGGATCGACACGTCCAGCATGGAGATCGGTTCGTCGCCGAGCAGGACCTTGGGCTCCACGGCGAGCGCACGGGCGATCACCACGCGCTGGCGCTGCCCGCCGGAGAGCTCGTGCGGGAACTTCGCCGCGATCTCCGCGGCCGGGGCGAGACTGACCCGCTCCAGCAGCTCCGTCATGCGCTGTTCGCGCCCGGCGGCGGTGAGTCGCGGCTGGTGCAGGCGCAGCGCGCGGTCGAGGTTGTAGCGGACGCGGTGCAGCGGGTTCAGGGATCCGAAGGGGTCCTGGAAGATCAGCTGGACCTCGGAGTGGTAGGCGCGCTGGGCCCGCCGGCTGCCGCCGATGGGCTCACCACGCAGCAGGATCTCTCCCCGCGTCGGTTCGTGGAAGCGGGCCAGCATCCGGGCGAGGGTGCTCTTGCCGCTGCCGCTCTCCCCGACCAGTACCAGAATCTGACCCGGTTTCAGGGAGACGGTCGCGTCCTCGACGGCGCGGACGACGGAGGTACGGCCGAGCGGACCTCGGACGGTGAAGTGCTTGGAGACGTCGCGCGCCTCCAGGACGTACTCCGGTCGCTCCACCGCCTCGGGCGCACGGGCCGTCTGCCGCTGCGCGGCGGACACTCCCTCGTGTGGGGACTCGTTCACCGGATCTCGCCTCCCGTCTCGTGGTCGGTGTCGTGGTCGCTCTGTTCGTGGCCGGTGTCGCGGCCGGTCTCGTCATGGGTCCGGTGGCCGCCGGTCCCGCCGCCGGTCTCGTTGAGCAGGCACGCCGCCTCGTGGCCGGGCCGGGGCCCCACCGGCAGGAGTGCCGGCAGCCGCTCGTCGCAGCCTTCCGTCCGCCGTGCGCACCGCGGGTGGAAGGGGCAGCCGGCCGGTGGACGGCGCAGGTCGGGAGGGGTTCCGGGGATGCCGTTCAGGGTGCGCAAGGGGGAGCGCAGCGGCGGGAAGGAGTCCCGCAGCCCCTTGGTGTACGGGTGTTTCGGATCGCTGTACCACGGCCTGGGAGCCGTACTCGCGCATCGACCACTGGTTGTCGACCACGTGGTAGAGGTACACCTCACGCACGGCGCCGTCCTTGACGCCCTTGACCAAGGTGCCCGCGCAGGTCTTGCCGGACATACGGTCGCCGAGCGTGGCCGGGTCGGGCAGACAGGCCGCGACCACATCACGGGTCTGGCAGACCGCGATCAATCCGGTCATCGCCCTCGAACTGATGGCCGGCGACGTATGGACCGGCAGCGGGGTCCTCGGCCCCGAGGCCCTGCCGCCCCGCCCGTTCCTCGACCTCCTCACCGCGTACGGCTCCCCCTGGGGTCTGCGCGAGGAGAACTGACGTCGCCCCGGGCCCGCGGACCGGCGGGTGCGGCCCCCGCGTGAACGCGGTTCCAGGTGGTGGCGGAGAGCCGCGCGAGGCACTTTCGGAAGGCCGGAAACCCTGGGGCGGGCCTTCACGACCGGGCGGTTCGCCACCTCATGGGAGGCACTGATGACGACGGACAGCAAACCGGACCAGCACCGGGAGCTGGCCGACCAGACCGTCGTGGTGATCGGCGCGAGCTCGGGAACCGGCCTCGAAACGGCCCGTCAGGTCCGCGCGGCCGGCGGCCAGGTCGGCATGGTCGGGCGAGATCCGGAGCGGCTGGAGCGGGCGGCGGCCGAAGTCCGGCCGCTCAGCACCACGTCCCTCGACGCCACCGACACCGACCGGCTCGGACAATTCTTCAGTGACCTGCCCGGCACGGTCGACCACGTCATTTCGACAGCGGGCGGCCCGTCGTACGCGCCCCTGGCCGACATGGACCTGGCGCAGACCAGCCGGCATTTCGGCGAACGCCTCGCGATGACGCTCGGAACAGCCAAATACAGCCGAGGCAGGGTCCGGGACGCGGGGACGCTGCTGTTCATCGGTGGCACCGGCGCCCGCCGGCCCGCCAAGGGCATGACCGTCACCTCGGCGCCGACGGCGGCGCTCCCGGCCATCACCGCGAGCCTGGCACTCGAACTGGCACCGATCCGGGTGAACCTCATCGCTGCCGGATTCGTCGACACACCGCTGTCGGCCTCGCTCCTGGGCGATCAGCTCGAAGCACGGCGCGAGGAACTCCGCGCCTCGCTCCCCATCCGACGGGTCGTCGGCCCGCAGGACGTCGCCGCACTCGCTCTGCACATCATGCGCAACGAGGCGCTGACGGGCGCGACGTACGACATCGACGGCGGCCAGCAACTGCTGTCCCAGTGACCCGGCTCCCGGTCCGGGCTTCCACGAGCCGAGGTGTCGATCCAAGGGAAACCGGGGACCGACGGCTACGATCGAGGTGCCGAAAGCCCTGGGTTCCGCCGGTTCCAGCCTGTGTCCGCGAGGCCACGTGCCTGTCCCTGCGTGACGTTGGAACGCTGTCGACACCCGCTCCGCGCAAGGGGGTTCTCGTGACCGCCGCCCCGACCCCGCCCACCGTTCCCGGACCCGGGGACCCGAAGCCGTTTCTGCCCGTACGTACGGCCATCGTCCTCCAGACGGCCGCCTTCGTAGGGGCGATCGCCGGAACCCTCACCTACCTCAGCACCGGCGACACGGCCGGCGCGATCCTCGCAGGACTCGTCGGTCTCGGTGCGAGCGTGCCGACCCTGAACGGACTGATCGGCGACTGAGCCCGAGCGCCCCGCGCGGCATCACGGCACGGTGACCGCAGCAGCGGGAAACGAACGCTCAAGCGCCCCCCCTGTCCCCCGCTCGGTGCAGGCACACGGACCGGATCGTCGGCTCGCAGCAGGTGGTCGGGCAGTACCGACATCAGATGCGGCCACCAAGCGGGATGCGCTCGCAGCATGTGGCGCAGGTCCGGGCGGTTCTCGACGGTCTGGCGGCAGTAGTCCGTCCACGGGCCGGCGCTGCCGCTGTCGGGGACACGCTCGTGTACGGGCCCGCCCCCCACTTCTCCGACGGCCGGCCGTCCATGGCCGGCCGGGACGGGCCGTCTCTCACGGCGGCGGTTTGAGGAGGTCCGGGGTCATGAGAGCGACGCGGGGAGCCGGGTCTTGCTGTCGGCACGCGCGATCCGGCGCGCCCTCCCTGAGGAGCGGCGGCGTTCCCCGCCCGACTGGCGGAATGTGCTCCCCGCCCACCGCGCGGCCGGGGAGCGGGCCGTGGTGTGGGGCGTGATCGCGGACGGTGGACGGGCGTTGAGGACATACCCGCATTCGACCTCGAACGTCCTTCTCCGCGCGGTGAATTGACCCGAAATCCACTCCGGGCGGCGCACCGCGGAACCGCGTCACGCACGGGCCGCTCCTCATCCTGCCGACCACCGTGCGGCAGGATGAGGCCATGAGCGTAGTCAAGATCAACGTACTGACCGTGCCCGCCGAGCAGCGGGAGACACTGGAGAAGCGGTTCGCCTCCCGTGCCCATGCCGTGGAGAACTCGGACGGGTTCGAGTGGTTCGAACTCCTCCGCCCCGTCGAAGGCACCGACAACTACCTCGTCTACACGCGGTGGCGCGACGAAGAGTCCTTCCAGGCCTGGACCGAGGGCCCCATGAAGACAGCCCACCAGAGCGGTGACGCACAGAACGGCGAACGCCCCAGGCCGGCGGCGAGCGGGGCCACACTCTGGTCCTTCGAGGTCGCACAGCAAGCGTCGCCGACGAACGAGTAGACGGAACTCAGCGGTGGGCCGGCACGGGCATCAGTGGTCCTGGTCCCCACCCGGTCCACGACAACGGTCAAGGGCCGGTCTCGGATCTCTCCGAAACCGGCCCTGGACTTGCGACTCTCTCGAGTCGGGACGACAGGATTTGAACCTGCGACCCCTTGACCCCCAGTCAAGTGCGCTACCAAGCTGCGCCACGTCCCGCTGTTCCGCCGCCCGGAAGATCTCCCGGCGGCCACAGTTGAGAACTTTACCCCACGCGGGGTGGTCAGCGGGCCGCAGGCGGGAGGGGAGACAATCGGGGCATGACGGAGAAGCGGCGGGATCGGGACGTCGAAGGGCGGGCGCGGAACGCGCGGCCGAGGGATGGGCTGGGGCGGCCGTTGCCTTACGGGGAGCCCGGGGTCGAGCGTCAGCCCGAGGGGGTGGTGCGGGGGCCCGACGAGACGTTGCGGGAGGCTCAGCGGCTGCTCGACGCGGGAATGCCGTTCCACGCGCACGAGGTGTTCGAGGACGCGTGGAAGTCGGGCCCCGCCGAGGAGGAGGCGCTGTGGCGAGGCATGGCGCAGCTCGCGGTGGGGCTGACGCATGCCGCGCGGGGCAATCTGACGGGCGGGGCGCGGCTGCTGCTGCGCGGCGCCGAGCGGATTTCGGGGTACGGGGAGCCGTACGGGATCGATGTCCCGGGGCTGACCTCGTGGGCCGGCGGTCTGGCGGCACGGATCGAGGACGCCCCGGTCGACGCCGCCGCCGAGGCGCCGCGCCTGACGCTGCCGACGGGCGGTGGGTGAACTCCCGTACAGGGAGCCCCGGAACGTGACGCGTGACGTTGCCGGGGCGAGGTACGTCCGGTCGGGTCAGTCCTCGACGAGGACGACCTCCAGCGTGCGGGGGCCGTGCACCCCCTCGACGCGGTCCAGTTCGATGTCGCTGGTGGCCGAGGGACCCGAGATCCAGGTCAGTGGCCGGGTCGGATCGAGTCGCGGCATCGCCTGCGGTACGGAGGCGACGACCTGCTCCGGCGCCCGGACCACGCAGATGTGGTGGTCCGGTACGAGTGAGATACGGCGTCGGCCCTGGTCGGGGCCGCCGTCCAGGACGATCGTGCCGGTCTCCGCGATCGCCACGGCGCAGCCGGTGACGACGCTGTCGACCTCGTCCAGCTCCTGGGCGGTGGACTCCTCCCGGTCGGGGATCCGGGTCGGATCGGCGGAGGCGAGCCAGGACGGTGGGAGGCCCGGCGGCACCAGGACCGTACGGGAGCCGTGCTCGGCAAGCAGCTGCCTCAGCAGTTCCGCGAGCCCGGCGGAGTCGGTGCGGTGGACGACGGCGCGGTAGTCGGCGAGGTTCTCGGCCAGCAGGTCGACCATGGTGGAGTCGGGGGTGTGCGTGTCGAGATAGTCGCGCGTGACCTCGGGGGCGTCGGGCGCGTCGGCGACGGCGGCGCGGATCCGGGCCAGGATGCGCTCGCGCGAGCCCGATCGAGGGGTGCCGGACGGATCGATGGACGGGTCGGTGGTCATTACGGCTTCTTCCCGTCCGACTTCGGCTTCCGGTTCTTCTTCCACCAGTCCCGGAACGGCTCCGCCGGCATCTCCGGCAGCTCCCTGCTCCGTGTCCACGCACCCGCGCCGGGCAGCTTCGACGGGTGCAGCTTGCGGGTCCTGGACGCGACCCGCTCCCCCGCCCCGAGCACGCCGGGATGGTCGAGCACCCAACCGGCCGCCTTCATCGCGGCCTTTTCGACCCGGTGGCCCTTGCCGCCCTGGTCGGCGACCCGCTCGCGCAGATGGACCAGGACCTCGGGGATGTCGATCGCGACCGGACACACCTCGTAGCAGGCGCCGCAGAGCGACGAGGCGTACGGCAGTGAGGCGTCGATCTCGCTCTGGGTGCCCCGGAGTTGAGGGCTGAGGATCGCGCCGATCGGCCCCGGGTAGACGGAGCCGTACGCGTGCCCGCCGGCCCGCTCGTACACCGGGCAGACGTTGAGACACGCCGAGCAGCGGATACAGCGCAGCGCCTGGCGGCCGACCTCGTCGGCGAGGGTGTCGGTGCGGCCGTTGTCGAGGAGGACGAGGTGGAAGGTCCGCGGCCCGTCGCCGTCGGCGGTGCCCGTCCAGGTCGAGGTGTACGGGTTCATCCGCTCGGCCGTCGACGAGCGCGGCAGCGTCTGGAGGAACACCTCAAGATCGCGCCAGGTCGGCACCACTTTCTCGATGCCGACCACCGAGATCAGCGTCTCGGGCAGGGTCAGACACATCCGGCCGTTGCCCTCGGACTCGAAGACGACAAGGGTGCCGGTCTCGGCGACCATGAAGTTGGCGCCGGAGATGCCGACCTTCGCGCGCAGGAACTTCTCGCGGAGATGGAGCCGTGCGGCCTCGGCGAGGTCCGCCGGGGTGTCGGAGAGCCCGTGGGGTGCGGCGCGCCCCCAGTCGGCCATCTTCTCGCGGAAGATGTCGCGGATCTCGCCGCGGTTGCGGTGGATCGCGGGGACGAGGATGTGGGACGGCCGGTCGTCGCCGAGCTGGACGATGAGTTCGGCGAGGTCGGTCTCGTACGCCGCGATGCCCTCGGCCTCCAGGGCCTCGTTGAGCCCGATCTCCTGCGTGGCCATCGACTTGACCTTGACGACCTCGCTCTCACCGGTGGCCTTGACGAGATCGGCGACGATCCGGTTGGCCTCGTCGGCGTCGGCGGCCCAGTGGACGGTGCCGCCCGCCTCGGTGACCCGGCTCTCCAACTGGACGAGGTAGCGGTCGAGATGGCGCAGCGTGTGGTCCTTGATCTGCTTCCCGGCCTCGCGCAGCTCGGCCCAGTCGGCGAGTTCGGCCACCGCCTTGGCGCGCTTGTCGCGGATGGTGTGGGTGGCGTGGCGCAGATTGTCGCGCAGCGTCTTGTTGTGCACGGCCTCCTTGGCCGCCCGTGGGAAGGACGGCATACCGACGAACGTCCCGCTCATACGAGGGGCTCCTCTCGGGTGCTCGCCAGGATGTCGGCGAGATGCAGGGCGCGCAGCGGAGCCTCTTCCCGGCGCAGGACGCCCCCGATGTGCATCAGGCACGAGTTGTCGGCTCCGCACAGGACGTCGGCGCCGGTGGAGACGGCGTTGTTGACCTTGTCCTGGCCCATGGCGGTCGATACATCGGAGTTCTTGAGGGCGAACGTGCCGCCGAATCCGCAGCATTCGTCGGCGCCGGGCAGCTCGCGCAGCTCCAGTCCGTCGACGGCTTCGAGGAGGCGGCGGGGTCTGTCCCCGAGCCCGAGCATGCGCAGTCCGTGGCAGGACGGGTGGTAGGTCACGGTGTGCGGGAAGTAGGCGCCGACGTCGGTCACCCGGAGGACGTCGACGAGGAATTCGGTCAGCTCGTAGGTGCGGGAGGCGAGGGCGGCGGCGGAGGCGTCGCCGATCTTCGGATAGTGCTGCCGGACCATGGCGGCACAGGATCCCGAAGGGGTCACGACATACTCGTAACCCTCGAAGGCGGCGGCCGTGCGGCGCACGAGCGGCTCGGTCTGCGCGCGGTAGCCGGTGTTGAACTGGGGCTGGCCGCAACAGGTCTGCGCCTCGGGGAAATCGACCTCCACTCCGAGGCGTTCGAGGAGCCGCACGGTCGCGATCCCGGTGGACGGATACACCGCGTCGTTGACGCAGGTGACGAAGAGAGCGACACGCATGGCCGGAGCATATGCGGTGACCTGCGGCGAACGTAAGACCCGCGCAGTCATCCGATGTATCTACGCGGGCGGTGGAGCTTCCCGTGTCATGAGGCAGACTCGGCCCGGTGAGACAGATCTATGTGATCGGCATCGGCGCGGGCGACCCGGACCAGCTGACCCTCCAGGCGGTCAAGGCGCTGAACCGGGTGGACGTGTTCTTCCTCCTCGACAAGGGCGAGGCGAAAGCGGACCTGATCGGGCTACGGCACGGCATCCTCGCCGAGCACATCGCCGAGGACCGGGAGTACCGGCTGGTCGAGGCGCGCGACCCGGACCGCGACCGGACGGCGGGCGGCGCCGACTACTCTCCCGCGGTCGGCGACTGGCGCGGCCGCCGCGCCGACATCTACGAGCGGATGATCACCGACGAGCTGGGTGAGGAGCAGGTCGGGGCGTTCCTGGTGTGGGGCGATCCCGCGCTGTACGACTCCACGCTCGGCATCCTGGACGAGATCCTGGCGCGCGGCACGGTCGGCTTCGAACACGAGGTGATCCCCGGCATCAGCAGCGTCTCGGCGCTGCTCGCCAAGCACCGCACGGGGCTGAACCGGGTGGCGCGCCCGGTGCAGATCACCACGGGCCGGCGGCTGGCGGAGGCGTGGCCCGAGGGGGTGGACGACGTGGTGGTGATGCTGGACGGGCACCAGTCGTTCCGCCACTACCTGGCGGAGAACCCGGTCATCCACTGGGGCGCGTACGTGGGGACGGCGGACGAGATCCTGGTGTCGGGGCGGCTGTCCGAGGTCGCGGACCGGATCGTGGAGCTACGGGCGGAGGCCCGCGCCCGCAAGGGCTGGATCATGGACACGTATCTGCTGCGGCGGGACTGAGCCCGAGCCGGGCCAGGGCCGTCCGTACGTCGGGCACTTCCGGTACGCCCTCGGGCGCGGGCGGCCGTTCGACCATGACCACGGCAAGGCCGAGTTCGCGGGCGGCGGTGAGTTTCTCGGCGGTGGCGGGTCCGCCGCTGTCCTTGGTGACCAGGACGTCGACACGGTGTGCCAGCAGGAGCGCGGTCTCGCCCTCGACGGTGTACGGGCCGCGGTCCAGCAGGAGTTGTGCGCTGCGGGGCAGGGGCGGCTCGGGCGGTTCCACGGTACGTACGAGGAAGTGCAGCCCGTCCAGTTCGGGCCCCGCGAAGGCGGCGAGACCCTGGCGGCCGGTGGTGAGGAAGACACGGCGCGCTCCGAGGGCCGGGAGCAGCGCGGCGGCGTCCGCGAGGGAGCGGGCGGGGAGCCGGCGGTCGCGCGGGTCTGTCGGCCAGCCGGGGCGGCGCAGCGCGAAGTGGTCGATACCGGCGGCGGCTGCCGCCTGGGCGGCGTGGGCGCTGATGGTCGCGGCGAAGGGGTGCGTGGCGTCCACGAGGACGTCGATACGGTGCGCGACCAGCCACGCGGCGAGGGCCTCGGGCCCGCCGAAACCGCCGACGCGGACGTCCCCTGCGGGGCGGGCGGGGTTGGTGACGCGCCCGGCGAGGGAGGTGGTGACGTGCACGTGGGGGGCTTCGGCGGCGAGCGCGCCGGCGAGGCGCCGGGCTTCGGCGGTGCCGCCGAGGATGAGCACGCGCAGGTGGGGCATGGGGACGAGGCTACGGGAGCGGGACGGGGACGAGGGGGCGGCGCCGGCGCGTACGGCTGCCCGGCCGGTGTCGCACGCGCGGTCCAGGGCGCGGCGGAGCCGGGTCGCCCGGTCCTGCTGTTCGTGGCGGAGGCGCGAGTGGTCGATCTCGACGCCGGGTGGGGGCCGGTGGCTTCCAGGGTGGTGACGCGCGCTTCCGTGGCGGCGAAGAGGTCGCGGTGGAGGTTGGTCACGGCGGCGAGGAAGTCGGTGGTGGGAGGGTGACCCGGCCGTCGTCCACGTCCTCGGCGTAGGTCCAGGTGACGGCCATGAGATCGTCGCCGGATTCGCCGCCCACGGTCCGCCACCAGGGGATGCGGGGCGCGGACTGCGAGTACCCCATGTCGAGGCCGTGTTGGCCGTACCAGCCGGCCGCCGCCTCGGACTCCGGGCAGACGCTGGATCCGACACCGGTTCCAGAGCCTCGGGGAGAGCGTGTCGCCGCCCCACGGCCGGATGTCGTTCACGGGTGTCAGCCCGAACCGGAATTGGATCACCCGCAGAGTCTCCCAGATCAGGTCATTTCCTCAACAGGCCGTCATAGCATGGGCCTTGGGGAACGGCGACGGATCGCGCGCCGTCGTTGATCGGGAGGATCAGGGGGCGTCATCAAGGACCGCATCGCAGCCGTGTTCGGGGTCGCACAAGGCAGCGGCTATCTGCTCTCCACGCGCCTGGTCCTCACCGCGCGGCATCTGCTGGGCGAGGACGCGGAGACGACGGTCGTCGTACCGGGCGGACGGGGGCGGATCCGCTGCCGGACGCTGTGGGCCGGCGACGCGGAGGAGGGCGACGCGGCACTGCTGCGCGCGGACGAGGGCCTGGTGACGCACGGGCCCGGTGAAGCGTTCCCGCCCAACCGGTTCGGACGCATCGACGGTCTCACCCCACTGCTGGACTGCTACGCCCTCGGATATCCCCGGGTGCAGCGGTACGAGGGCCAGAAGCCGGACATGGAACAGTTCCTCGGCACGATCAAGCCGGGTTCGGGAAGCATGCGCGGCGAGTACGTCGTCGAGGGGACGGGCACTCCCCCGGCCGTACGGGAGGACGGCGAGTCGCCATGGGCCGGGATGTCCGGGGCGCCGGTCTTCTCCGGCAGACACCTCATCGGCGTCGTCACCAAGGACTCGGCCGGCTGGCAGCACAGCCGACTCAACGCGGTGTCCCTGCTCAAGCTGTCCAACGTGAGCGCCTTCGCCAACGCGTACCGGGTCAGCCTTGCCGCGCCCCTGCGCTTCACCGCGCTGCGCCAGACGCCGGACAACTCGGCCGAGTTCGAGGACCGGTACCGGACCTACATCGCCGAGACGTTCGGCGAACTCAGCATCTTCGGACTTGACTTCAGCCGGTCCGAGCATGCGCAGTGGCCGCTCGACTCCGCCTATCTCAGTCTCGAACTCGTCCACGACCACGGAGAGGCCGGGGAGAGCGGGGCCCCCGAGCGCGGCCGGGTCGAAACCGCGCTGCGCGACCGGCGGCGCGTGCTTCTGCGCGGCGCGGCCGGTTCCGGCAAGACCACGCTCGTGCAGTGGCTCGCCGTGAACGCCGCGCGGGATTCCTTCGGTGGGCAACTCGCCCACCTCGGTGGACGTGTCCCCGTCGTCCTGCCGCTGCGCACCCTGGTGCGCGGTGCGGCGCTGCCCACGCCGGCGGAATTCCTCAGCGCGGCGGGGCATCCGCTGAGCCCGCCCGCCGGATGGATGGACGCGGTCCTCGTGGAGGGGCGCGGACTCCTTCTCGTGGACGGCGTGGACGAGATGCCGGAGGCGGACCGTACCCGGACGAAGGAGTGGCTGCTCAAGCTACTCGCCGCCTATCCGCTTACGGCCGTGGTGGTGACCACCCGGCCGACGGCGGTGGACGACGGGTGGCTGAGCCGCAAGGACTTCGCCGAGTTCCTTGCTGCCGATGAACCAGCGGGACGTCACCGCCTTCGTACGGCGCTGGCACAACGCGGCGCGTTCGATCACCCCGCGTGCCGCCGAGCGGGCCGAACTCGATCTCTACGAAGCACAGTTGATGTCCGCGCTGCCCCGAAAACAGGACCTCGCGCGGCTCGCCACCAACCCCCTCATGTGCGCGATGATCTGTGCCCTGCACCGCGACCGGCGGGGCTTCCTTCCGGACAGCAGGATGAAGCTGTACGGCGCGGCGCTGACGATGCTGCTGGTCCGGCGCGACCACGAACGGGCGATCGGGGCGCCGGAGGGTCTGACGCTCTCCGAAGAAGCACAGCAGAAAATCCTTCAGGAGATCGCCTACTGGATGATCCGCAACGAGATCGCGGAGGCGGAGCAGCGGGACGTGGTCGGGCTGATCTCCCGACTTCTGCCGGCCATGCCTCAGGTGGCGAATCCCGAGGACGCCCCACGGGTCTTCCGGTTCCTGCTGCACCGGAGCGGGGTCCTGCGCGCGCCCACCGCACGTACGGTGGACTTCATTCATCGGACGTTTCTCGACTATCTGGGGGCGCGGGCCGCTGTCGAGGCGCAGGACATCGGCCGCCGCGGCGACCGGCACTGGTCAGGAACTCCGGTTCGATGTCGGCGAGATCCAGATGGAGTTCGCCGTCGAGCTGCGGCACGACACCCGTGTCAAGGGCGGCGTGAAGGCCTGGGTGGTCTCCGCCGATGCCGACGCCGGCCGCGGGACCGCCCACACCCACAAGGTCGCCTTCACGCTCAAGCCCAAGAACGCCCGCACCGGCGGAGACTGGGAGATCGGCAACGACGGCCCCGAGGCGGACGTCTCCGCCTTCGGTACGGGCAGTTGAGCCGGGGCGCCTACGCGCCCCACCCCGCCTGCTCCCCGCCCACCCGCTCCGCCACGATCCTCTTGCCGTAGCCCGACGCGTGGTACGCCGCCACCGGGTCCGCGTCCGCGCCCAGTTCGGCGCGGACCTCGGCGACCAGGGGGCGTACGTCCGTGTTGTAGGCGTCCATCAGGGCCGCGTTCGCCGCCAGGACGTCGCCGTCCCGCTGGGCGGCCGCCAGGGCCTCCGCGTCCACCAACAGCGCCTTGGCCGTGGCCTCCTGAACGTTCATCACCGAGCGGATGACGGCGGGGACCTTCTCCTCGATGTTGTGGCACTGGTCGAGCATGAAGGCGATGTCCGGTGCGAAGCCGCCGCCCCGGATCACCTCGTACATGATCCGGAACAGCTGGAACGGGTCGGCCGCGCCGGCCATCAGGTCGTCGTCGGCGTAGAAGCGGGAGTTGAAGTCGAAGCCGCCGAGCTTCCCCTCCCTCAGCAGGATCGCGACGATGAACTCGATGTTCGTGCCGGGAGCGTGGTGACCGGTGTCCACGACGACCCGGGCCTTCTCGCCGAGGCGCAGACAGTGCGCGTATGCCGTTCCCCAGTCGGGGACGTCGGTGGCGTAGAAGGCGGGCTCGAAGAGTTTGTACTCCAGCAGCATCCGCTGGTCGTCGCCGAGCCGTTCGTACACGGCCGCCAGCGCCTCGGAGAGACGGTCCTGGCGGGCCCGGATGTCGTCCTGGCCGGGGTAGTTGGTGCCGTCGGAGAACCAGAGCTTGAGGTCCCGTGATCCCGTCGCGTCCATGATGTCGACGCACTCCATGAGGTGCCCGAGTGCCTTGCGGCGCACCGCCGCGTCCGGGTGGCAGACGCTGCCGAGTTTGTAGTCGTCGTCCTGGAACACATTGGCGTTGACGGTGCCGAGCCGCACGCCGCGCTCGCGGGCGTACGCGGCGAGGGCGTCGTAGTCGTCGACCCTGTCCCAGGGGATGTGGAGCGCGACGGAGGGCGCGACACCGGTGTGGGCGTGTACGCGGGCCGCGTCGTCCAGTTTCTCCTCGGGTGTACGGGGGACGCCGGGCCGGGCGAAGACCTTGAACCGGGTACCGCTGTTGCCGTACGCCCAGGACGGCGTCTCGACGGCCTGGGTCGCGAGGGCCGCCCGCACGGCGGAGATGTCGGATCGGCTCGTCATCTCTCAACGCTCCATTCGGCAGACCATGAATCGATTCATCAAGGCCGATGATGAGCTGGGGCAACCAGCCTGTCAAGGCCCTGACTCGTCCACAGCGGGGGCACCGCCTCTTCACACGGAAAAGGCGAGGGTTTCCGGTGCACGCCCATTGACGCGAACCGCTCCGCCCGTCTAGCTTCCGGAAAAGTTGAATCCTTTCATGAGTGAGAGTCGCCGACACCACCGAACACCCAGCCCCGCCGAGGAGCCCGCCATGGAAAAGCCCGACAAGGGCCCGGCCCCTGTCCTGGCGTTGAGGGGAGTCTCCAAATCCTTCGGAGCCGTACGGGCCCTGCACGACGTCTCGCTGGATCTGCGACCCGGTGAGATCCACGCCCTCGCCGGCGAGAACGGTGCGGGCAAGTCCACCCTCATCAAGACCCTCGCCGGAGTCCACCGCCCCGACGAGGGAGACATCGTGCTCGCCGGCGCGCCCGTCGTCTTCCACGGCCCCGCCGACGCACGGGACGCCGGGATCGCCGTCATTTACCAGGAGCCGACGCTCTTTCCCGATCTCTCCATCGCCGAGAACATCTTCATGGGCCGCCAGCCCCGGCGCTCCGCCGGGCGCATCGACCGCAGGGCCGTACACCGCGCGACGGCCGAACTGATGAGCAGACTGGGCGTCGCACTCGCCCCGCAGCGCCCCGCGCGCGGGCTGTCCATCGCGGACCAGCAGATCGTGGAGGTCGCGAAGGCGCTCTCCTTCGACGCGCGCGTCCTGATCATGGACGAGCCCACGGCCGCGCTCACCGGCGGCGAGACCGCCCGGCTGTTCTCCGTCGTGCGGACGTTGCGGGCCGAGGGCGCCGCGGTGCTGTTCATCTCGCACCGGCTGGAGGAGATCTTCGGCCTCTGCTCGCACGTCACCACACTGCGCGACGGCCGCCACGTCGCCTCCGAACCGCTCGACGGGCTCACCGAGGACGATCTCGTGCGCCGGATGGTCGGCCGCGATCTGGACGACCTGTATCCCAAGCAGACGGGCGAACCCGGTTCGACGGCGCTGTCCGTGAGCCGGCTGACCCGCGAAGGAGTCTTCAGGGACGTCTCGTTCGAGGTACGACGGGGTGAGATCGTCGCCCTGGCCGGGCTGGTGGGCGCGGGGCGCAGCGAGGTCGCGCAGGCCGTGTTCGGTGTGGACCGCGCGGACGCGGGCGAGGTGAGGGTCGACGGGCGTGTCCTGCCCGCCGGTTCACCGACCGCCGCGATGGACGCCGGGCTCGCGCTCGTCCCCGAGGACCGGCGGCTGCGCGGACTGGTCATGGAGATGTCCATCGAGCGGAACATCGGTCTGACCGGACTGCGCGGTGTGCGCCGCCGCGGACTGGTCAGCCGGGCGCTCGAACACGGGCGCGCCGCCGACTGGGCGGTGAAGCTCCAGCTCAAGTACGGCAAGCTGACCGATCCGGTGTCCGTCCTGTCCGGCGGCAACCAGCAGAAGGTCGTCCTCGCGAAGTGGCTGGCGACCGA
This sequence comes from Streptomyces sp. S4.7, assembly GCF_010384365.1. Classification (NCBI taxonomy): domain Bacteria; kingdom Bacillati; phylum Actinomycetota; class Actinomycetes; order Kitasatosporales; family Streptomycetaceae; genus Streptomyces; species Streptomyces sp. S4.7. Next base: position 6,871,428 of record NZ_CP048397.1, on the reverse strand, counting down.
TCCGGCCGTGCTCATCGTCGACGAGCCCACCCGCGGCATCGACGTCGGTACGAAGGCCGAGGTCCACCGGCTGCTCTCGTCCCTGGCCGCGGACGGACTCGCCGTCCTGATGGTCTCGTCCGATCTCCCCGAGGTGCTGCGCATGGCCGACCGGATCCTCGTGATGCACGAGGGACGGCTCACCGCCGAGATACCCCGCGAGCGGGCGACGGAGGAGACCGTGATGGCGGCGGCCACCGGCCGTACGCCGGGCACGCCGACCGACTCCGGCGACGCGCCCACCGGCCCCGCGGGCGGCGCGGCGACGGAACGTACGGCCTCCGACAGCGCGGCGACCGGAGGCACGGCGGCAAAGGAGCCGACCCCATGACCACCACGCTCGACAAGCCCGCCCCCGAGGCCGCGGCCGAGGAAGGCCGGTCGGTCCGGTCGCTCGTCGACGCCGTCTTCCGCGCCCGGGAGATCGCGATCGGCGGGGCACTCGCGCTGCTCGTCCTCGGCACCTGGATCGCCAACCCCGGCTTCCTCGACGACCAGGGCATCAAGGACCTGCTGCTCAACTCCTCGATCCTGGTACTGCTCGCCGTCGGTCAGTCCGTCGTCGTGATCACCCGCAACATCGACCTGTCGGTCGGCTCCGTCGTGGGTCTCACCGCCTTCGCCTGCGGCCACTTCGTCTCCGGCACCGACCACAGCGCGCCGACGGTCGTCCTGCTGGGCATCGCGCTCGGCACCGTCTGCGGACTCGTCAGCGGCGCGCTCGTCAGCTTCGGCCGGGTGCCCGCGCTCGTCGTGACGCTCGGCATGCTCTACATCATCCAGGGCATCGACCACGCGTGGGCGCACGGCGAGCAGATCAACGCCGTCAACGTCCCCGACGGGGTGCTCGCCCTCGGCTCGGGCAGCGTCCTCGGCATTCCCTATCTGCCGCTGATCTCGGCCGCCGTACTCGCCGCGACCGGCTACTTCCTGCGCACGTACCGCAGCGGTCGTGAGCTGTACGCGATCGGGTCGAGCCCGGACGCCGCACGGCTGGCGGGGATTCCCGTACGGCGCCGGATCCTGGCCGCGTACGCGTTCTCCGGCGCGATCGCGGGGTTCGCCGGTGCCCTGTGGCTGGCCCGCTTCGGCACCGTCGTCGCGGACGCGGCCAACGGCTGGGAGCTGACCGTCGTCAGCGCCGTCGTCGTCGGCGGCGTCGCCATCACGGGCGGCACGGGCAGCGTATGGGGCGCGGCGCTCGGCGCGCTGCTGCTCACCACCATCGGCAGCGCACTGGTCGTCCTCAAGGTCGACTCGTTCTGGCAGCAGGCCATCACCGGCGTACTGCTGCTCGCGGCCATCACCACCGACCGCGTCTTGCAGGTGCGTACCACCAGCGCGCTCAGGAAGAGGAGCCGGCGATGACCGCACTCACGAAGTATCTGCGCTGGGACACGGCCGTCGGCATCCTGCTGGTCGCGGTCTTCCTCGCCGGCAGCGGCACGACGGAGGGGTTCGCCAACACGGACAACCTCTCGGCCGCGCTCGGTGACGTCTCGGAGATCGCGCTGATCGCGCTGCCGATGACCCTGCTGGTGGTCGCCGGGCAGGTCGATCTCTCCGTCGCCTCGATGCTGGGGCTGTCCAGCGCGCTCGCCGGTTCGCTCTGGCAGGCGGGCTTCGCGTTCGAACTGATCGTGCCCCTCTGCCTGTTGGCGGGCGCGGTCGGCGGGTTGCTGAACGGCTGGCTCGTCACCCGGGTCGGGCTGCCCTCGCTGGCCGTCACCATCGGCACGCTCACGCTCTACCGCGGGCTGGCGTCCGTCATCCTCGGCGACGAGGCGGTGGCCGACTTCCCGGAGACGTACGCCCGGTACGCGGCCTACACGCAGACGGTGCCCGGCACGTTCATCCCGTACCCGGTCGCGCTGTTCGCCGTGCTCGCCGTCGGTACGGCGATCGCCCTGCACTGCACGGGCTTCGGCCGTTCGCTGTTCGCGATCGGCGCCCAGGAGGACGCCGCGTGGTTCGCGGGCATCCGCGTCAAGCGCCTCAAGCTGGTGCTGTTCGTGGTGTCGGGTCTCGTCGCGTCGTTCGCCGGGATCGTCTACACCCTGCGCTACGGCAGCGCGCGCGCCGACAACGGGCTGGGTCTCGAACTGGTCGTCATCGCCTCGGTGCTGCTCGGCGGCGTCGACTTCGACGGCGGCAAGGGCACGCTCGGCGGCGCCGTCGCCGGTGTGCTGCTGATCGGGCTCCTCACGAATCTGCTGACCCTCAACGACATCTCCAACGAGATCCAGGTGATCGTCACCGGCCTGCTGCTCGTCGCGTCCGTTCTGACGCCCCGGATCCTCGCCGTGCTCGCGGAGCGCCGGCACCGGCGCAAGGCGGCCGAGGAATCCGTTCCTGTCTCCGCAGCGATCTGACCTCCCCGTTCCGACCCTCCCGAAAGGCACCCACCGTGACACCCACCACGCTGTCGCAGCCACGCACCCGGCGCCGCGCCGTCGCCGCGTCCGCCGCGCTCTGTGCCCTGACGCTCGCCGTGACCGGCTGCTCGGGCACCACCAAGGACTCCGTCAAGGACGACGGCCCGGCCAAGGCGTCCGACGCCAAGGCGAATCCGGACGCCCCGCTCAAGAAGGGCCTGAAGATCGCCTTCCTGCCCAAGCAGATCAACAATCCGTACGAGAAGATCGTCGACGACGCGGGCATCGCTGCGGCCGCGGACATCGGCTCCACCGGCAAGGAGGTCGGCCCGTCCACCGCGAACGCCTCCTCGCAGGTGTCGTACATCAACACGCTCATCCAGCAGAAGCAGGACGCGATCCTGATCGCGGCGAACGACCCCAACGCGGTGTGCGGCCCGCTCAAGCAGGCCATGAAGCAGAACATCAAGGTCGTCGCGTACGACTCCGACACCGCGAAGGACTGCCGTCAGCTCTTCATCAACCAGGCCAGCTCCGAGGAGATCGGCCGCAGCCAGGTCCGCAACATCGCCGAGCAGCTCGGCAACAAGGGCGAGATCGCGATCCTGTCGGCGACGCAGAACGCGACGAACCAGAACACCTGGATCAAGTTCATGAAGGACGAGCTGACGAAGCCCGCCTACAAGGACATGAAACTGGTCAAGGTCGCGTACGGGGACGACGACGACCAGAAGTCGTTCCAGGAGACGCAGGGCCTGCTCAAGGCGTACCCGAACCTGAAGGGCATCATCTCGCCGACGACGGTCGGTATCGCGGCCGCGGCGCGCTACATCGGCGACTCCTCCTACAAGGGGAAGGTCGTCCTCAACGGCCTCGGTACGCCCAACCAGATGCGCAAGTACATCGAGAACGGCACGCTCGAACAGTTCTCGCTGTGGAACCCGAAGGAGCTGGGCTACCTCGGTACGTACGCGGCGGCGGCCCTGGCGTCCGGGCAGATCACCGGGGCCGAGGGCGAGAAGTTCAAGGCCGGCGACCTGGGCGAGTACACGGTCGGCAAGGACGGCGAGATCATCCTCGGCCCGCCGACGGTCTTCGACGAGAAGAACATCGGCAACTTCGACTTCTGAGGTCCCCGTGGAGCGTGTGTGCTTCGTACTGAAGGTCAGACAGGAGCGGCTGGCCGAGTACCGCGAGCGTCACCGGGCCGTCTGGCCCGAGATGCTCGCGGCGCTCGGCGCCGCCGGCTGGCGCGACTACTCGCTCTTCCTGCGCGACGACGGGCTGCTGGTCGGCTACCTGGAGACCGAGGACTTCGCAGCGGCCCGCGCCGCGATGGCGGCGACGGAGGTCAACGCCCGCTGGCAGGCGCAGATGGCGCCGTACTTCGAATCGCTGAACGGCGCGGGACCGGACGACGCGATGGCGCCGCTCACCGAGATCTTCCATCTCGACTGAGGCAGGCGATCACCGCACGACACAGCCAGGAGAGAGTGAGGGCAGCGCCCATGAACGCACCGACCACGCCTCGCCGTACCCGGATCGGCCTCGTCTCCGGCGGACTCGGCGCGTACTGGCCCCAGTTCCCCGACCTCCTTCCCCAACTGAGACGATACGCGCGGCGGGTGACGGACCGTCTGGCGCAGTCCGACGCCGAGGTCGTGGACGTCGGATTCATCTCCGACGCCGAGGAGGGGGCGGCGGCGGCCGAGAAGCTGCGCGCCGCCGACTGCGATCTGATCGTCGGCTTCCTCACCACCTATATGACGGCGACCATGCTGGTGCCCGTCGCCCAGCGCAGCGGCGCGCCGGTGCTGCTCATCAATCTCCAGCCGACCGAGGCGATGGACCACGCGACGTTCGGCACCGGCGAGTGGCTGGCGTACTGCGGCGCCTGTCCCCTGCCGGAGATGGCGAACGCCTTCGAACGGGTCGGGGTGCCCTTCCGCTCGGTCTCCGGGTATCTGGAGGACGAGCGGGCGTGGGAGCGGATCGGCCGGTGGATCAGGGCGGCCGGGGTGCGCGGGATGCTGCGTACGGGCCGGCACGGTCTGATGGGCCATCTGTATCCCGGCATGTACGACGTGTCGACCGACCTGACGATGGTGCCGGCGAATCTCGGCGGCCATGTGGAGGTCCTGGAGTTCGACGATCTGCGTGTACGCGCCATGAAGGCCGACGACGCGGCGGTGGAGGCGAAGCTGGCGCAGACGCGTGCCGCGTTCGAGATCGCGGACTCCGTGGTCGAGGAGGACCTGGTGTGGGCGGCCAGGGTGGCGGTCGGTCTCGACCGGCTGGTGGACGACTTCGGGCTGGACTCACTGGCGTACTACCACCGGGGCCTGGAGGGCGAGATCCACGAACGCCTGGGCGCGGGCATGATCCTCGGTTCCTCGCTGCTGACGGCGCGTGGCGTCCCCGCCTGCGGGGAGTACGAGCTGCGCACGTCACTCGCGATGCTGATCACGGACCGGCTGGGCGCGGGCGGCACCTTCACCGAACTCCAGGCGCTGAATTTCCGGGACGGCGTGGTCGAGATGGGCCACGACGGGCCGGCCAACCCGACCGTCTGCGCGCGCCGCCCGGTGCTGCGCGGTCTCGGGGTGTACCACGGCAAGCGTGGCTGGGGCGTGTCCGTCGAGTGCGACGTACGGCGGGGGCCGGTGACGCTGGTGGGACTCGGCCAGTCCAGGGACGGTCGCTACAGGCTGGTCGCCGCGGTGGGTAAAGTGGTCGATGGCCCGCTGCTGGAAATCGGCAACACCACCTCGCGTGTCGACTTCGGCCGCGATCCGGGCGAGTGGACCGACGCGTGGAGTGCGAGCGGAGTGGGGCACCACTGGGCGCTCGCCACCGGCGACATCATTCCGGAGCTGCGCGCATTGGGCGGTCTGAGCGGTCTGGAGCTGGTGGAGGTCACTGACTGATGGCGCAATCGGTGGGTATCAAGGACGTCGCCCGGGTGGCGGGCGTGTCCGTCGGCACGGTGTCCAACGTGATCAACCGGCCGGACTCGGTGGCCGAGGAGACACGGGCGAGAGTGCTGTCCACCATCGAGCGGCTGGGCTATGTACGGAGCGAGTCGGCCCGCCATCTGCGCGCGGGCCGCAGCCGCATCATCGCGCTGCTGGTGCTCGACATGGCCAACCCGTTCTTCGTGGACGTCGCCACCGGCGCCGAGCGGGTGGCGCGGGGGTCCGGGCTCGGGGTGATGCTCTGCAACAGCGCGCAGAGCAGCAGCGAGGAGGCCGAGTATCTGGGGCTCTTCAGCGAGCAGCGGGTGCGTGGCGTGCTGATCACTCCGACCGACGAGACCGGCCGCAATCTGGAGAGCTTCCGGCGCCAGGACATCCCGTTCGTCTTCGTGGACCGGGTGGTGTCGAGCGACGAGGGCTGTTCGGTGTCCGTCGACGATGTCACCGGCGGGGCGCTGGCGATGCGCCATCTCCTCGCCCAGGGGCACACCGACATCGCTTACGTGTGCGGGCCGCTACATCTCTCGCAGTGCCGTGACCGGCGGGCGGGCGCGCTGCTGGCGCTGGAGGAGGCCGGGCTGCCTGCCGACCGGCTGCGGGTGGTGGAGGCGGAGCGGCTGGACGTCCCGGCGGGGCGCGACTCGGGCGCGCGGCTGCTGGGGATGCACAGCCGGCCGAGCGCGGTGTTCTGCGCGAACGATCTGCTGGCCCTGGGGGTGCTCCAGTCGATGTACGGGGCGGGGATCGCCGTCCCGGACGAGATGGCGCTGGTGGGGTACGACGACATCGAGTTCGCGTCGGCCGCCGCGGTGCCGCTGACGTCGGTGCGCCAGCCGGCCTCGCAGATGGGGCGGCTCGCGGCCGAGCTGCTGATCGAGGAGACCGGGGAGTCGGCGGCCGACCACCGGCACAGGCGGATCGTGCTTCAGCCGGAGTTGGTGGTGCGGGAGTCGTCGATGCCGCGTGCCGGCGGCGGGCACCGGAGCTGACGCTCCGTCACCACGCTTCCAGGGCCTGTCGTTCGGATCAGGCCGGATCAGGGAGCGGGGTCTGGTGCGTGCGATCGCAGGGCGGAGGAGGGAGGCATGGCGGAGCCGTGCCGACCGACGACAACGCGGCGGGCGTGCGTGCCGGGGACCGCGAGCCCGGCAAGATCCGAACGACAGACCCTAGGGCCGCCGGGTGCGTCTCGGGCCCCGTGTCGTGTCCTCGATCGCCGCACGGGCTGCGACGTCCGTCCGGCGATCGAGGACGACCGGTCCCCTCCCGGTCAGCCGCGGGCCACGAAGTCCCACGCGCCGTGGTCCGCGCGATACACCTGGAAGCCGGGCTCCGTACGGACGTACGTGGCGCCCTTCGGCGCCGTGACCTTGTCCTTCCGGTCGGCCGGCACATGGACCTCCGCGCTCGATCCGACCGGTACCTTCACCGTCAGCCGCAGGTCACGGCCGACCTTCGACCAGGCGACCGAGGCCGGTCCGCGCACCGTACGGATCGAGGTGCGCGCCCAGCTGACCCCGGTGCGGGCGTCCGGGCGGACGGTGAAGGTGCGGTAGCCGTCGTCGCCGGGGCGCAGACCGGCGACGTTCTCGTACAGCCACTGGGCGACGGTGCCCTGGAAGTAGTGGTCGCGCGAGCGGGAGTCGAGCTGCCACATCTCCCACATGGTGTCGGCGCCGTTGTCGAACCAGTAGCCCCAACTCGGGTAGGTGCGCTGGGTGGCGATGGCGTGCGCGATGTCCGGATGGCCGTGCGCCGACAGGACGCGCAGCAGCACGCTGGTGCCCAGCGCCCCGGTGTTGAGGTGGTCGCCGCGTTCCCTGATGTCCGCGACGAGGCTGTCCACGACGGACGCGCGGGCCCCGGCGGGGACGAGGCCGAAGGCGAGCGGGATCGCGTTGGACGTCTGCCGGTAGTCCGGATCCTTCGCCGTGCTGTAGTGCCCGGTGTCGTTCAGGAACTCCGCGTTCAGAGCGTCCTTGAGCCCCGCGGCTGCCGTGCGGTAGCGCCCGGCCACCTCGTCGTGGCCCAGCAGTTCACCCATCTCGGCGGTGTCCACCAGCGCGCGGTGCAGATAGGCGCTCGCCGTCAGCCGGGTGTCCTCGGGCGGGTTGCCGCCGTAGCGGGGCGGCAGATAGTCGCCGAGCGCCGTGATGGCCAGGCCGTCCACGAGACGGTCCAACTCCCAGTCCAGATACCGGGTCAGCACCGGCCAGTGCTGCCGGGCGACGCGGTCGTCGCCGTACACCCGGTACATCTCGCGCACCAGGAAGGGATAGACGGTGGTCCACTCGGGTGACGGACCGAGGTCGCCGTAACCCCAGCCGCCGCTCGGCACGATCACCGGCAGTTGCCCGTCCGCGTTCTGACTGTCCTTCAGGTCGTCCAGCCACTTGGCGAGGAAGCGGTGGACGCCGAAGCCGTACGCGAGGGTGGGCGCGCCGAGCTGCGCGTCGCCGGTCCAGCCGTTCTTCTCGTACATGGGGGTGTCGGTCGGGATGCCGTGCAGGTTGTTCACAAGGGTGCGGCGCATGGCCTTGTCGAGCGTCTCGTAGAAGGGCTCGGAGCAGGAGAACGCGCTGACCTCGTCGACCTTGGTGTGGACGGTCCGGCCGAGCACGTCGGCCGGCTCGGGCCGGGCGGGCAGGCCCTCGATCTGTACGTAGCGGAAGCCCTTGTACGAGAACGACGGCTCCCACACCTCGGGCTGCCCGCCGCCCGCGCAGATGTACTCGTCGCGCTGGAAGCGGCCGGGGACGTGTCCGGTCTCGGCGTGGACGCTGCCGTCGTCCTTGAGCTTCTCGCCGTGTATGAGTGAAATCGTCGTGCCCGCCGGCGCCTTGACGGTCAGCCGGGTCCAGCCGGCGGTGGTGCGGCCCATGTCGACCACGTGGACACCGGGGCGCAGTTCGCTGATCCCGGTGGGGGTGATGGTGTCGATGATCTCGATCGGGTCGTGCGGCTGGGCCCGCAGCGCGCCCTTCGGGGCCTGCTGGGCGCCGGGGGCGCGCCACGCGCGGTCGTCGAAGCCCGGTCGTGTCCAGCCGGTGGGGGCCAGGCGCGCGTCGTAGGTCTCCCCGGCGTAGAGGGAGTTGGTGAGGGTGGGCCCCTCGGTCATGCGCCAGTCGGTGTCGGAGACGACGGTGGTGCGGGAGCCGTCCGGGTGCTCGGCCTCCAGCCGGCAGAGCAGGCGGGGCTCGCCGTGCCACGGCGGCCGGTGCCAGTTCCAGACGTTGGGGGTGGTCATTGCGTAGAAGCCTCGGCCGAGGGTGACGCCGATGGCGTTGTCACCCCGGCGCAGGAGCGACGTCACGTCGTGCACGGCGTACATGACGGTCTCGTCGTAGTCGGTGAAGGCCGGGTCGAGCACCTGCTCCCCGACGGGCCTGCCGTTCAACTCGGCGACGTAGTAGGCGAGTCCGCTGATGTAGAGGCGGGCGCGGGTGACCGGCTTCCGTACGGCGAACTCACGGCGCAGCAGCGGCGCGGGGGCCTCGGGCCGCGAGATCGAGACACCGTCGCCCCAGGGGCCTTCGCCGTACGGGGCCAGGACGGTGGCGGCCGTCCAGCCGCTGTCGTCGAAGTCCGTTCGCTGCCAGCCCTGTTGTTCGCTCTTGGCGGTCAGCCAGTCGCCGGAGGTGACGAGATCGCGGGTCTGCCCGTCGGTGGTCTCCACGACGAGACGGACGAGGAATCCGCCCGGATTGACCGATGCGCCGCCGCGGTTGGTGGCGACGGCGGCGAGGACGACGTGCTGCCCGGCCGCCCTGACAGCCTCGGTGACGTCCGCGGTCCTGCCGGTGCGCCAGCCGTCCTGCTGCTGCGGGGCGTGCGCCACCTGCGCGCCGTCGAGGTGGAGCGTGAAGTCGTCGTCGGCGGTGGCGACGACGGTCGCGCGTGCGACGGCGGCTCCGGCGGGGAGATCGAGGCCTGCGCGGAACCACGCGGGTCCGGCGGGGGCGTCCCCGGTGGTCGCACCCTCGGACCAGATCCAGGAGGCGCCGTCGAAGCCGGGAGGCGCTGCGGCGGCGTCGGCGCCGATCCAGCGGGCGCCCCACTTCTCACCGCCGAGGGCGGTCTCCCACCAGCCGGCGGTGCTCCAGCGCGACACCTCGCCGTCGCCGTCCCAGACGCGCACCTGCCAGTGGCAGCGGGTACGGGGCGGCAGCGCGGGCCCGGCGTAGGGGACGGCGACGGTGCGCCCGGAGGTCACCTTGCCGGTGTCCCAGAGGAGTTGGCGGCCCTTGGCGAGGTCGCGCGGGTCGGTGGCGGCCCTGATCTGGTACGCGCTCTGCCGGGCGCCGTGGCCGTCGGCCGTCAGCTCCCAGGAGAGCAGCGGGGCGGGGTTGTCGGTGCCGAGGACGTGCTCCGCGTACTCCACCTTCGGGGCGACGACGCGCAAGCCGCCGACGGGGCGGTCGGTGCCCTTCGCGGGTGTGGCGGCCGAGGCCGCCGGGCCCGCGGCGAGCGAGACGATCCCGGCGCCCGCGCCCACCACGGAGGTGCCCAGGAGACCTCTGCGTGTCCAGCCCATGCCCATGCCCGCCCCTTTGATTGAATCGTTTCATGTCCCGTGTCAAGAATCGTAGAGCCGACCACGGAGGGCTCACAAGAGGCGCGCACGGGGCCGATGCGGGAGCCCGCGACAACATCAATTCTTGCTGTCATCAGAGAGAGTTTTGCGTCCGGAGCGAGATCGCCGGTCTCACCAAGTGTGGGCACGATCAACGCCGTTGACCCTGCCGGAGATCGACTCCGCGACCAACTTGCGGGTGTATAGCGGGAATTCGCTGCGTCACAGCACATGGGAATTCTGGCTGAACATTCATTTCTTGCGCATATTCATAGACTTTCTGCGGAGCCACTTCTACCCTTTTCGCGTCCGCAGAGTCCCCACGAGCCGCAAGGACGTATGTCTGTGACACCTCCCCCAAGACGCCGCCTGCTCCGCCGCGGTGTGTCCGCCTCACTCTCCGCCTCCCTGGCCTTCGCGACGGCGGTGGCCGGGACGGCCGCCGTCGTCGTCATGTCCGCCGCCCCGGCAGCCGTCGCCGCCGGGGTCCCCGCCCCCTCCCCCGTCGGCATCCCCGGCCGTGGTGCCACCGTGCCCTTCGTGGAGCACGAGGCCGAGTACGCGGCCACCAACGGCACCCTGATAGGCCCCAACCGGTTGTACGGATCGCACCCCTCGGAGGCATCCGGACGGCAGGCCGTGACGCTCGACGCGGTCGGTGAGTACGTGGAGTTCACCCTCACCAAGCCCGCCAACGCCATGACCTTCCGCTACTCGCTGCCCGACAACGCCGCGGGCACCGGGCGGGACGCCGGGATCGACGTGCGTGTCAACGGCAATCAGCTCAAGAACGTGCCGGTGACCTCCAAGTACGGCTGGTACTACGGCGGTTACCCGTTCAACAACAACCCGGGCGACACCAACCCCCACCACTTCTACGACGAGACGCGCACCATGTTCGGCTCGACCCTGGCGACCGGCACCAAGGTCCGTCTCCAGGTGTCCTCGACCGCGCAGTCACCGACGTTCACCCTCGACCTCGCCGACTTCGAGCTGGTGGACGCGCCGAAGGCGAAGCCCGCCGGCGCGCTGGACGTCGTGGCCGACTTCGGCGCCGACCCGTCCGGCGCCGCCGACTCGACCGCCACGTTCCAGGCGGCGGTGGCGGCCGGGCAGGCCCAGAACAGAACCGTCTACATCCCGCAGGGCGACTTCGAGATCCGCGACCACATCGTGGTCGACAAGGTGACGCTCGCCGGAGCCGGCCCCTGGTACAGCGTCCTGAAGGGCCGTCACCCCACCGACCGCAGCAAGGCGGTGGGCGTCTACGGCAAGTACGCGAACCAGGGCGGCAGCAGCGACGTCACCCTCAAGGACTTCGCCATCATCGGCGACATCCGTGAACGCGTGGACAACGACCAGGTCAACGCGATCGGCGGGGCGCTGTCCAACTCCGTCATCGACAACATCTGGATGCAGCACACCAAGTGCGGTGTCTGGGTCGACGGTCCGATGAACAACCTCACCATCAAGAACAGCCGCATCCTGGACCAGACGGCCGACGGCGTGAACTTCCACTACGGCGTCACGAACTCCACCGTCACCAACACCTTCGTCCGCAACACCGGTGACGACGGTCTGGCGATGTGGGCGGAGAACATCCCGAACGTCAACAACAAGTTCACCTTCAACACGGTGATCCTGCCGATCCTGGCGAACAACATCGTCACGTACGGCGGCAAGGACATCACCATCTCCGACAACGTCATGTCGGACACCATCACCAACGGCGGCGGCCTGCACATCGCCAACCGCTACCCAGGGGTCAACTCCGGTCAGGGCACGGCGGTCTCGGGCACCCACACCGCCGCGCGCAACACTCTGATCCGGGCCGGGAACAACGACTTCAACTGGCAGTTCGGCGTCGGCGCGGTGTGGTTCAGCGGGCTCAACGAACCGATCAACAACGCCACGATCAACATCACCGACACCGAGATACTCGACAGCTCGTACGCCGCGATCCATCTGATCGAGGGTGCGACGAACGGGCTGAACTTCAAGAACATCAGGATAGACGGCGCGGGTACCTACGCCCTCCAGATCCAGGCACCGGGCAAGGCCACGTTCGAGAACGTCAAGGCCACCAACATCGCCCAGTCCAACAAGATCCACAACTGTGTGGGGGCCGGATTCCAGATCACCCAGGTCGGCAGCGGCAACTCCGGCTGGTACTCCAACCCGCCCGCCTGCACCGGCGTGTGGCCGGCGCCGCAGTGGACCAACGGCGGTGTGCCCGGCGGCCCGTCCGACCCCGGGGACCCGACGGACCCGCCCACCGACCCGCCGGGTGACGAGGGCAACCTCGCCGAGGGCCGTCCGGTCACCGCGACCGGCCAGGCGCAGACGTACGGCCCGGGCAACGCCGTCGACGGCAACGCCAACACCTACTGGGAGAGCACCAACAACGCCTTCCCGCAATCCATCACCGTGGATCTCGGCGCCGCCAAGAACGTCGACCGGCTGGTGCTGAAGCTACCGCCGGCCGCCGCCTGGCAGACCCGAACGCAGACACTCGGCGTCTCGGGCAGCACCGACAACTCGACCTACACCTCGCTCAAGGCCTCGGCGGGCGTCACCTTCAACCCGTCGGACGCCAACACCGCCACCGTCAACCTGCCGGGGACGCCGACCCGCTACGTACGCGTCACGGTCACCGCCAACACCGGCTGGCCGGCGGCGCAGCTCTCCGAACTGGAGGTCTACGCCGACTGATACGGCACGGGGGTGGTGCGCCGGCCGGACCCGGCGCACCACCCCGATCCGCTCACCCGCATCTCACACCGCGTAGGTGTCGAGCCGCCCGCACATCCCGAACCTCCCCCGCGCGTGCGGCAGTCGGGCATGGACCCGCGCCTTAGCGAGATGCGCGGCGTCCCCCTCGGTGAGCCGGTCGAGCTGCGCACCGGTCTGCCGCGCGGCCCGGGCCGCACCGGACTCCCAGCGCGCCCGCCAGTCCGCCAGCCTCGGCCCCACCAGCGCACCGGCCGCCCGGTGGAAGTCCAGCAACGGCTTCTCGTCGCCCGCGTCCCACGCCGCGCGCAGCGCCGCGAACCCCTCGACCGCCAGGTCCCGTCTGCGCCGGGCGAAAGCCGCCTGTCCGGCCTCGGTGCCGTCGGGGACACGGACGAGGCGCCCGTACGTCTCCGGGTCGCTCAGATGTTCCGGCGGCAGGGTCAGCACGGCGTCCCCGGCCTCGGGGAGTCCGTTGTTCTGCATCAGTACGACGATCCGCAGTCCGTCCTCGTTCACGAGCCGGTGGATCGTGCCCGGCGTGAACCACACCAGGGCTCCCGGCTCCAGCGGTGTGCTCTCGAACCCCTCGGCCGTGAGCGTCTGCACGGCGCCGCGACCCGCGGTCACGACATACCCTTCCGAGCAGGTCAGATGGAGGTGCGGGGTGCCGCCCCGGAGGCCGTCGGCCGCCTCCCAGTCGTACACGGTCAGGTGCGACACCGCGACCGCGCCGGGGAGTCCGGCGAACCCCGACACCGCGTCCGTGCTTGTGGATGAGCCTGTGCGGGACGTCGTCAACACTCCCCCTGGAACCAGCCGAGTATCCGAGTAAGCGCTTTCCACCCAGAACGTAGATCCGCTCCGTCCCCCTGTCAACGACAGGGGCGACGGGAACGTGGCATGGCGGCGACCTAACGTGTGGCATCCTCAACTCGGCCCGGAGCGGCACGCTTTCGCAACGACCGGAGCACGACGCGAGGAACCACCGCGATACCGGAGGCGTCCCCCCTAAGGTCGCGGCGAGTTGGGCGACCGGGCCGCGACTCGCGGTGCACGGTCACGGGGAACACCTGATTCAGGGGGAAACAGGGTTGGCACAGGTATCACCCAACACGGCGCAGGCGGACCCGCGGCAGAAGAAACTGGCAGGGGAACTGAGGCTCCTCGCTGCCGAGCCCGCCTTCGAACTGCGTCGTGCGGAACTCATCGATCTCGCCCATGACCTGGAGCAGCACACACGTCTCGACCGATGGGCCGACGTGGACCTGGTGCAGGCTTACGTACGTCCGGAGAGCCTGGCCCAACCGCCACCGGCCCCCCGCGCACCGCTCCGCTCACAGCTCCGGGTGGCGCTGGCGGCCAAGGCGGGCGCCGGGGTGATCGTGCGTGTGGTGCGTGAGGAGATCCGGCGACGACCCGTGCGGGAAGGCGCGTTGGACGTGCTGTGGGGCTTCGGTGGGCCGGGTGGCCGGGGAGGCGGGGACGCCGGGACCAGGACGGGGTTCAGGGCCGGGGCTCGGCCGACGAGCTCTCCCTGACGATCAGTTCGGGCGCCAGCAGCACGCGCTCCGGTGCGGAATCCGGGTCTTTGATACGGGCCATGAGGATCCGGGTGCAGGCCCGCCCGACCTCGCCCAGCGGCTGGCGGACGCTGCTGAGGCTCGGCGAGAGCAGACCGGCGGCGGGCGAGTCGTCGAAGCCGACGACCGCCACGTCACGCCCCGGGCTGAGCCCCGCGTCCCGCAGGGCGCGGTAGCAGCCGAGCGCGAGGGTGTCGCTCGCCGCCACCACGGCGGTTGCGCGGCCCACGACGCGGGCGACCGCGGTGCGGGCGGCGTCCACGTCGTCCAAGGACGACACCCGCAGATCGCGTATGGGCAGGTCGTGCCGGCGCATGGCCTCGCGCCAGCCGCCGGCCCGGTCGTCACCGACGCCCGAACCGCGCGGCCAGCCCAGGAAGGCGATCTTTCGGTGTCCGGCCGCCACCAGGTGGTCCACCGCGGCGGCGGTGCCGTGGGCACCGTCGACGTCCACCCAGTCACCGGTGTCCTTCGCCGACCACCGACCGAACGCGATGACACACGCGCGAGCGCCGGTGCCGTGCGCCCGGCGCCGGACAAGACCTCCGACGCCTGACCCCCCACCCGACCCACCGAGAGAGAAACCGCTGCCATGCCGCTGATGGACCTACCCCTGGAGGAACTGCGCGGCTACCTCCCCGACCGGGAGGAGCCGTCGGACTTCGACGCCTTCTGGGCCGACACGCTCGGCGAGGCGCGGACCCATGACCGGGCGCCCGTCTTCACCCCGTACGACGCCTGCCTGACCGAGGTGAACGTCTTCGACGTGAGCTTCCCGGGCTTCGGCGGCGACCCGGTGGCCGGCTGGCTGCTGGTCCCGGCCTCCGCCACCGGGCCGCTGCCGTGTGTGGTGGGCTTCCTCGGGTACGGCGGCGGGAACGGCTTCCCGTACGAGTGGCTGACCTGGCCCTCCGCCGGATACGCGCATCTGCTGATGGACACCCGCGGTCAGGGCGGCTCGCTCCAGCCCGGCGCGACGGGCGACCCGCACGGCAGCGGCGGCGCGTCGTCACCGGGCATGGTCACCCGGGGCATCGAGGACCCGGCCCACTACTACTACCGCCGGGTCTTCACCGACGCGGTCCGTGCCGTCGACGCCGCCCGAACCCATCCGTCGGTCGACCCGGCACGGATCGTCATCGCCGGCGGCGGCCAGGGCGGCGGCATCGCCCTGGCCGCGTCGGCACTGAGCTACGACGTGAGCGCGGCGCTGGTCAACCAGCCCTCGCTCTGCCACTACCGGCGAGCGCTCCAGGTGGTGGAGGGCAACGCGTACCGCGAGATCTGGACGTATCTGCGCACCCACCGGGAGTCGGCCGAGCGGGTGTTCAGCACGCTGTCGTACTTCGAGGGGGTCAACATCGCGGCCCGCGCAAGCGCCCCGGCGCTGTTCTCCGCTGCGCTGATGGACGACATCTGCCCACCGTCCACGGTGTTCGCCGCGTACAACCACTGGTCGGGGCCGAAGGACATCCGGGTCTGGCCGGGGAACCGCCACGAGGGCGGCGGCCACTTCCAGGACCTGGAGCAACTGCGCTTCCCGCGGACACCGAAGGGGCTCGGCGGGAGCTGAGCACGGCGGCCGGGCGGAAGGCGCGCGATGCGAAGGCGCCACTCGAAGGCGCGATTCAGCGCGAGTCGCCCTGCCAGTCCCAGCGTCCCGGATCGTCGGCGCGCGGCCCGTAGAGGGTGCGCCCGCCCGGCCCGTACGCACCTATCTCGGTGGGCAGTGTCGCTCCCTCGGCCAGCTCCTGATCCGTCCAGCCGGTGACGTCCAGGAGCAGCCCGTCGAGCGGACCCGCGCACAGCTCCCGGTAGCTGTGGCCGGCCCGCGGCCCGGGGTCCGGGTCCTCGTGGTCGGCGCCGTACACCCGGCGCCGCTTCAGTTCGTCCATGAACGCCAGCATCTCAGCCACCACTGACAGCCGGGCCCCGGGCGGGCGGAGCATCGGTCACGGACAGGCCGTCAGCGGCAGCAGCCGTCGTCCGAGGCGGCGACAGGGCGGGCATCGGTTACGGCGGCGCTCTTGCCCATCCGGTCGGCGTCGGCCTTCACCACGTACACCTCCCACGGCTCCTTGCCGGGGCCGTGGACCCACACCTTGTCCTGGACGGCGTAGCAGCAGGAGGTGTCGTTCTCCTCGAAGGTGGCGAGCCCGGCGTCCTTGAGGCGGGTGGTGGCGGCGGTGACTTCGTCGGTGGTGTCGACCTCGACGCCGAGGTGGTCGAGGCGGGTCTCCTGACCGGGCTCGCCCTCGATCAGCACGAGCTTGAGCGGCGGGGTGGTGATCGCGAAGTTCGCGTAGCCGGGGCGGCGCTTGGCGGGTTCGACGCCGAAGAGCTTGGAGTAGAAGGCGATCGAGCCTTCGAGGTCGGCGACGTTGAGGGCGAGCTGGGCACGGGGCATGACTGTCCTCCCGGTCTTCTTGTATCGATGACTGTCGATTCAAGCTTGCGTCTTGTTTCGACATCCGTCAACATAGAAGCATGTAGAAACAAGAGCTCGTCGTCCTCGGCCAGGGCGCCGACGAATGCTGCCCCGCCCTGCCGACCGCGCCGCTGGACGCCGGCCAGGCGGACGTACTGGCAAGGGTGTTCAAGGCCCTGGGCGACCCGGTCAGGCTGCGGCTGCTGTCGATGATCGCCTCGCGAGCGGATCGACTCCGAGCGGCGCGGGACCTGGGTGTACTACCGGCTACTGCCGGAGATGACCGACCGGCTCGCCGCGATCCTGACCCGGCCGGGCGGGCAGCCTCCGGCCGAGACCGCACCCGCACCCGCACCCGCCGAAAGCGCCTCGTGAGCGCGGAAGCCGGCGCGACCGGGCCGGTGGCCGGGCGGCTGTCGTTCCTGGACCGCTTCCTCGCCGTGTGGATCCCTGCTCGCGATGGCCGGGGGCCTCGGCCTCGGCCGCCTCGTCCCCGGTCCGGGGGACGCGCTCGCGAAGGTCACCGTCACCGGCGTCTCAGACCATGCTGCCCGAGCTGCGAAAGCTCCCGGCGGGCCAGGACGTGGTGCCGTTCCATGTGAGCCCGACACGCTGGTCGTTCGACGTCTACGACGTCGCGGCGCAGGAGATGAGCTCCAACTACGTCGAGGTCGTCGACGGCCGCGGCGACTACTGGTCGGTGCCGTTCCGGTACGTCTGGCCGGCCGAACTCGACCCGATGGCCCTGCTCGCCGGGATGCGGCTGCGCGAGAGGTGGGCGGGCTGGAAGGGCGAGCCCTTCACGAGCGAGAGCGACCGGCACGTCTCGGTGTGGGAGGAGCCCGCTCACTGACGGCACGTCATATCGCCCTTTCCGCAGGCGGGTTGGCGACCGGAAGGACACCGACGGCCCGTGTGGACGCTGTACGGAGGCGTCCGCCGTCACCGGTACCGTATGTGGATGATCTTGCGGCCTGAGCAGGGCCGGTATCGGTACGGTACGGAGGGGGACCCCATGCAGACGGCGGCCGAGGACGAGGTCCACGACGAGTTCTTCCCGTTCGTCACCGGCCCGCAGGACGGCAGCCGCTGGCAGGCACCCACCGACCTGGAGCAGCATCTCCACAAGCTGGCCGGGACCGGCAACGTGTACGCGTATCTGCGTGCCGTCGCCATCGAGGGCGTGTACTACCCGGTCAGGCTCGACGAGGCACTGGCCGCCCACGAGGGCACGTACCCGATGCTCACCAACGAGATCCCCGACGGCCGCACCGTGGCCCAGGTCTACACGGCGGGCCTGCTGCCGAGGCCGCACCCGTATCTCGTCTACGAGTACGCGACCCTGGGCGCGCTCGCGCACATACTCCCCGCCGGGGTGGACATCCTCGCGGTCAACGTGGCCACACCCTGCGAGCAGTACTTCCCCACCGACGACGAGGAGCGGGACGTCTGGCTCGACCTCCATCACGAGCTTTTCTCCTGCGACGAGTTGATGGACCGTGTGGTGACCCGGCGCACCGGCGCCCCACCGGCCGGCCCGCTGCTGCACGGCCTCGCCTGCGGCGCGCACCTGTGCTTCACGAACGGCGACGCGTGGAACACCACGCACTGGCACGGCATGGGCCACCAGGGTGAGCGGGAACGCGTCGCGGACTCGTGGGGCGTCCACGACCGCGCGGACTGGCTCGCGATCGAGGAGCGGCTGCTCGAACGCGAAGTCAGCCCGTGGTACTGGGACTTCGTCCTCGGCGCGCGTACGGCGCTGATCGCCGCGCGGGGCCCCCGCGTCGACGCCGAACAGTGGCGCGACTGTGTGGAGACCACACTGCGCGACCAGGCCGCCCGGACCGGAACGTCCACCGACGACGCCGAGTTCGACGACTTCGTGGCTCATCTCCGAGCCCTGGTGGGCAAGTTGCTCCGCTACGAGTCCCGCTTCCGTGCCGACGGGCTCCTGCCGCCCGACGGCGTCGTCCGGTCGGTCGCCGCGTGGGACATCGGCCGCGGCTCCAAGATGGCCCGCTGGGGCCGGGGCGCCCGGTACGCCACCGAGGCCGAGATGCACACGGCGCTCGAACGCGCGTCGGTGGCCGCGCGCGCGGCGTACGGCTCGTGGGAGGAGTTCTCCGCCGGCTATGTGCTGGGGCGGTGTCTCCACTTCGACGAGGAGGAGTTCGGCCCCTGGTACACGACCGTGCTCGACGCCCATCTCGCGCTGGCGACCACACCGGACAGTCCGTGGCGGACGGTTCCGTTCGACGCGGGGTGACGACGGTCGAGTACCGTTCGCGATATCGAACGAACCGGCCTCTTCGCCGTCCACCGAAGCGAACGGACCGGAGTGAACAGACCTGACGGTCGAAGGAGATCGCCCGATGTCCCCCAGCAGCCCGGTCCGAAGCGCGCTGGCCGCCAATCTCCGCCGGGAGAGGGGCCGGCGCGGCCTGTCGCTCTCCGAGCTGTCCCGGCTCTCCAGGATCGGCAAGGCGACCCTCTCGCAGTTGGAGTCGGCCACCGGCAATCCGACCATCGAGACGGTCTTCAGCCTCTCCCGCGCCTTGGAGGTGCCCATCTCCGACCTCCTGGACACCGGCCACGCTGAGGCGATGACCGTGGTGCGGGCGGCCGAGGTGGACGTACTGAGCGGCGAGGGCGTCGACCTGCGCCCGCTCCGGCGGATCGAGGCGGGCGGGGTCATCATGGAGGTGTACGACCAGCAGGTGCGCGGTGGCGCGCGGCAGCCGTCGCTCGGGCACGCCGGGACCGAGCACACCGTCGTGCAGAGCGGCACCCTCTCGGTCGAGGTGGACGGGCACGAGGTGGAACTGGGCCCCGGCGACTACGTCTCCTTCGACGCCTCACTCCCGCACCGTTACGCGGCGCACGACGGGCCGGTGCGATCGGTACTGCTGCTCCACTACCGGTCGGGGGGCGCCGCCCCGCACGAAGCGCCGGGAACGCCGCACCAGCCACGGCCCCGAGGGTGTCGTTGACACCTCAGGGGCGTCGCCATAGCCTCAACCTCGTTCGTTATGCAGAACGCGGAGGTCCGGTGAACCGAACACGAGTGGTCGTTGTGGGCGCCGGGATCATCGGCGCCGCCTGCGCCCGCGAACTCGCCGTCGCCGGTTTCGACGTGCTCGTACTGGACCGTTCCGGGGCCGCCGCCGCGACCACCTCGCACGGCGAGGGGAACGTGCTGGTCTCCGACAAGGGCCCCGGCCCCGAGCTGGAACTCGCCCAGCTGTCCCGCCGGTTGTGGCCCGAGGTGCTGGCCGATCTCGCCGGACGGACCCCGTCGCCGCACAAGTCGCACGAGTTGGAGCGCCCGAGCGAGCCGGACAGCCCGGACGCGGTCGAGTGGGACCCCAAGGGCGGCATCGTCGTGGCGACCACGGCCGAGGGCGCCGAGGCGCTGCTCCCCTTCGCGGCGGCCCAGCGCGCGGCGGGAGTACGGGCCGAGACCATGGACGACGACGCCCTGACCGCCGCCGAGCCCTTCCTCACCGAGCGTCGCACCGCCGCCGTGTACTACCCCGACGACGCGCAGGTCCAGCCGGCCGGCGCGGCCACCGCCCTGCTCGCCGACGCCCTGCGGGCCGGGGCACGTCTGCGTACCGGCCACGAGGTGCTCGGCGCCGTCACCCGCGGCGGCCGGCTGACGGGCGTGCGCACGGCGGACGGGCCGGTGGAGTCCGACGTGTTCGTCAACGCGGCCGGGCCGTGGTCGGGCGAGGTCGCACGGCGGCTCGGCGTTCCGCTGGACATCCGCCCGCGCCGCGGTGAGGTGCTGGTCACCACTCCCCTGCCGCCGACGGTCTTCCACAAGGTGTACGACGCGGACTACGTGGGCGCGGTGGGCAGCGGCGCGGGGGATCTCCAGACCTCGGCCGTGGTCGAGTCGACGCGGGCGGGGAGCATCCTGCTCGGGTCGTCGCGGCGGCGCGTCGGCTTCGACGACCGCCTGCGCCCCGAGGTGCTGTCCGCGGTCGCGGCCAAGGCCCTGAAGCTCTTCCCCCGCCTGGCGGGCGTTCACGTCATGCGTGCGTACGGGGGCTTCCGCCCCTACGTCCCGGACCATCTGCCCGTCATCGGCGCCGATCCTCGGCTGGCCGGACTCTGGCACGCGACGGGTCACGAGGGCGCGGGGATCGGGCTGTCCGTCGGCACCGGGCGGCTGCTGCGCGAGCTGCTGACCGGCAGTGCGACGGCGATCGACACGAGTCCGTTCCGAGTGGACCGGCCCGCGGTGCTCGGCGGCCCACTCGACGCTCCGGGCACCGCCGGGGAGGGACCATGAGCCCACGTCTCGTACCCGCCGGGTCCGACCCGGCCGGCCGCCGGGACCGGCCGCTGACCATCACGGTGGACGGTGATCCGTACACCGGCGTCGTCGGCCAGACGCTGGCCGGGGTGCTGCTGGCCGCCGGCCGGACGTCCTGGCGCCGGGCCCTCTCCGGGGCACCGCGCGGTGTGTTCTGCGGCATCGGTGTCTGCTTCGACTGTCTGGTGACGGTGAACGACGAGCGTGACGTACGGGCGTGCCGCCGTCGCGCCAGGGACGGTGACGCGGTGACCACGCAGTCACGGGCGACCGGCGAGCGGGACGGACAGGGCTCATGAGGGGAGAACCGGCGGCGGGCCGCCGTCGTGTCGTCGTCGTGGGAGCCGGGCCCGCCGGCCTCGCCGCCGCCGACGCGGCGCTGGCGGCGGGCGCCGAAGTGACGCTGATCGACACGGCCGAACGGCCCGGCGGCCAGTACCACCGCATGCTGCCGGAGGCGTACGGGGCGACCGACCCCGCAGTCCTCCAGCACGGCTACCGCTCCTTCGACCGCCGCGTCCGCCGGGTGCTCGGGCACCCGCGCTGTGCCTGGTGGGCGGAGAGTTCCGTATGGGCGCTGGAGCGCCGCGACGCGGCCGACCCGGCCGGCACGGCCGGTCCGAAGGGGGAAGGGCCGCCGCTGGTGCACGTCCTGAGCGGTACGCCCCGGCGCCGCCATGTGCTGGAGCCCGACGCCCTGGTGCTCGCCGCCGGAGCGCACGACCGGGTGCTCCCGTTCCCCGGCTGGGACCTGCCCGGCGTCTACACCGCGGGGGCGGCCCAGGCACTGGCAAAGGGAGAGCGCGTGGCCGTCGGGGACCGGGTGGTGGTCGCGGGCACGGGGCCGTTCCTCCTGCCGGTGGCGACGTCTCTGCTGGAGGCCGGGTCCCGGGTGCTGGAGGTGCTGGAGGCGGGCAGGCCGGGAGCGCTGACCGGCGGCTGGCTGCGCCGCCCGTGGGAACTGGGGCCGCAGCTCGGCAAGTCCGGCGAACTCCTGTCGTACGCGGCGGCGTTGGGGCGCCACCGGGTCCCCTACCGGCTCGGCCGGGCGGTCGTCGAGGCGCGTGGGGACGGCCGGGTCGAGGAGATCGTCACCGCCCGCGTCCGCGCGGACTGGTCGGTGGTACCGGGCAGCGAACGCGTCCTCGCCGTGGACGCCGTCTGTGTCGGTCACGGGTTCACCCCGCGACTGGAGTTGCCGGTCGCCGCCGGATGCGCCCTTCGCCCGTCGTCAGCCGGGACACCGGCCGGTTCGCATGCCGGTTCACCGTCCGAGGTCTTCGTGGACGTGGACGACGACCAGCGGACGAGCCGGCCCGGTGTGTACGCGGCGGGCGAGATCACCGGCCTCGCCGGTGCCCCGGCCTCGCGCGCCGAGGGCGCCGTGGCCGGCTGGATCGCGGCGGGCGGCCCCCCGGAATCCCGCGCCCTGGCCACGCTGCGCGCGAACCGCGACCGGGGCAGGGCGTTCGCCGCGCGACTGGCAGCCGCCCATCCCATCGGCCGGGCCTGGCCCGGCTGGCTGCGTCCCGACACCGTGATCTGCCGCTGTGAGGAGACGACCTACGCGGCGGTGCGCCGGTCGGCCGTCGACCCCACCCGTACGGAACCGGCGGTGGCCAAGCTCGCGACGCGGGCCGGCCTCGGCCCCTGCCAGGCCCGGATCTGCGGGCCCACGGTCGCCGAACTGCGCCGTACCGCCGACGCGGGCGCCGGCCCCCATCACCGGCCCGTCGCCGAGCCGATCAGTCTCGGCGAGCTGGCCCGTCCGCCCGAGCCCCCACCGGGCTCCTCCGACCCGTCCGCGCATCCCGACTCCCCTGTGGAGGAGAGCACTTCATGAGCAGCACCAGCACCGACGGGCCCAACCGCCCCAACCCGCCGACCGGCGTCGTCGTCGCGACCGCGCTCCCCTACCGGCCGGACCCGTCGGCCCCGGCGGGCCTCGCCGTCGACTACGACGCCTACGCGGAACACTGCCGCTGGCTCGTCGACAACGGCTGCGACGGGGTCGGGCCCAACGGTTCGCTGGGCGAGTACTCGTCGCTGACCGACGACGAACGCCGCACCGTGGCCCGTACCGCCGTCGAGGCGGTACGCGGTCGCGGCAAGGTCGTCGTCGGCGTGCACGGACCGGGTTCGCACCAGGCCGTGCGATGGGCCGAGGCCGCGGCGGAGGACGGCGCGGACGGGGTGCTCTGTCTGCCCCCGACCATGTACCGGGCCAACCCCGCCGAGGTGGTGGCGCACTTCGAGGCCGTGGCCGCGGTCGGCCTGCCGGTCATGGTCTACAACAACCCCGTGGACACCAAGGTCGATCTGACGCCCCGACTGCTGGCGGAGATCGCCGGGATAGACAACGTCCTGGCGGTCAAGGAATTCTCCGGCGACGTACGGCGCGTGCTGGAGATCAAGGAGCGGGCCCCCGGCATCGACGTGATCAGCGGCGCCGACGACGTGGCGCTGGAGAGCATGCTGATGGGGGCCACCGGGTGGTTCGCCGGCTTCCCCAACGTCTTCCCCGCCGAGTCCGCCCGCCTCTTCCGGCTCGCCACGGAAGGGCGGCTGGAGGAGGCGCGCGCCCTCTACCGGCCGCTGGTCGCCGCGTTCCGCTGGGACTCACGCACCGAATTCGTCCAGGCCATCAAGCTGGGCATGGAGATGGTCGGCCGCTACGGCGGCCCCTGCCGCCCGCCGCGCGGCCCGCTGATCCCCGCCCACCGCGAGCAGATCACCGCCGAGATGCGGCAGGCGATCGACTTCCTCACCACGGAAGGGCGGCAGGACTGATGCGCAGCGTGCGGACGGTCAGCGCGGTCGACTCCCACACGGAGGGCATGCCGACGCGCGTGGTCACCGCGGGGGTGGCGCCCGTCCCCGGCGACACGATGGCCGAGCGCCGCCGCCACGCGATGGAACACCTGGACCCGCTGCGGCGGTTCCTGGTCGACGAGCCTCGTGGGCATCCGGCGATGAGCGGGGCGATCCTGCAACCGCCGACCCGCGCGGACGCGGACTGGGGCGTCCTGTACATCGAGGTCAGCGGCTTCCTGCCGATGTGCGGGCACGGGACGATCGGGGTGGCGACCGTACTGGTGGAGACCGGGATGGTAGCGGTCACCGAGCCCGAGACCGTCGTACGTCTCGACACCCCGGCCGGCCTGGTCGAGGCCCGTGTGACGGTGCGCGACGGCGTCGCCGAGCAGGTCACGCTGCGCAATGTCGACGCGTTCGCGCTGGAGCTGGACGCGAAGGTGACGGTGCCGGGACTGGGCGAGGTCCGGTACGACATGGCGTACGGGGGCAACTTCTACGCCATCGTGGATCTGGCGTCCCTCGGGCTGCCCTTCGACCGGGCGCGCAAGGACGACATCCTCGCGGCGGGGCTCGCGATCTCGGAGGCCGTCGACGCGCACAGTCCGCCGGTGCATCCGGCGGACCCGGCGATCCGCGGCTGCAAGCACGTGCAGTTCCTCGCGCCCGGCTCGGACGCCCGGCACTCCCGCAACGCCATGGCGATCCGGCCGGGTTGGTTCGACCGGTCCCCCTGCGGTACCGGTACGTGCGCCCGGATGGCGCAGCTCCATGCCCGTGGGGAGCTGGCGCTGGACACGGAGTTCGTCAACGAGTCGTTCATCGGGACGCGGTTCACCGGGCGGTTGGTCGGCACGAGCGAGGTCACGGGGGTACCGGCCGTGGTGCCGGAGTTCTCGGGCCGCGCGTGGATCACCGGAACGGCCAACTATCTGCTGGACCCGGCGGATCCGTTCCCGAACGGCTTCGTCCTCTGATCCGTCCCTGAATCAGTCCCTGATCCGTCTCCGATCAGTCCTCGGAATCCTTCCTCCGATCCGGTCTCCGGGCCGTCCGACGGCGCCTGTTACGATCGGCGGCAGCGAAGGGGAGTAGTCCCGAGAACCGCTGGTCGACACACTGGACGTCCTCGGGCGTCCCGGCCACCGGGCCGCCGCATACTCTGCGGGGGCGGACGAGACCTTCGACCAAGGCATGATTCCGGCCCGCACCGCTGTGTGGGCCGCACCATCGTGCCGGGTCGAGTGGTTCTTCCCGTCGCCCTCCGGGTGCCGCACGAGCTACGGCCCGGCCCCGGCAGAAAGTCAAGAGAATGACCTTCGACCCCCTGGCGGTGCTCACCGCTTTCGGGCTGGTCTTCCTCGCGGAGCTCCCCGACAAGACGATGTTCGCCTCGCTGGCCATGGGCACCCGGATGCGACCGCTGTACGTGTGGTTCGGCACGTCCACCGCCTTCCTCGTGCACGTCGCCATCGCGGTCGGCGCCGGAAGCCTGCTGAGTCTGCTCCCGGCGATGGCCGTCAAGCTCGTATCGGCGGCGCTGTTCGCGTTCGGCGCCTTCGTCCTGCTGCGCGGCGGGGGCGACGACGAGGAAGAGGGCGGCGGCAAGACAGTCACCGGCTTCTGGCCCGTGTACACCACCGCGTTCACGGCCGTCTTCATCAGCGAATGGGGCGACCTGACCCAGATCACGACGGCCAACCTGGCCGCCGCCAACGGGTGGCTGCCCACCGCGATCGGCTCGGCCCTCGCGCTGATGTCGGTCTCCGCGCTCGCCCTGCTGGTGGGTCGCTTCATCGCACAGCGCGTACCGCTCAAGACCGTGCAGCGCATCGGGGCGGCGTGCATGGCGGGCCTCGCCGTCTGGACCCTCGTCGAGGCGTTCACCCTCTGACACGGGGCTGCCCGGACAGCGACCTCAGACGGTCGGCCAGCTCCTCAGGGCCATGTCGGCCACCAGTTCGAGATCCTCGTGGGTCGCGCCGCCGACGGCCTGGACGGCGATGCCGTTCGCCACGGTCATGACGTAGCGGGCGAGCAGCAGGGGATCGCTGTCGGGAGGGAGGTCGCCCTCGGCGACGGCCCGCTGGAACCGGTCGCGGAGGCTCCGCATGCCCTCGTTGCGCCAGACGACGAGGGCGTCACGGGCGAAGCGAGCGGGGTCGCCCGCGGCGAGAGAGCCCTGGACGCCGAAACAGCCGGCGGGGGCGTCGGACGAAGTGGTGGTGCGGATGGAACCGCGCAGGAACGCCGTGGCCACCTTCAGGGCGGTGGGTTCCCGCAACGCCTCGGTCGCGTACGCCGCGGGGCCCGCGGCGTAGAGCTCCAGCGCCTTGCGGAACAGCGCCTCCTTGTTGCCGAAGGCCGCGTACATGCTGGTACGGGTGATGCCCATGGCGCCGGTGAGATCGGTGATGCTGGCGCCCTCATAGCCCTTCTCCCAGAAGACGCGCATGGCTCTGTCGAGGGCCTTGTCTGCGTCGAAGGCTCTGGGGCGACCGATCGGCGCCGTGCGGTTGAGCTCCATGGGAGACAGGGTATCTCTTCTGTACCGGTTGGTCCGCAAGGTCCCGTCCGGGACGACCGCTATCCGGGATGCGCCGGCAGGTCCATGGCCGCGAGGCGGGCCGGGTCGCTCACGGAGAGGATCTCGACGATCCGGCCGTCGGCCACGGTGCACGCCATCACGCCCAGCAGCTTGCCGTTCGGTCCCCACGCCACGATCCCGGACTCGCCGTTGACAAGGGCGGGGCGTGCGGTCACCGCGGCACGCGCCCCGAGCTGGGCCCTGCCGACCACCTCGGCCGCGCCCAGCCTGACGACCACGCCACGCGCGGAGTAGGAGCGCCACGTCACGTCCGGGTCGAGCAGCCGCAGCAGTCCTTCGAAGTCACCGCCGCGCGCCGCCGCGAGGAAGGCGTCGATGACCGCCCGCTGCTGGTGGCGTTCCCCAGTCGGACGCGGTGTGTCCTGCACCTTCCTGCGGGCCCGGCTGGCGAGCATCTTCGTGGCGTCCGTGGACCTGCCGATGATCTGGCCGATCTCCTCGAACGGCACCGCGAACATGTCGTGCAGCACGAACGCCAGCCGCTCGGTGGGGCGGAGGGTGCCGAGCACCACCAGCAGTGCCAGGCCGACCGATTCCGCGAGCAGCGCGTCGTCCTCGGGCGCTGCGCCGAAGTCCTCGGTCACCACCAGTTCGGGCAGCCGGTCGTCGTACGACGCCTCGGGACGGGCCTTCCGCGAGCGCAGCACGTCGATGCAGACCCGGCCGACCACGGTGGTCAGCCAGCCGGCGAGGTTGTCGATCGAGGCCGGATCCTGGCGTGCCAGCCTCAGCCAGGCCTCCTGGACCGCGTCCTCGGCGTCCGCCCGCGATCCGAGCATCCGGTACGCCACCGCCACCAGGCGCCCGCGCTGCTCCTCGAAGGCTCCCGCCAGGGCTTCGTCCGGGGCTGGTCCGCTCATGTTGTCACCTTCCTCAGGCGAGTTCCGTCATGACTGATGACGAACCCGGAGGAGCGAAGGTAACCGGTGGACACGAGCGAGCGGCGGTCACGGGTGGCCCGACCGCCGCCGTACGCCTCAGACGACCGGTTCCCCGATGCCCAGCATGTTCCCCTCGCTGTCACGGAACCAGACGCCGCGCTCGCCCCGGGCACCCTTGCTCGGGTAGTTCCCCTCGATCTCGGCGATCCCGTCCCTCGTCCGGAACCCGGGTGCGTCGACCTCTTCGAACACCACGCCGCGCCGCTTCAGCTCCGCCACGACGCTCTCGATGCCGTCGACCGTCAACGCCATCTGCGTGAACGTGCCGGGCGAGGCCCCCGTCGACCGGAACAGCACGAACTCCGTGCCCCCGCACCGGTACAGCAGGCCACCGGGGCGTTCGTCGACGGGCTCCAGACCGAGCCGCTCGGAGTAGAAACGCCGCGCCCGGTCCAGGTCCTGGGCCGGCAGCCGGGTCGCCACGCGGCCCCGGCCAGAATCCCCCGGTCCTCCGCCGTCACCCGGTCCGCCGTCATGGCGACGGACCAGGCGCGGATGCCCGCCGGGTCCGAGATGATCTCGATCGTGGCCGGTTCGATCGAGTCGATCCGCAGCGCTCCGGCGAACGCGGCCGTGATGTCGTCCCGGGTCAGCCGGTGCGGACCACTGGCGCCGGGTGTCACGGGCTCCCGGTCGCTGAAGCAGATCATGAAGTAGCGGCCTCCGGGGCGCAGCACCGCCCGCAGGCCGCTCGCGAAGGCGGCGCGGTCGTCGGGGTCGAGCATGTGGAACAGCCCGCTGTCCAGCACCGTGTCGAACCGCTCCCCCAGACCGGCCACCTCGCGCGCGTCGTGGTGGAGGAACCGTGCGGACAGGCCGCGTCGGCGTGCCTTCTCCTCGGCGGCCCGCAGCGCGGTGGCCGCCAGGTCCACGCCGGTGGCGTCGAGGCCGAGGCCGGCGCACATGAGCACCTGTTCCCCGGTCCCGCAGCCGACGTCCAGCACCCGCCCCCGGATGGCGCCGGACCGCGCGAGATCGAGGAACACCTGCTGCGGGCGCCCGATCTCCCACGGCGGCCGGTCGGCGTACAGATCGTCGAACCGCTGCCAGGGGTTCGCGGCGCCCGCGTCGTCGGGCGGGGTCGGTCCGGACATCAGCGGCGCCCGGGGCTGCCGACGGACTGCGCGTACCGGAACAGGCCCGCCGGGTTGTACCGTCGCTTGACCGCCACCAGGCGCTCGTAGTTGGCACCGTAGTAGGCGTGCTGCCAGTCCCGCAGATCCGGGTCGGGGAAGTTGACGTACGCGGCGTCGGTACGCAGCCGGCGGCTGAGCGCGCGGTACAACGATCCCGTCCAACTGCGAGGCCCACCAGGCCCCGTCCTACGACGAGATGACCGAGAAGTCGAACGTCGTGTGCGAGTTCGACCAGAAGGTGGAGCCCGGTGTCGTCTACGCGCCCGAGAAGGCTCTCGCGATCAAAGCGCTGGACCACGCGCTCCACGACGACCTGCGTGTGTACGTCGGCGGCACCGATCCGGAGCTGGACGAGAACGCCACGCCGCCGGTCGCCGGGACCGCGCCCGCGGTGAAGCTGGTGGAGCGTCAGGACGGGGACGAGGGCACCGAGAGCGCCGTCGACGTTACGGTCACCTCCGTCAACACGGCCGACTACCGGGTGACGGGCGACGAGTTGGCGGGGCGCGTCGGTGAAACGGTCACCCTGAAGGTGAAGTTCACCAACGCCGGTCCCGGCTGGGTGCTGACGAGGGAGGGTGACCCGCTCGTCGGCGTCCTCATCACGCCGCCCGCCGGAACGTCGGTCGTCAAGCCCCACGGGTTCTGCGAGCCCAAGGGGAAGACGTACGACTGCGGCACCAGCCAGCGGTGGGTCGACGAGGGCGGGGGCGAGACCTACACCTTCGAGCTGAAGATCGACAAGCGGGTGGCGGGCGCCAGGGGTTCGGTGGCGCTGAGCGGTGAGGCGCGGCCGTTCGACCCCGACAAGACCAACGACACGGCCACCATCACGCTGGACGTGACGGGCGGTGGGACGTCCGGATCGGGCGGATCCACCGGCGGCGGCTCGACCGGCGGCTCCAGTGGCTCGACCGGTGGCAGCGGCGGCTCGGACGGCGGCTCCTCGTCGACCGGCGGTTCCGGCTCCTCATCGACCGGCGGCAGCGAGTCGGCCACGGCCGGCGGCGACCTGGCCAGCACCGGCTCCTCCTCGACGCTGCCGATCGCGCGGGCGCTGCCGCCGCGGCGGTGGTCGCGGGTACGGGCATCGTCCTCGTCGTACGCCGCCGCCGGGCCCAGACCCCCGGCTGACTCCGACGGTGACATCGGCGCCCCTGCGGCCAACGGTCCGCAGGGGCGCCGATCCGTGTCACCCACCGAGCCGGACCGCGTCCCGACGAAGGCCGCGTGACGGCTCCGTTCCGAAGCCCGGAAGCCGACGGAGTCCACCGCGCGCCGTGACCGGAGGGACTGCGCGGACTGCGAATTGGGTAACTCCGTCCCATTGGACGTGACCAGCTGTACCCGCGACGAAGCCGCGGAAGCTCGCGCAGCACGGTGCGGACACGGTCAGCCGACGATTCCAGGAGGCGTACGTGCCCAGTACAGACCCGCGGCGGCCGGACGCGGTCACCGGTGACGAAGAGGCGCGAGTGATCGTGGTGGGCGCGGGGCCCGCCGGCGCGACCGCCGCCATGTATCTGGCACGAGCGGGCGTCGATGTCCTGCTGCTGGAGAAGGGCACGTTCCCCCGGGAGAAGGTCTGCGGCGACGGCCTCACACCGCGCGGCGTGCGGCAGCTCGTACGCATGGGCGTCGACATCGACGCCCCCGGCTGGACGCGCACACGGGGGATGCGCTGGATGTGCGAGGGCCGGCAGGTGCACATCGACTGGCCCCGTCTCGGCGGTCACCCCGACTTCGGACTCACCCGCAGCCGTTACGACTTCGACGACATCCTGGTCCGCCACGCCTGCGAGGCCGGGGCACGGCTGCGCGCGGAGGTGAGAGCCACCGGACCCCTGACGGACCGCGCCGGACGGATCATCGGCGTGACGGCCGTCGCGGGCGCCGACAAGCAGCCGAGGACGTACCGCGCGCCGGTCGTCATCGCCGCCGACGGTGCCTCCGCCAGGACGGCCCTCGCCATGGGCCTGGACCGCGACCCGACCCGCCCGATCGCCACCGCGGCCCGCCGCTACTACCGCAGCCCCTCCCGTACCCACGACCCCTACCTTGAGCTCTGGGCCGATCTGCGCTGTTCCCGCACCGGCCGTGACCTGCCCGGATACGGATGGATCTTCCCCCTGGGTGATGGCCGGGTCAACGTCGGCCTGGGGTCCCTGCCCCACCGCCGCCACGGAGCGGTCGATCTGCGGACCACCATGGATCAGTGGCTCGCGCGCCTGCCGAAGGAGTGGGGGCTGAGTGAGGAGAACGCCGATTCACCCTTGCGGAGCGCGGCACTGCCGATGGGCTTCAACCGGCGGCCTCAGTACAGCCGCGGTCTGCTGCTGGTCGGCGACAGCGCGGGCATGATCAGCCCCTGGAGCGGCGAGGGTGTCGCACAGGCCATGGAGGCCGGCGAGGCCGCCGCCGAAGCCGTCGTCCTCGCCCTGCTGCGCCCGAGCGGGCCGGGGCGGGAGGAGGCGCTGCGGCAGTACCCGAAGGAGATCAACCGCCTCTGGGGGCGCTACTACCGGCTGGGGAACCGGGCCGCCGACCTCGTCCTCGGACGGTACGGCTACCGGCCCGTCCTGCACCGCCGTGTCATGTCCTCCCCCGTCCTGGTCCGTTCGCTCGCGCGGCTGCTGACCGAGGTCGCCGACGAACCGGGCCACGACGCGATCGACGCCGTCCTGCACAGCCTGCTGCGTCTCGTGCCCCGGCCGGCCCTGGGCCGCGGGACACCGAAACGATGAATCCGGGCGCATCGGCAGCCCCCGTGGCGGGGGCTTGCCGAGACGTGTGAGGACCGCCACGACCAGGGATTTTAGACCTTCTCTTTACCATTTCTTGGCCATCCTTGTACCGTTGGCCCTTCAGAACATAGGGAGGGACCGGGGTTGGACGTCTCAACGACCATGTGGGTGCTCACGATTGTGGGCTTGTGCGCACTCATCACGGCCGACTTCTTCATTGGCGGCCGGAAGCCGCACGAAGTCTCGATCAAGGAAGCGGGCGTCTGGACGATCGTCTGGATCGTTCTCGCCGTACTCTTCGGCACCGGCCTGGCGATCTGGGGCAGCGGACAGGCGTCCGGCGAGTTCTTCGCGGGCTACGTCACGGAGAAGTCGCTCAGCGTCGACAATCTCTTCGTCTTCGTGCTGATCATGGCGAAGTTCGCGGTCCCCACGATCTACCAGCAGCGCGTGCTGATGATCGGCGTGCTGATCGCGCTGGTGCTGCGCGCCGTCTTCATCGCGGCGGGCGCTGCCGCGATCAACTCCTTCGCCTGGGTCTTCTACATCTTCGGCGCCTTCCTCATCTACACCGCCTGGAAGCTCATCCAGGAGGCGCGGGCCGGCGAGGACGACGAGGACTGGGAGGAGGGCCGCCTGATGAAGGCCGTCGAACGGCGGCTGCCCTCCACCGACAAGTGGCACGGCACGAAGATGGTCATCCGCGAGAACGGCAAGCGGCTGGCCACCCCGATGCTGATCGTCATGCTGGCGATCGGCATCACCGACGTGCTCTTCGCGGTGGACTCGATCCCCGCGATCTTCGGCCTCACCCAGGACCCGTACATCGTCTTCACGGCCAACGCGTTCGCGCTGATGGGCCTGAGGCAGCTGTACTTCCTGATCGTCGGCCTGCTGAAGAAGCTGGTCCACCTCAGTTACGGGCTGTCGGTCATCCTCGCCTTCATCGGCGTGAAGCTGGTCCTGCACGGCATCCACGAGACGACGAGCCTGCACGTGCCGGAGATCTCCCTCCCCGTCTCGCTGAGCGTCATCTGCGGCGTGCTGATCATCACGACGATCACCAGCCTGGCGGCCTCGAAGAAGATCGCGGAGCGGGAAGCCGCCGAGCAGGAGGCGGCGAAGACCGGGGCGGACGAGCCGGAGGCGGCCGAGAAGACGGACGCCCAGGGCTGAGCCCGCGCATCACCGACCAGGCCCTGTCCGCTCGTCGGACAGGGCCTGGCGCGTGCCCGGCCGTCGCCGTACGCGCCATCCTGCGCATCACCCGTGCGCCGTCGTACGCATCGTCCCGTGCGCCGTCGTCCCCGGCCGGTCCGCGACCCCTAGAACTGCGGGCCGTCTTCGAGAAGCTGGCCGCGAAGTTCGGCACGGTGCTGGTGATCGTGGACCAGCCCGCCTCCATCGGCGCCCTGCCCCTGGCCGTCGCCCGGGACACCGGCTGCAAGGTCGCCTACCTGCCAGGACTCGCGATGCGCCGGATCGCCGACCTCTACCCCGGCGAGGCGAAGACCGACGCCAAGGACGCGGCCGTGATCGCGGACGCCGCCCGCACCCTGCCCCACACCCTGCGCTCGCTCGAACTTGCCGACGAGATCACCGCCGAGCTCACCGTCCTGACCGGCTTCGACCAAGACCTCGCCGCCGAGGCCACCCGCACCAGCAACCGCATACGCGGCCTGCTCACCCAGTTCCACCCCAGCCTGGAACGCGTTTCGGGCCCCCGCCTCGATCACCAGGCCGTCACCTGGCTCCTGGAGCGCTATGGGTCCCCGGCCGCCCTGCGCAAAGCCGGCCGACGCAGACTCATCGAGCTCATCCGGCCCAAAGCCCCGCGCATGGCCGCCCGGCTGATCGACGACGTCTTCGACGCCCTGGACGAACAGACCGTCACCGTTCCCGGCACCGGCACCCTCGACATCGTGGTCCCGTCCCCGGCCCGCTCGCTCGCCGCCGTCCACGAACAGCGCCGGGCCCTGGAAACACAGATCAGCACCCTGCTGGAGGCCCACCCTCTTTCCCAGGTCCTGACCTCGATGCCCGGCGTCGGCGTCAGGACCGCAGCAGTCCTGCTGACCACCATCGGCGACGGCACCAACTTCCCCACCGCCGCCCACCTCGCCTCCTACGCCGGCCTGGCCCCGGCGACGAAGTCCTCGGGAACCTCGATCCATGGCGAACACGCCCCCCGAGGCGGAAACCGGCAGCTGAAGCGGGCCATGTTCCTGTCCGCCTTCGCCTGCATGAACGCCGATCCCGCCTCCCGCGCCTACTACGACAAGCAACGAGCCCGCGGCAAAACCCACACCCAAGCCCTTCTCCGCCTCGCCCGCCAACGCATCAGCGTCCTGTTCGCCATGCTCCGCGACGGCACCTTCTACGAGCCCCGAACACCCACCGTCACCCTCGCCGCATGAAAGAGACCAACACCCCCGAAACCGGCAGCGCGGGATTGACGAACGACATAGAGGCACCCCGCCAGAGAATTCGCGGCATGCTCCGCCAGATGCCCGAGCGGCGCCCCGGTCGCGACCGGGGCGCCGTTGCCCGGACGCAGCACGCGGCACCGCCTGCCACCATGGAACGGGAGTGACCGGCGCACGGGGTTCCCCTGCGTCACCGCCCCGCCCGAAGGAGTCCTCGTGACCGATCGGAAGCACGTTCTGCGCGGCCGTACGGCTGTGGTGACCGGTGCCGCGCGCGGTGTGGGGGCAGCTGTCGCCAGACAGCTCGCCAACCGGGGCGCCTCGGTGGCTCTGATCGGCCTTGAGGTGGAATCACTCGCCCGGTTGGCCCACGAGCTGCCCACGGAGTCGTACCACTGGCATGTGGACGTCACCGACGATGAGGCGATGGCCCGTGTCGCCGATGAGGTGCGCGACCGTCTGGGGGCCGCGTCGGTCGTCGTCGCGAACGCGGGGGTGGCCGAGGGCGGCCCGTTCATCGGCACCGATCTCGTGAGCTGGCGGCGCGTCGTCGAGGTCAACCTGGTGGGCAGCGCGATCAGCGCGGCGGTTTTCCTGCCCCAGTTGCTCCACACGCGCGGTTACTACCTCCAGGTCGCCTCGTTGGCGTCCATCGGCGCCGCGCCGATGATGAGCGCCTACTGCGCGTCGAAGGCGGGCGTGGAGTCCTTCTCCCAGGCCCTGCGCCCGGAACTCGCCCCCCGGGGCGTCGCGGTGGGCACCGCTTATCTGAACTGGACCGACACGGACATGATCCGCGACGCCGAGCAGCAGGCCGTGCTCCGCGAACTCCGCGCGCACATGCCGTCGCCCGCCCGGAAGGTCTACCCGGCCGAGCATGTAGCGGTGCGTCTGGTGGACGCGGTCGAGCGTCGGTCGTCCTCCGTGTACGTGCCGGGCTGGCTTCGGGGCGTACAGGCGGTACGCGCCGGCCTGCCGACCCTTGTCTCCCGGATCGCGCGCAGGGAACTGACCCGCTCGGAGTTCTCGGCGACGGGCCTGCTCGGGGCCGGTGGCCGAGCGGCGAGGTCACGCCGTACTTCATGAGGTGCCTTCGGCGAGGTCGCACGCGATGCGCGCGGTCCCACCGCAGGACTCACCGGTGGGACCGCATGCATCGCTCGGCCGGGGATCGGGCCGAACTCCTTCGCCCGGTCGGCGGCCGGGAGCCGTCCTCACACACGGTGCGCGTCGAGGCGTTCGACGACCTGCTCCAGTACGCCGCTGCCACGCTCGCCGGTCACGACGCGGGGGTGCGAGGGCGGGGATGCCCGCCTGCTCCAGTGCCGCATCTTGCTGCCGGCCGCCGACGGCCTTCCCGTACCGGAACTCCTCCGCCAGGAGCAGCACCAGCCGGGGGTCGTTCGCGTCTCCGCCGGTCGTCGCACCGGTTCCTGCTTTCGCGTCGGACGCCCCGTCCCGGCGCGCCCGCCACGAGCAGCGCGTCGAACTTCACCTTGTGGTGGCACATGTCCGCTGGACGGTGATCGGGTCCCCGCCCGCGTCCAGCACACCCCTGGCCGGGGCGATCACCACCGGAACCACCCCCGCTTCCGGAACGGTCTCCCGGAGGGTGCGCACGCCGTCCAGGTCCCGGTCGGGCTCGTGCGGGCGGACACAGCTCTCTCAGGACGTACAAGGCGGATCTTCGTCGGCAGATCCGGGCTCGGCCATCCTGCGGTGGACAGCAGCCCGTGACACCGTGACCGCGGGCGAGGGGTCTCATGCCGTGCCCGTCCCCCGAATACCCGCAGGCGCCCGGGCAAACGTGCGTCCTCAGACACGTGCTCCCCCAGGCGGCACGTTTTCCCCCGGCAGACCCGGAGGGGTGTCCGCGCGCTGTCAGAGCGGTGTGCGCAGACTGGAGCGGTCGGCGCGCCAGGCGGCGAGCGTCCGTTCCCCGACGCGAGTGTCCAGCAGGTCGGTGGCCGCGACACCGAAGGCCACGTCCGCCTCCAGCCATGGCTCGTCCTCCAGCAGCCCGCCGACCACCTCGCGGCGCACCACCTGTTCGTGGACGGCGTCGGCCTCCACGTGCTCGGTGTAGAAGTGCACGGCCGCTTCTCCCGCGTCCGCCCGGCGCATCGCCCGCGCCAGTCGGCGGGAAGCGGGCGACGAGGTGACTTCTACGGCGGCGAAGTGCCCCACCAGGGCGCCGCGCAGCGCGCGGTGCAGGCCGAACATCGACATCAGGTTGATGCTCGCCAGCGTCTCCGCCGTCGCGGCGTCCACGTAGCGGCCGTACGTCGTGTCGAGACCGAGATCCGTCATCAGGTCCGCGAAGAGCCGTGAGTGCATTCGGTCGGCCCGGCCGCCGCCGTACTCGTCGAACTCCACCGCGACCATGGCCGCCTTGGCCCTGCCTTGCAAGCGCGGGATCACCCAGGCATGCGGATCGGCTTCCTTGAGGTGGTAGAGCGAACGCTGGGCGGCATATTCGCGCAACTGCCACAACCGGCCCTCGTCCTGGAGGAAGTGCGAGAGCCCCGTGCCGTGAACCGGCTCGACCAGGATGCCGTCGAACGCCCGGTCGGCACCGTGGGGGCGGTCTTCGGTGTCCGTTCGCAGCGCGTCCAGGAATCGCCGTTCCAGTCCTGCCCGCAGTCCGAGCAGGGCCGGGTCCCACTCCCAGGCGGGGTCTACGCCCTGGAACCCGCGGTAGTGCAGTTCGTAGCAGAGGTAGAGCGCCAGGTGCAGGTCCTCGCCGTACGGATCGGCCTCGTGAACCGCGCCGCCCGACGGCCCGCAATTCTCGCGGCCGGGACGGCCCCGCAGCGCACGGAGGACCCGGTCGCTCAACGCGCCGCGGCCCGTGGGCAGGACGGGCCCGCCCGATTCCCCTTCGGTCAGCTCCGCCGACTTCACTCGTCGGCCCCCTCAGCGGCATCACTCGCGTCGTTCGAATCGCGGTCATGGCCCGAACCGGCCCGGGGCGCCCCGGCGCCCCCGCCTCTGCGACGGTGGCTGGTGTCGCACCAGGGATAGGTCCTGCTGCGCCGGCACGCGCACAGGGCCACGGTGAACCGGTCCGAACGCACCGTGCTCCCGTTGTCCAGGGTCACCTCCACCGGCCCCTCTATCAGGAGAGGCCCGTCCCGTGTCGGGGTGACGCGGCAGAGTGTCTCACGCAGCGCGTTCGGCACGGATGATCACCAGCTCTTCGTTGTTGTCGCCGGGCGCGATCAGGCCGCGGTCCAGCAGCCACTGCCGCCGCGAGTCAAGGACGGGACCGAAGGGCACGGAGCAGCGATCCGTCACCTCGGCCGGCAAGCCCGCGCGCTCCAGCATGCCCAGGGTGTCGGATACCCCGCACAACGCCGAGTGAACGAGGAGCAGTGCCCCACCAGGGTGGAGCGACCCGGCCGCTCCGTCGCACAGGCGGTCGATGAGCAGGCGTCCGTCGTGGCCCGCGTCCCACGCCCTGGCGGGGCCCCGGACAGGCAGGCCGGCGTCAGGCGCGGGTACGTACGGCGGATTGCTCAGGATGAGATGGAACCGCCTGCCGACGGCGGGGGCCAGAAGATCGCCACGGACGGCCTCGACGCTCAGCCCGGCGAGCACCGCGTTCAGGCGTGTGGCGAGAACCGCGCGGCGGGTGCGGTCGACAGCGGTCACCCGCGCGCCCCGCCGCGCCGCGGCGAGTGCGAGAAAGCCCGACCCCGTTCCCACGTCCAGGACCGCCGTCCCCGTACCGACCGTCTCCCGTTCCAGCGCGTCGCGCAGCAGCAGCGTGTCCTCCTGGGGCCCGTAGACGCCGCGCGGCAGCATCACCCGGCCGCCCTTGTCGTACGTACCGATCAGACCGAGCATCGGCTCACCTCGTCGCTCTGCGGTCCCGCCGGGTTCGGGCCGCCGGGACGGCCGGTCGGACGGGTCGTGGGGAGGAAGAGCTCATCTCTTCCGGATGCAGGAGCAACCACACCACGGAGCACATACGTCATATCTGTCACTGTCCTCCCGTGCCCACGAAGTCGCGCTTCTCACGGCGCGGCCCACATCAGTCGCAGATCACACGTCCGGCTCCGTGACGGGCCGGTCCTCAGCGCGCGGCCTCGCCGGGGCGTTCTGTCCGGCTCGTACGGCCCACGGGAAGCCGGGCGGTGGGAAACACCGATCGGTCCGGCCACACAGTGCGGCACGGGCCGCGTTCGCGCCCGGCGCCCCGTGCACGCCGCCGCCGGGGTGGGCGGCAG
This sequence comes from Streptomyces sp. S4.7, assembly GCF_010384365.1. NCBI lineage: Bacteria > Bacillati > Actinomycetota > Actinomycetes > Kitasatosporales > Streptomycetaceae > Streptomyces > Streptomyces sp. S4.7. Next base: position 6,833,500 of record NZ_CP048397.1, on the reverse strand, counting down.
CGGAGGCCAGGTACAGTCCCTTGACCGGGGTCTCCGGCCGCCCGGTGCCGGGCGCCGGGCGGAACACCAGTTGCTGGTGCATGGCCGTGGTGCCGCTGTTGATGGCGCCGCCGTGCAGGTTGGCGTCCATCGACTGGAGGGTGGGCGGCGCGAGGAGCCGGCGGGCCCTGATGCGCGAGCGGAAACCCGGCGCCCAGCGTTCGACCTCGCTCTCGATGCGGTCGGCCATGGCTTCCTGTTCCCGCCGGTCCCACGTCCCGGTGAGGCCGTCCTTGCCCGCGTCGCCCTTGATGCGGTGCGGGACGTGTGTGTACGCCCAGGCCGATTCGGTGCCGGCCGGGGAGCGAGTGGCGTCGGCCGTGGTCATCTGTCCGAAGAGGAGGAAGGGGCGGTCGGGTACCTGCCCCATGGAGAGCTGAGCGGCGAAGCGGGTGAGCCCGTCGACGCCGTCGGCCAGATGGACAGTCCCCGCCGTCGCTGCCTCCGGCGCCGTCCAGGGCACCGGTCCGTTCAGCGCCCAGTCGACCTTGAAGGTCGCGAAGTCCCACTGGAACCGGCGCAGATCGTCCAGCACCTGACCGGGCAGATGGGCCTCGTCGACGAGTTCGCCGTACAGCGCGGGCGCGCCCACGTCGGCGAGGACGGCGCGGGACGCCGGTACGGGTTCGCCGCTCTGCGTACGTACGCCGACGGCCCGGCCGCCCCGTACGACGACCTCGGTCACCCGCTCCCCGCACCGGACCACCCCGCCACGCCGCTCAAGACGCCGCACCAGGGACGCTGTGAGCGCACCGGCCCCACCGACGGGCACCGGAAATCCGTAGGTCTGCCCGAGCATGGACATCAGCCAGCCGAAGCCGCCGCTGCCCGCCGCCTCGGGGCCGAGGTCCGCGTGCAGCGCGTTGCCCGCGAGCAGCAGCCTGCCGCCCTCGCCGCGGAATTCCTCCTCCCCGAGACGCCGGACCGGCAGGACCAGGCGCCGGGCCAGCCGCAGACCGCCGGCGTTCCGGAGCCGGGCGGCAAGGCGGACCCCTGCCCGTACCGGAGGGAAGGGGGTGAAGAGGGCACGGATGATGTCGGGGCCCAGGCGGTTCCAGGTCGCGCAGAGGTCGAGCCACGCCGCCCCGTCGCCCAGCTCGAACGTGTCGAGGTTCGCGGCGGTGTCCGCCGCCCCTTGTGCGAGGACGGCGCAGCGCCCGTCGGGGAGCGGATGCGCCAGGACGCGGGGTGCGCGCGCCCAGTCGAACCCCTCCCGCTGAAGCTCCAGGTCCGCGAAAATCGGTGACGCGGCGGCGAGCGGATAGAAGGCGCTGAACAGGTCACTCACATAGTCGGGATGGACGCCCCGGTCGCTGCGGACGGCCCCGCCCGGTTCCGGCTGCGCCTCAAGGACCTCGACGCTCCATCCGGCGTCGGCGAGCAGATTCGCCGCGACGAGACCGTTGGGTCCGGCGCCGATGACCACCGCGTCCGGCATGGCTCCTCCTGGGGTTCTCGTCGGGCCCGTGTCCGGGCCGGGACGGCCGCGCGGGCACACGGCCGCGCGTCCGGTTCAGATGGCTGCGCGCGGGTGGGCGGGAGAGTGCTCCACCACGTCCGCCAATCGGGCGAGCATGGTGCGGTGACGGAGCTGGATCAGGGCGTCCACGGCCGTGTTGTGGAGCAGGCCGCCCGGTCCGCGCAGCGGGTGCTCGTCGATGATCACCAGGGCGTTCTCGCCCCACGGGCGGACCTCCACGGCGATCCGCGCGGTACCGAGCCGGCCGCTGTCGGCCTCCAGCTCCAGCACACCGGGCTCCTCGCACCGCCGGACAACCGTGCTGCCCGACACCGCGCATCGCCCCAGCCGGATCGTGTACGTGATGCCGGAGCCGACCTCCGGCCACGCCCCCTCCTGGGGGCGAGAGTCAGATGTACCGACCACCCAGTCGCCGTAGCGCGAACCGTCCGCGAGCACCGCCCAGACGTCCGCCACGGGCCGCTCGATCAATCGATGTCGTACGGCCATCGGCCCTCCAGCCCTGGTCAACGGCCCCGAGTGGGCCGACCGCCAGGTCCCGGCGCGCTCGGCCGCATGTCTCTCACTGTCCCAGGCGTTCGGCGGAGCCGCCGCTTGTCGGCTGCCGAGTCGGGTACACAGGGGCGTGTGAAAGCCGCCCTACCAGCCCAGAAGCGCCGGGATCACCGATCCGCCCAAGAGGGTGCTGACCACGTCGCCGCTCTACTTCTTCATCTGCGGCGACGCCCTCGGTGCGGGCGTGTACATCCTGGTGAGCCAGGTCGCCGCCGGCGCCGGCGGCGCCGCTCCTGAGCCACGTAGGCACCGGCCGATGCCGCCTCCGTCGGCCACTCGCGGGACTCTCCCCGAGACGAAGCCGATACGACCGCGCCTTTCCGGGAACAGATGAGTGCCCCCTTTTCACCGACAGGGGAGGTGCGATGAGCGACACACAGGAGCCCAGGGACCCGGTGACCAAGTACCCTCAGCCGGACTTTCCTCAGCAGGAGCAGTCGCATCCGGGCCGGAGCGGTCCGATGGACCCGCCGCCGGACCACGGCGAGGAGTCCTACAAGGGCCACGGGCTCCTCACGGACATCACCGCCGAGATCGTCAACGCCACCGGCGGCACACCACTCCCCTGACGCTCTGCGAGCCTGTGACGACTGAGCCCGGCGTACGCCCGCCGAGGGAGATACGCCGGGCTCACGGCACCTGCAGCAACTTCGCGTCGCTCGCGCTCACGCGTCAGGGAACGAGCAGCGTCTTGATCATCCCGTCGCGCTTGTCCTGGAACGTCTTGTACGCCTGCGGGGCTTCTTCCAGCGGCAGCCGGTGGGTCGCGAACGTGTCGACACCCAGCGTGTCCTCGTCGGTGAGCAGCGGCAGGATGTCGTCGACCCAGCGTCTGACATTGGCCTGGCCCATCCGGAGCTGGATCTGCTTGTCGAACATGGTCAGCAGCGGCAGCGGGTCGGCCACGCCGCCGTAGACGCCGGACAAGGAGATCGTGCCGCCCCTGCGAACGATGTCGATCGCCGCGTGGACGGCGCTGAGCCGGTCGACGCCCATGGTGCCCATGAGACGCTCGCCCACGGCGTCGGGCATGAGCCCCACCGCCCAGTGGGCGGCCTTGGCCAGGGGCGCGCCGTGGGCCTCCATGCCCACCGCGTCGATCACCGCGTCGGTGCCGCGCCCGTCGGTCAAGTCACGGATGGCGTCGCCGAGGTCCTTGCCGTGCCTGCGCAGGTCGAGACACTTCACGCCGTGCGCGGCGGCGCGGGTCAGGCGTTCAGGTACGAGGTCGACACCCACGACCAGGCTCGCGCCGCGGTGCTGGGCGATCCGTGCGGCCATCGCGCCGATCGGCCCGAGCCCGAGGACGGTGACCGTACCGCCGGGCGGGATCGCCGCGTACTCGACGGCCTGCCAGGCGGTCGGCAGCACGTCCGACAGATACACGAACCGGTCGTCCGGCGGGCCGTGCGGCACCTTGACGGGCAGCCTGTCGCCGAACGGTACGCGCAACAACTCCGCCTGGCCGCCGGGCACCTGACCGTACAACTTCGTGTAACCGAAGAGCGAGGCACCCATCCCGTGCTCCCGCACCTGGGTGGTCTCGCACTGCGACTGAAGCCCCTGGTCGCACATGTAGCAGTGCCCGCACGAGACGTTGAACGGGATGACGACCCGGTCCCCGGGTGCCAGTGAGGTCACCTCGGGACCGATCTCCTCCACGATTCCCATCGGCTCATGGCCCAGGATGTCTCCCGGATCGAGGTAGGGCCCAAGGACCTCGTACAGATGCAGGTCCGAACCACAGATGCCGGTGGAGGTGATCCTCACGATGATGTCGGTCGTGTCCTCGATCCGCGGATCGGGAACGGTCTCCACCCGGACGTCCCGCTTGCCCTGCCAGGTCAGTGCGCGCATCTCCGGCTCCCTCGGTGTGCTGTTCTCGGTTCTGTTCGCCGTGCCTCGACATCCCCGTCGGCGGCGTCGAATACCCGCCCCTCCCGGCTGAAACACCCGTAAAGCCCTCGAAACAGAGAAGGGGACACCGCACTCACACCGTGATCGCGCCCGCGTGAGAACAACCATGGCGCGGGGATTGGCAGGCCCTCGGCGTTGCGGCTCAGGATGAAGTCCACGAAGGGTGATCGCCGGCCACGGTTCACACACCACGACCGAGCGCTACCCGCACCCGGATGTACGCGAGATCACGGCGGCCGGGGCGGCGCTTTCGGCCCACTTCAGCGTGCCGCGCGCACCGCTCTCACCCCCGAGTCCGATCGCCATGATCCTGACCCGGTCAAGGACGCCGGCCCCCGGTCCACAAAAATGATCAAGCCTGTTTCGGATTTCTCCGAAACAGGCCCTGAACTGCGACTGTCTCCAGTCGGGACGACAGGATTTGAACCTGCGACCCCTTGACCCCCAGTCAAGTGCGCTACCAAGCTGCGCCACGTCCCGATGCCCGCCTGACCTGGGGTTTCCCCCGGCCGAACGCGCATGAGAACAATACCGCACTCCGACCGGTGGTCACGAACCGCTTTAGCCGGCCCCCGCCGCCAGGGGCTTCTCCCGAGCCGCCCCTCCCCGGCTCCGGCCCGTACGGCTCACCGCTCGACGCTGCCCACCGATCGTCACTCACCGCTCACCGCCCACCACCGGGAAGACGCCGGGCAACGCCTCCCGACCGTACGGCCACGTCGGCCACATTCGGCCCACCGCATCGGAAATCGCCCACCGCACGGCGCGGCGCCCCCGCACGCACAACTCCCCTACCACAGTGGGCGCTTCCGACCCATTGACCCTCCGGAAGCAGGGAACCTACGCTATGCGACGTACTTAAGAAAGCGCTTTCTACCCATTCGTAGCCGCCACCTGCACCGGGAGCGCCCGTGAGTAGCCGTCCACCAGAACGACCCCCCATGCACAGAAGCCGATCGCGAAGGGCTCTTACGCCCTTGACCGTCGTCCTGGCACTGCTCGCTCTCGTGCTCGGACTCGGGGTCGCCTCGCCCCCTCCCGCGGAGGCCGCGCCGTACCGTGTCCTGGTCTTCTCCAAGGTCACCAATTTCGAGCACGAGTCGATCCCGGCCGGTATCGCGGGCATCAAGAAGCTAGGCGAGGAGAACGGCTTCGAGGTGGAGGCGTCCGACGACGCCGCCGTCTTCTCCGACTCGAACCTCGCGCGCTTCCAGGCGATCGTCTTCAACAACACCAACTCCACTCCGGAGTCGGGCGATCTGCTGAACACCTCCCAGCGCGCCGCGCTCCAAAAGTTCATCCGCGCGGGCGGCGGCTGGGTGGGACTGCACGCCGCGTCGGCCAGCGAGCGTGACTGGGCCTGGTACGAAGGGCTGACCGGGGCGATCTTCGACAAGCACCCCGCCATCCAGACCGGCCGCGTGAAGGTGCTCGACCAGGCGCACCCCTCCACCAAGGGACTTCCGGAGCTCTGGGAGCGTTCGGAGGAGTGGTACAACTGGCGCACCAACCCGACGGGCAAGGTCCACACGCTCGCGCAGATCAAGGTGAACGACGGCATCACCGGGCTCGACGAGGGCGTCGACCATCCGTGGTCCTGGTGCCAGAACTACGACGGCGGCCGCTCCTGGTTCACCGCCGGCGGTCATGACGCCTCCGCCTTCGAGGAGGAGAACTTCCTCAAGCACCTGCTCGGCGGCATCCAGTGGGCCGCGGGCAACAAGCCCGGCGACTGCTCCGCGAGCAAGACCGGGGCGTTCACACGTACGCAGCTGGCGACGGACCTCTCCGACCCCTACGAGCTGGCCGTGACCCCCGACCGCCGGGTGATCTACATCGAGCGCACCGGAAAGCTCCAGGTCCTCGACCAGGCGACGAGCGAGACCACCACCGCGCTGGACCTCGAGTTCAGCCGCAAGATGACGGAGCAGTCCGACGGGCTCATCGGACTCACCCTCGATCCGGACTTCGCCGAGAACAACTGGCTCTATCTCCTGCACTCCGACAAGGAGAAGAAACAGCTGAACCTGTCGCGGTACACGCTGACGGGGAACACCGTCGACCCGGCGTCCGAGAAGCGCGTGCTGGAGTTCGCCACCGACCGCGACGAGCAGCGCGCGAACGTGCACATGGCGGGCTCGCTCGCGTTCGACAAGAACGGCGACCTGTACATCGGGACCGGTGACAACACCGACCCGTTCGTCTCGGACAACTTCACGCCGATCGACGAGCGCGCGGGCCGGCACGTCTTCGACGCGCAGCGCACCTCCGGCAACACCAACGATCTGCGCGGCAAGGTCCTGCGCATCACCCCCGAGGACGACGGCACCTACTCCATTCCGGAGGGGAACCTCTTCGCGCCCGGTACGGAGAAGACCCGCCCCGAGATCTACGCGATGGGGCTGCGCAACGTCTTCCGCATCACCACCGATCCGAAGACCGGGGCGCTGCTGGTCGGCGACTACGGGCCGGACTCGCGCGCGGCGGACCCGAACCGCGGCCCGGAGGGCACGGTCGAGTTCAACCGCGTTCCCAAGGCGGCGAACCTCGGCTGGCCGTACTGCATCGGCGCCAACACCCCGTTCAACGACTACGACTTCGCGACCAAGGTCTCGGGCCCGAAGTTCGACTGCGACAACCCGGTCAACGAGTCGCCGAACAACACCGGTCTGCGTGAGCTGCCGCCCGCGGTGCCGGCGACGGTGCCGTACCTGTACTCGGGCTCGCCGCAGTTCCCCGAGGTCGGCGGGGGCGGTGCGCCGATGAGCGGTCCCGTCTACGACTACGACCCCGACAACGCGTCGCCGACGAAGTTCCCCGAGTACTTCGACTCGAAGTGGTTCGCCTACGACCTGGGCCAGAACTGGTTCAAGACCTTCTCCGTCCAGCAGAAGGACCAGTCGTTCAGCGACCCGCGCCTCCCGCCGGCGAAGGCGGGAGACATCCAGTCGGTCAACAAGATCTTCACCGACATGAAGTGGAACCAGCTGTTCGAGTCCGAGTTCGGGCCCGACGGCTCCATGTACGTGATCGACTTCGGGATCGGGTCGGGCGCCGGCCGTACGGGCGTGATCAACCAGGGCACCGGCATCCACCGCATCGACTACGTGGGCGACGGCCAGTTGCCCACGGCGAGGATCACGACCACTTCCGAGACAGGTCCTGGTCCCCGCAGCGTGAAATTCTCCAGTGAGGGCTCCGGCTTGCCGGGGGGCAAGCCGGTCACCTACGCCTGGGACTTCGACGGGGACGGCACCGTCGACTCCACGAAGGCCAACCCGACCCACATCTACGTGGACAACGGTGTCTTCACCGCGCGGCTGACGGTCACCGCCGCCGACGGACTGTCGGCGCAGGCCACCCAGGAAATCACCGTGGGCAACACGCGGCCGGTGCTCACCATCCAACAGGCCCCGGACGGTGGCATGTTCAGCCTCGGTGACACCGTGCCCTTCACCGTGAAGGTCAACGACCGCGAGGACGGCAAGGGCGCACAGATCGACTGCGAACGCGTCGAGGTCGAAGGGCGGCTCGGCCACGGGACCACGCTGCACGCGCCGGAGTCCAAGCAGGGCTGCTCGGGCGAGTTCACCGTGCCCACGAGCGACGAGCACTCCGACCAGGACCTCTTCTACCGCGTCACCGCCAGTTACAAGGACGACGGGGGCGAGGGAGAGGGCGTTCCCGCGCTGACGGGCACCGCCACGTCGAATCTCAAGTCCTCCTACCGCGAAGGGGAGTTCTTCACCTCCACCGGGGGCGAGAACGGTGGCGTCACGGTGGGCGCCCGCGCCGAGGCCTCCGGCGGGAAGCGCGTCATCGAGGTCGAGCACGGTGACTGGGTCGCGTACGACCCGGTGAATCTCACGGGCGTCCGGTCCGTGACCGTCGGGGGGTCCTCGGGCGGCACCGGCGGCACCGTCGAGTTCCGCAACGGTTCGCCGACCGGCCCGCTGATGGGCTCGGTGACCATTCCGAACACCGGCAACTGGACCAACTTCGTCTCACCGACGACCGACCTCAGGCCGGTCGGCGGCACGGTGAAGATGTACGCGGTCTTCAGCAACCCTGACTGGAAGCCGGACGGACAGGACGTGCTGTCCCTCGACTGGCTGCACTTCAACGGACGAGGGGTGGAGCGCACGCCGGGCACGAGCGTCACCGTCGCCACATCGGCTCAGGAAGGTCCGGCGCCGCTGGCCACGAAGCTGACCGGCACGGTGAAGCTCGCCGAGGGCCGGACGGTCGCCTCCTACCGCTGGGACTTCGGTGACAACACGAAGCCCACGGGCGAGCAGGGCGCGAACGCGACCCACACGTACGCCAGGCCGGGCGCCTACACGGCGCATCTCACGGTCACCGACGACAAGGGCGACACGACGACCGGCGCCGTCGAGATCCAGGCCAAGTGAGTTCACCGAACACCGGATCAACGCGAGCCGCATCGGAGCGAGTTGAACGAGCCGAGAGAAGAGGTCACGTGAAGGGCACACGAAGAGCGTTCCTGGGGACGGCGGCGGGGCTGGCCGCGGTCGGACTGGCGTCGACGACAGGCACCGCCCACGCGGCGGAGTCCGGCCGGCACCACGACCCGCGGTGCCGGCGGCGGATTCCGCGCGGCGGCATTGGCATGCATCTTTACACCATGAGGTCCGTCCTGGAGACGGACTTCGAGGGGACGCTGGAGCAGCTGGCGGACATCGGCTACGCGACGGTCGGTGTCAGCGGTCGGTTCGGCCGCAACGCCACACAGATCCGGCAGGTGTTGGACGACGTCGGCCTCAAGGCCGTTCTGGAGCACGTCGGTTACGCCACGGTGGCGGGCGCCGGCCTCCAGCAGGCCATCGCGGACGTCCACACGCTGGGCGGCGAGTGGGTCGTCGTACCGAGCCTGCCGACCGCGATGCACACCCCCGCGGGCTACCGCGAGGCCGCGGCGGCGATGAACAGGGCGGGCCGGGTGGCACGCGAGTCGGGTCTCGGCCCGGTGCTCTTCCACAACCACGACGCGGACCACAGGACGGTCGAGGGAGAGGTGCTCTACGACATCCTCCTGAACGAGACCGACCCGGAGTACGTGGGGTTCGAACTCGACGTCTACTGGGCGGCGAAGGGCGGCGCGGACCCGCGCCGACTGTTCGTGGAGGAGGGCCCGCGCTTCCCGGCGCTGCACGTCAAGGACATGGCTCCGAACGGCGACTTCGCGGATGTCGGCTCGGGCGTCCTGGACTTCGCGGAGATGTTCGAGACCGCGCACCGGGGCGGCGTGCGGCAGTGGCTGGTCGAGCACGACTCGCCGCAGGACCCGTTCGCCACGGCCCGCAACAGCTACCGCCATCTGTCGAGGCTGCGCTACTGAAGCCGGGGCAGCGCCTCTGATGGTGTGTCACGCCCTCCGACGGGCCTCACGGCCGGTCGGGGGGTGTGGTGCGTTACGGAGCCGGGGCCGGGGCCCTCGGCGGTCGGCGGGGTCGGTCCCGCGCCGCGGTCGGCCGGTGCTCTCACGACGGCGCCGTGTAGCAGTGCACCTGGACCGTCCGCTCCGGCCCCCACCGCTGCTCCGCCGTGGCCATCAGCGTCCATCCCTGGCGTTCGTACAGCGCCGCCGCCGACCGGTCGGACGTCACGACGTCCAGCACGGGGTGCAGCCCGCGCCCGCGGGCGTAACCGACCGCCTCGGCCAGCAGGAGCGCGCCGATTCCGTGGCCCCGGGCCCCGGGGGAGACAAACAGCCGGCTCACCACGGCCGTCCCCTCCGGACCGATGCCGGTACGGCCGCTCCAGAGGCCGGGCGCGGCGTCGTCGGGCCGGGCCGGGGAGAGGCGGATGTGGCCGACGACGACACCGTCGAGCAGCGCCACCCAGACGGCCGGCGGCTCGGCGGGGGACTGCGGCGGCGTCAGCCAACCGGCCGGGTCCTGGGGCCAGTCGACCGGGTAGCCGTCGCTCTCGTGGACCTCGGCCAGTACACGGACGCACGCGTCGAGGTCGGCGGGGTCACGGCGTCTGACGGATACGCATTCATGGCTCACCGACGCAGCCAATCACAGGGCCGACCTGCGGACACCCGGTTTTCGGGGCGGCCGGGCGGACAGCGAACCGCCCCTCCCGCCGCCGGCGTGACCGGGCGGGGAGGGGCGGCCGGGTGTGCGCCACGCGGTCCCACCGGGTGAGCGGGCCCCGGTCGGTACGGGGCACGGGCACCGTGCGACGCGGCGTACACGGGCGGTGGCGGCACTTCGACAGGTCGTGCCGCCACCGCCCGGTCCGTGGAACCGGGGTCAGTCCTGCGCCGACGCCGCCCCCAGCAGTTCCCTGATGTGCGTCGTCGCCTCGCGGAACTCCGGCCGGGCCAGGGTCTCCACGTAGTCCCGCTCCGGCGGCAGCCCCACGTCGATGATCTCCGTGATCGTGCCGGGCCTGGGGCTCATCACGACGACGCGGTTCGCCAGGTAGACCGCCTCCGAGATGGAGTGGGTGACCAGCAGCACGGTCGTGCCGGTCTCCCGCCAGATGCGGTTGAGCTCCATGTTCATCTGCTCGCGCGTCAGCGCGTCCAGCGCGCCGAACGGCTCGTCCATCAGCAGCACCGGCGGCTGGTGCAGCAGCGCCCGGCACAGGGCCACCCGCTGCTGCATCCCGCCGGACAGCTCATGCGGATACGCGTCCTCGAAGCCGCCGAGGCCGGTCATCTCGATGAGTTCGTCCGCGCGTTCGCGCGCCGTCGCGTTCGGCATCCGACGCATCTCCGCCTGGAGCAGGATGTTGCGCCGGGCGCTGCGCCACTCCAGCAGGGCGGCCCGCTGGAAGACGTAACCGATGTCGGGCCGCGGCCCGTCGACCCGCTCGCCGTGCAGCCGTACGTCACCGCTGGACGCCTTCAGCAGTCCGGCGACCAGCTTGAGCAGTGTCGACTTGCCGCACCCCGAGGGGCCGACGATCGCGACGAACTCACCCATCGGGACGTCGAGCGAGACGTCCCGCAGGGCGGTGACGTCGCGGTCCTTCGTACGGAACCGGACGGCGACGTCGTTCAGGGAGACCGCCGCCGTGCCGTCGGCACCCGCGCCGTTCTTCGTTCCGTCGTCCTTGCTCAGGCTGGTATTGCTCACGCCATGCTCCCGGAGAGCCGCTTCCCTGGGCATCGTCATCCCTTCAGTGCCGAGCTGTCCCAGTAATCCGCCGGCGCCTTCGGGTTCTTGACGAGACCGGCCTCGGCGAAGACGTCGATGGTCTCCTGCCAGTCGGCCTCGGTGTTGAGACCGGGGGCCTTGCCCTGGGTCGACTCGGTGTGCAGCAGCGTTATCGTCGTCGCGAACTGCTCGGTCAGTACGGCCTTCGGCGGAAGCTGCTCAGACGCGCCCTCCATCGCGGCGACCGCGGGCTCCGGCGCCTTCTCGGCGGCGGCCCACGCCTCGCTGACCGCGGTGGCCATGCGCTTCGTCAGGTCGGCGTCCGACTTGAGGATCTTCTGGCCGGCGATCAGGCCGTTGGAGTAGAAGTTCAGCCCGTTCTCCGAGAAGCGCAGGTACTCGACGTCCTTCTTGGCCTTGTCCGCCATCGTCGGGCCCTGGTCGCTCGCGTAACCGAGCAGCGCGTCCGTCTTGCCGGAGATCACCGCGGCGATCTTGCCCGCCGGGTCGGTGTTCTGGATCTTGACGTCCGACAGCTTGAGGCCGTTCTTCTCCAGGAAGATCGGGAACGTCTTGCTGAGCGCGTCACCGGCCGTGCCCGCGATCGTCTTGCCCTTGATGTCGGCGGGCGTCTTGACGTTCTGGTCGGCGAAGAACTGCACGGACGACGGCGTCGTCTGGAGCATCACACCGAGGCTCTTGACGTTGACGCCCTGGTCGACGCCGCTGATCACGGCGGGGGTGTCCGCCCAGCCGAAGTCGGTCTGCCCGGCGGCCGTCGCCTGCACGGTCTTCTGGGATCCCTGGCCCGCGCGAATCTCCAGGTCGATGCCGTGCTTCTCGAAGATCTTCTCCTTGACGCCGTAGTAGAACGGCGCGTGTTCGCCGTACGGGTACCAGTTGAGCGTCAGCGTGACCTTGTCGAGCTTCTTGCCGGAGTCGCTGGTGGTGGTCTTGTCGCCGTCCTCGCCGCAGGCGGTGGCGACCAGAAGAAGCGGCACGAGGCCGATCAGGAGTCTGCGGGAGTGCATGGCTGGCCCTTCTCGGAGGAGAGGTCGGGGTCGGACGTGATCGGTGGCACGGTCGGGACCGGTCGGCCCGTCGTTGTCGGCCGGCCTCATCAGAACGAGGTCGTGACGTTGGTGTCCCGGCGGCTGGCGTGCCAGGGCAGGAAGAGCTTCTCGGCGATCTCGACCAGGACGAACAGGACGACGCCGATCAGTGACATGACGAGCAGGCCCGCGAAGAGCATCGGGGTGTCGAGGTTTCCGTTGGCCTGGAGGATCACGTAGCCCAGGCCCTCGTTGGCACCGACGAACTCACCGACGACCGCTCCGGTGACCGCGAGCGTCACGGCGACCTTGAGGCCCGAGAACAGGTGCGGCAGCGAGGCCGGGAAGCGGATCTTGGTGAAGGTCTGCCACGGCTTGGCCCCCATCGTCGCGGAGAGCTGGAGCATCTCGGGATCGACCGCCTTGAGGCCCGTGACCATGGAGATCACGACCGGGAAGAAGGCGATGAGCACCGCGATCAGAACTTTCGGCGTGATGCCGAAGCCGAGCCAGACGACGAACAGCGGCGCGATGGCGATCTTCGGTACGACCTGGGCGAAGAGGAGGATCGGGTAGAGGGTCTTCTCGACGGTCGAGGAGTAGACCATGACGACGGCGGCGAGCACGCCGACGACGACGGCGATGACGAAGCCGAGCAGGGTCTCGTAGGTGGTCACCCACGTGTGTTCCCAGATGTAACTCGTCTTGCCCGTCAGCACGTCCAGGGTCGCCCCGGGCGAGGGGACGAGATACGGCTCGACCAACTCGGCGGCGGCGACGGCCCACCACGCGACGAAGCACGCGAACAGCAGCGCGACGGGCCGCCAGCTGGTCTCGAAGGCCTTGCCGAACCGCTCCCCCGCTCCTGGCCTGTTACGTGTGGCGACTCCCGCGATCTCTTTTGTCGGTCCCGGCATGACGCTCTGGCTCACAGTCAACTCCTCGGGAATCAGGAGCGGTTGGGCACCGCTGTCCGACCCTCTGCTGTACCGGCTGCTGCCGTACTGGCCAACGGAAGAAGCGCTTTCAGAAAGCGCTTTCTGGTAAGGTGATCGCCACGCTAATGACTGCTTGTCCGAACGGTCAATAGGTCGTCCGGAAGTTTCGGGGCCCCGTCAGGGGACCTGCCGCCACCGCGACTCGGGGGCCGTCTTGAGTGAACGGGAAGCAAGTGCCCATGTGACGCTGGACGTCGTGGCCCGCCGTGCGGGTGTCTCCCTGGCGACCGCGTCCAGAGCCCTGAACGGAACGGCGCGCGTCCGCGACGAACTGCGCGACCGCGTAAGGGCGGCGGCGGATTTGCTCGGTTACATCCCCAACGCGCACGCCCAGGCGCTCGCCAGTTCGTCGAGCAACACGGTCGGACTGATCTGTCACGACGTCGGCGACCCGTACTTCGCCGCGATCGCCGACGGTGTGATGCGCGCGGCCGCCGAACAGGACGTCCTGGTCATGCTGGCGAGCACGTTCCGCGAACCGGCGAGGGAGATCGAGTACGTCTCCGTCCTCCGCGCGCAGCGCGCCCGCGCCATCCTGCTGATCGGCTCCGGTTTCCAGGACCGCACCTGGGAGCGGGCGTTGAGCGCCGAACTAGACCCGTACATCCGCGCGGGCGGCAGGGTGGCCGTCGTCAGCCGGCACCGCAGTGTGCGCGCCGACGCCGTCCTGCCCGAGAACCGCGCGGGTGCGGCGGCGCTCGCCCGCGCGCTGCTGGCGCTCGGGCACCGGCGGTTCGCCGTGCTGAGCGGGCCGCCCAACCTCACCACAGTCGCCGACAGGCTGGCCGGATTCCGCGAGGGGCTCGCCGAGGCGGGGATCACTCTCGCGCCCGAATGCGTCGTGGAAGGCGCGTTCACCCGCGACGGCGGTTACGCGGCCGCCCGTGAACTCCTCACCCGTGGGACCCGCCCCACCTGCGTCTTCGGCGTGACCGACGTGATGGCGGTGGGCGCGCTCGCCGCGTTCCGGGAGGCGGGCATCGACGTGCCCGCCGACATCTCGCTCGCGGGCTTCGACGACATCCCGCTCGTGAGGGAGTTGACTCCCCCGCTCACCACCGTCGCGCTGCCGCTGACCGCGATGGGGCAGCACGCCATCTCGCTGGCGCTGCGTGAGCCGCACGGGCAGCGTTCGCGGGTGCTCCGGGTGGGCGGGGAGGTGGTGCTGCGGGCGAGTACCGCGCCGCCGCCGGCCGATGTCCCGCGCGAGGAGAAGCGCCGTGCGGGAGACGTGAGATGAGGGAGAGTGCCGAGATGAGAGAAGAGCCCAGCGGTATGAGGATCGACCGTGTCGAGACGTTCGCCGTCGAGCTGCCCACGCACCGCTCCTTCGGCATCGCGGGCGGCTCCGTGGCCGTCGCGGGTACTCCCTCCGTCCGGATCCTGGTCCGGGTCGGCGCCGACGGACTGTACGGGTGGGGTGAGGCGACGCCCATTCCCGCCTGGACGTACGAGACCGCCGAGTCCATCGTGACGACCGTCGACCGCTACCTCGCACCCGCGATCATCGGCACGCCGGTCTGGAATCTGGACGCCGTCGACACCGCCTTCGACCGCGCGGTCAACCGGGGATTCAGCATCGGCGCTCCCCTCGCCAAGAGCGCCGTGGACGTGGCGCTGCACGATCTGCTGGGCCGGGCCGCGGGCGTGCCGCTCGGCGTGCTGTGGGGTCAGCGCCGGACTTCGGGCATCGACCTCGGCTGGATCGTCTCGGGCCGGTCACCCGCCGAGGTGGGCGAGAGCGTCGCCGAGGGCCTGGCCGAGGGATACCGCGCCTTCAAGGTCAAGATCGGTCTGCACGACGAGGACACCGACGCGGCCGTGGTGGCCGCCGTACGCGAACACGCCCCGGACGCGCCGCTGTGGGTCGACGCCAATCAGGCGTACACCGTGCCCGCGGCGCTGCGGATGGCCCGCCGGCTCGACGCGCTCGGGGTCACCGCCTTCGAACAGCCCCTGCCCGCCAACGACATCGCGGGTCTGCGGCGGCTGCGGGACCTGTCCGCGGTGCCGGTGGCACTGGACGAGAGCCTGCGGCACCCGAGCGATCTGGCGACGTTCGTCCGGCTCGGGGCGGTCGATGTCGCGATCGCCAAGGTTCAGCGCAGCGGCGGCCTCACGCTCTCCCGGCGGCTGTGCTCGCTCGCCGAGGACTGCGGGGTCGAGCTGATGGGGTCGGGGCTCACCGAGTCGGACCTGGGGCTGGCCGCTTCGCTGCACCTGTTCGCGGCGTACGGCATCACGACGCCGGTCGATCTCAACGGCAGGCAGTTCATCGGCTCGCCGTACGCGGGCGAGACCGTACACGTGGAGAACGGGACCGCGCGGGTGCCCGAGGGGCCGGGCCTCGGGGTCGAGGTGGACGAGTCGGTGGTACGCGAGTTGGCGGTCGACGTTCTGGAACACCGCGTCTGACGGACCGTCAGCCCGGGTGGGTCGATCCGCCGTCCTCTCTTCGGCGTATCCGCTCGGACAGCTCGGCCGCCAGCGACTTGACGGTCTCCAGGCCGGCTCTCCCCCAGTGCCGGGGCCGGGTGTCCGCGACGCAGACGGTGCCGAGCGCGATACCGGTGCGGTCGATGAGCGGCACGCCCAGGTAGGAGCGCAGGCCGGTCTCGTCGACGACGGCATTGCCCGCGAACCTCGAAAAGTCCCGTACGTCCTCCAGCACGAGGGCCTTGCGGCGTACCACCACATGGGGGCAGTAGCCGTGGTCCCGGTCCCTGGAGCGTTCAGTTCCGGGTGCCGGAGCGTGCAGTCCCGCGTAGAACTGCCGTTCCTCGGCTATGAAGTTGACCATCGCGTACGGCGTCCCGGCGAGCTGGGCGAGATGCAGCGCGAAGCCGTCGAAGACCGGCTCGGGCCGTTCGCCGACGCCGAGCAGGCGCAGCCGCCGCACCCGGTCGGGCGCGTCCCGGTCGACGGGGGTGAGCAGCAGCCGCCCGATGGGGTCGTACCTCATATCGGCATCCCGTCGTCCGGACCGACTCCGCTCGCGACGGCGGCCGGTGCGGCGGTGAGCAGGTGCTGGACGAGCGTGACCAGTGTCCGGATCCCGGAACTGGCGATGCGCGCGTCGCATATCACGACGGGGACGTCCGGCCTGAGGTCGATCGCCGCCCGTACCTCCTCCGGGTCGTATCGGAAGCTGCTGTCGAACTCGTTGACCGCGACGATGAAGCCGATGCCGCGCTGCTCGAAGAAGTCCACGGCGGAGAAGGAGTTCTCCAGCCGCCGTGTGTCGGCCAGGACGATCGCGCCGAGGGCGCCCCGGCAGAGTTCGTCCCACATGAACCAGAAGCGCTCCTGGCCGGGCGTGCCGAAGAGATAGAGGACGTGCCGCTCGTCGAGCGTTATGCGGCCGAAGTCCATGGCGACCGTGGTAAAGGTCTTCAGCTCGACACCCGTCAGATCGTCCGTCTCGGCCCCGACCTGTGTCAGCAGTTCCTCGGTGCTCAGCGGCGCGATCTCGCTGACCGCTCCCACGAATGTCGTCTTGCCCACCCCGAAGCCACCGGCCACCAGGACCTTGAGCGCGGTGGGAAACGGGGTGGGGAAGGAGTCAGAGCTGTCGTCGTAGACCATCGAGTACTGCCTCCAGAAGGGAACAGTCGCTGGGATTGTCGAAGTTGTGGGGTGGCCGGACCGTGACCGCGCCGCTGTCCATCAGGTCGGACAGCAGGATCTTGGTGACGACGGCGGGCAGCCGCAGATACCCGGCGATCTCCGCCACGGACGTCGGCCCGTGGCAGAGGGTGAGCGCCTCGCTGTGCTCGGGTCCGAGATACGTCTGGCTCGTGGCTCCCGTGGCCATGACCAGCGACATCAGATCGAGCTCCGCCGTCGGGCGGGTCCGGCCGCCGCTGACCGTGTACGGGCGGATGAGCCGGCCCGCCGCGTCGTCCAGCCACGGCCCGTCCGCCGGGACCGTCACGGTCACTGCCCCGTGACGCTCGATGCGGTGCCGGCCGCCTGCCTGACCGGCGTCGCCAGATACGGCCTGACGCTCTTGACCAGCATCGCCATCTCGTAGCCGAGGACGGCGGCGTCCGCCTCGCGTCCGGCGAGTACGGCCAGGCAGGTGCCGGAACCCGCCGTCGAGACGAAGAGCAGGGTGGAGTCCAGTTCCACCACCACCTGGCGCACCTCGCTGCTGTCCCCGAAGCGAGCGCCGGCGCTGCGGCCGAGTGAGTAGAGGCCGGACGCGAGAGCGGCCATGTGGTCGGCGCTGTCGGGGTCGAGGCCGTGGACCGATCTGACGAGTCCGTCGGAGGAGAGGAGTACCGCGCTGCGGGTGTGGGGCACCCGTTGGACCAGGCCGCTGAGCGGCCAGTCGAGGTCGGAGACGTGGCCTGTCGGCGCATCGCTCGCCATGGTGATCTACTCCTTGGAGGGGTTGTCCCGGACTGCGCGTGGCGGGTCCGGCAGTTCCGTCGCGGGGGCGGGCGCGGGCCCGGGGCCGGGCACGTGGTCCCTGGCGGGCTGGGCCTCGGCGAGGCCGATGCCGCGCTGGAAGGCGGCCATCAGACCGGGGTCGTGGAGCGCCTGTTCGTCGTCGCGGGGCGGGGCGGGCGCGTCCCGCAACTGGGGGACGAGGTGCTCCTGGCTGCGGCGCCTGGGCAGCTGGGGCCGGTCCATGGTGCCGCGCACGGCGCCGGGTACGGAGGGGCCGTCCGTCACCGGCAGGAACTCGGGTCCGGGCGGGGGCAGGACCGAGCCTTCCGGCAGAAACGACTCTTCCCGTCGCGGGTGTTGATCCGGTTCGGGGGGCCGGGGCCGCGCGGTGGGGCCGGTCGGCGTTTCGTCGGGCGTGGCACGCTCACCTCGTACGGGCAGCGGTCGGCGACCCGAGGTCCGGCGGTGCGAAGGGCGCTGCCGGGCCTCCTTCGCGGGGCTCGCCGGGCTTGCGGCGCCGAGCCGCGCCTCGTACACCTGGGCGGGTACGGGCGGTGGTGCGGGCGCCGGCGTGGGCGGGGGCGCATGCCCGTTCGAGTTCACCGGCGGAGGCGCCGGCGGGGACCCTGCCATGGGCACCCCCGGGACCTGGCCGTCGGCCTGCCCCGATCCGTCGCCGTCGACGCCCAGCAACGCCTGCGGCAGCACGAGTACGGCCTGGGTCCCGCCGTAGATGTTGGCGTGCAGCCGGACGGCGATGCCGTGCCGCCGGGCGAGGGCCGAGACCACGAACAGTCCGATGCGTCCGTCCTGGAGGAGATGGGCCACATTGACCTGGTCGGGGTCGGGGTCGGCGAGCAGGGCGTTCATGCGCTTCTGCTCGTCGGCGGGCATGCCGAGCCCGCGGTCCTCGACCTCGATGGCCAGTCCGGCGGTGACCTGCTGCGCGCGGAGCAGGACTTGGGTGTGCGGCGCCGAGGACAGGGTGGCGTTCTCGACGAGTTCGGCCAACAGGTGGACGACATCGGCGACGGCGTGCCCGCGCAGGGTGCCGTTGACGGGTGGCACGAGTTTGACCCGTGGATACTGCTCGACCTCCGCCACGGCCGAGCGCAGCACCTCGGTCAGTGTGACCGGCCGGCTCCACTGGCGGCGCGAGATGGCCCCGCCGAGTACGGCGAGATTCTCGGCGTGCCTGCGGATGCGGGTGGCGAGATGGTCGACCTGGAAGAGACCTTTCAGCAGGTCCGGGTCCTCGACCTTGTTCTCCAGTTCGTCCAGGAGCTGGATCTCCCGGTGCACCAGCGACTGGAGACGGCGGGCGAGGTTGACGAAGACCTCGACCTTCTGTTCGTTGCCGACGCCGCTCGACAGCCGGGACGCCTGGACGACGGCCGCGACCGCCTGCTCCTGTGAGCGCTCCAGTTCGTGTGCGAGCAGGTCCAGTTCGTCGCCGACGGGTTGTTTCGCGGGGAGCGGTCGCCGTGGTGGCGGGCCCTCGCCGCGGCGCAGCTGTTCCACCACCGCGCGCAGGTCGGCCTGGGCGCCGGCGCTCGACCGGCGCAGCGCGTGGGAACGGTCGTGCACGGATCTGGCGATCCGGTCGGCACCGACGGCGGCGGCCGTTGCCGCGAGGACGCCGGTCAGCACGGTACCGACGACGGCGGCCCAGATCTCGGGGGTCGGCGCCATCCCGCCCGAGCGGACGGTGACGAGCACGGCGAGCAGGCCGCCGAGCGTGGCTATGACGGTCGGCACCACGGCGGCGCGCAGGAGTTGGGGGCGCATACCGGCTTCGGGCGGCGCCGGTGCGGGGGGCTCGGGTAAGGCCGGGCCTCTGGCCGGCGAGGCCTTGGCCGAGGGCGTACGGGTGCCCGGTCGGCCGTGCCGGCCGCCTTCTCGGCGGTCGGGTCGCGCGGCGGGTGCGCGAAGTTGAGACATCAGCGTCCTCGGTACGTGGGGCCCCAGGCCTTCGGCGTTCTGCGGCTGTGTGGTGCGGCCGTGTGGTGCGCGGTCGCCGGCGTAACGACGGGCGGACATGCGGAAGAAGCCCAGCGTTGATCACCGAGCACACACGGTAGTTGGCGAATAGTCAGTTTCGGCGGGCAGTTGACGAACTTGCCCACAGAGCATCCCGCTCTGGTATGAGTCATCGCACAACAGTCCGAAACAGTGCAATCGCACTGAGGGTGGGAGCAGTTGCCCACGCCTCCGGCCCTCGTCCGCCCGGCGCCCCACGGCCGCTCGGCCGTGTCTCCTGCCGGGCTATCCGTCGGCGAGAATCACCGAACGGGTGAGATGGCGCGGCCGGTCGGGGTCGAGCCCTCGCGCGTCGGCGAGCGCGAGGGCGAGGCGCTGGATCCGTACGAGCTCGGCCAGCGGGTCGAGTTCACCGGCCACCCACCGTCCGCCGGTCGCGCCGACCTGCTCGGCGAGGCCGTCGGGCGCGGGGCCGAGCAGCCAGGTCGCGGTGCCCTCGGTGGTGATGCTGATGGGGCCGTGCCGGTACTCCATCGCGGGGTAGGACTCCGTCCAGGCGAGCGCCGCCTCCCGCATCTTGAGCGCACCCTCGTTGGCCAGTCCGACGGTCCAGCCCTGCCCGAGGAACGTGAACTGCGAGCAGTCGGTGATCCCTTCGGGCAGCGGCTCCGCCACGGCGCGCTCCGCGTCGGCGACCACCGATTCGGTGTGCAGGCCGAGGTGGGCGCGGAGCAGGGTGAGGGCGGTCGTGGCGAACCGGGTCTGCACGACGGACTGTTCGTCGGCGAAGCCGAGCACGACCAGGTCGTCGGCGGCCGAGCGGATCGGCGTCCGGGGGTCGGCGGTGATCGCGGTCGTCCGGGCGGATGCGCCGCGTGCGGCAGCCAGCAGCTGAAGCACCTCCGTGGTGGTACCGGACCGGGTCAGGGCCACCACGCGGTCGTACCGGCGGCCGGCCGGGAATTCGGACGCGGCGAAGGCGTCGGTCTCCCCCTGTCCCGCCCCCTCCCTGAGCGCCGCGTACGCCTGGGCCATGTAGTACGAGGTGCCGCAGCCGACGACCGCCGTGCGCTCACCGGCCTCGGGGAGCTGTCCCGAGCCGCGCAGGCCCTCGGCCAGCTCCGCCGCCCGGCTCCAGCTCGCGGGCTGGCTGGCCAGTTCCTTCTGGACAAAGGTCACGTCGGCTCTCCACTCTCGTTCTCTCCGGCTAAATGCTTGTTCATGCATGCTAGAGGAGGGTTTCGAGCACCTTCAAGCAGAGATCGCCGAGGCTCCGAGGCACTCGAAGGTGCTTGAATGATCCGAAGCGCGGCGAAGGAGATGCGGTGAACCGGTACGAACGGCACAACAACCTGCTCGAACTTCTCGCCGAGCGGGGCCGGTTGGACGTGGACGACGTCGCCGCCGAGCTGTCGGTGTCGGCGGCGACCGTACGCAGGGACCTCGACCATCTCGCCGAGCAGCAGTTGCTCACCCGCACCCGGGGCGGGGCGGTCGCGCACTCCGTCTCGTACGGGCTGCCACCCCGCTACAAGTCGGTGGGGCGGTCGGCGGAGAAGCAGCGCATCGGCCACGCCGCCGCCGCGCTGGTGTACCGGGGCATGGTGATCGGGCTCAACGGCGGTACGACGACGGCCGAGGTCGCACGCGCGGTCGCCACGCGGGGCGATCTGACCGACGCTTCGAACAGGGGTGGGGAGCCCGCCGTCACCCTCGTGACCAACGCGCTCAACATCGCCCATGAACTGGCCGTGCGCCCGCACATCAAGATCGTGACCACGGGCGGGGTGGCCATGCCCCAGTCGTACGAACTCGTGGGGCCGCTGGCCAGACACATCCTGGGCGAGGTGAGTCTGGACATCGCCTTCATCGGCGCCGACGCCGTCGACGCGGAGGCGGGGGCGAGCGCGCGCAGCGAACACGAGGCGAGCATCAACGCGCTGCTCGCCGAACGTGCGCGCAGGCTCGTGGTGGTGGCGGACAGTACGAAGCTGGGCACGCTTGCCTTCGCGCGGATCTGTCCGACGGAGGCCATCGGCACACTGATCACGGACACCGGCGCCCCCGAACAGGCGAAGCAGTTCGAGGAGCGGGGTGTGACGGTCGTCCAGGTCTGAGGCCCGTGGCGTGCGCCTCGTCAGGCGCACGCCACCAGCCGCGTTACGGCGCGCTCTGGGCGGAGGGCGCGGACCCCGCGCCGGTGGCGGGACCGGTCTCCGTCCCGGTGGTCGGGCCGCTCGCCCCCGTGGCCTGGCCCGGCGCGGCGGAGTCCGAACCCGACGCGGAGGCGGCGGTCGTGGGGGATGCCGCCCCGGATGCGGCTGTGGCCGAAACCGAGGCCTTCTCCCCGGCCGGGACCGCCTCCGGCCAGCCGCCTGCAGGCGGGACGGCGACCGAGCGCCACCACGGGGCGCCCGGGATGGTGTCGGTCAGCGTCGGCTCGTAGGACTCGCCCGGACGCGGCAGGGCGATCCGTACGCCCGCCTCCGCCGCGGCGGTGACCGTGCCCTCGCCGGGCTCGGCCCACGGGTGCGGGGCGAGGTTGAAGGTGCCCCAGTGGATCGGGAGCATCACGCCGGACGGCTCGCCCCGCTGGAGGTCGAGGTGCGCGCGCAGCCCCTCGGCGGGGGTCATGTGGATGTCCGGCCAGTATTCGCTGTAGGCGCCGATCTGGATCATCGTGGCGTCGAAGGGGCCGTGCGCGGCACCGATGTCGCGGAAGCCGGAGAAGTAACCGGTGTCGCCGCTGTGGTAGATGCGGTGCTCCGGCCCCGCGACGGCCCAGGACGCCCAGAGGGTGTGCTGCTGGTTGCGCAGACCGCGGCCGCAGAAGTGCCGCGCGGGGGTCGCGGTGAAGGAGATGCCCGCCACCTCGGCGGTCTCGTTCCAGTCCAGCTCGCGCAGGCGCGCCGCGGGCACGCCCCAGTGCTCCAGATGGGCGCCGACGCCCAGCGGCACCGCGAAGACGGTGTCCGTGGAGGCGAACCCCTTGATCGTCGGCAGATCGAGGTGGTCGTAGTGGTCGTGCGAGATGACGACGACATCGACCGGCCCGAGTGCGGCGAGGGAGACGGGCACGGGGTGCAGCCGCTTCGGCCCGGCGAAGGAGAAGGGCGAGCAGCGCTCGCCCCAGACCGGATCGAAGAGCACGCGACGGCCGTCGATCTCGGCGAGGACGCTGGAATGGCCCATCCAGGTCAGCCGCAGCCCGGAGGCAGGCGGTACGGCGAGGTCGGCGAGGGTGTCCCGGTGGACGGGGATGGGACTGGCCGGCGCGCGGCGGACCCGCGCCTCCTTACGGAGGTAGACCTTCGACAGCTCCACCATGGAGCCGGACGGTCTGGTTCTGGCGGTGCCCTCCGGGTTCTGGAAGACACCGTCGGCGAAGTTCGGGGAGCGGTGGATCCGCTCCAGGCGTTCGCCGGCCGAGTCGGCCCCGAAGGCCTCGGACCGCATCGAGCGCAGCCGGGAGCGGAGTGAGGGTGGGGAGCCGGCGCCGTTCACTGCATCTCCTGAAGGTTCGGTTCATCCCATTATGGGCGGTTTATCGGACCGGAGTGCCACGCCGGTTGTGCCGTCCGGGGCACGCTGATGCAACGTCCGGACGATCTCGTGGATTCCCCCGCGCGGTCACCGACCGATGAAATCCGGCCACCCGGTCACCGCCGGACAAGCGCCCGGCAGCGACCCCCGGCCCGCCCGGCGCCCGCGATCTCTTTGACAGCCACACACCGGGCTCCCGACACTGACCATCCATTCAGTTGCAGCTCCCCCATGGTCTGCCGTCGTGCCTGGAGGCACCAATGTCCCCCCTGATATCGCTGACCTGGAGCGACGACGTGACCGGCCGCAAGGGGTACCTGGTCGTCGACCGGCTCGTGCGCGGCGTCTCCAGCGGCGGACTCCGGATGCGCGCCGGCTGCTCTTTGGACGAGGTGACCGGGCTCGCCCGCGGCATGACCATGAAAGAGGCCCTGCACTACGACGCCGACCCGTCGGTGCGCTACATCCCGCTCGGCGGGGCCAAGGGCGGTATCGACTGCGATCCACGGGACCCGGCGGCGTACGGCGTCCTCGTCCGCTACCTGCGCGCCGTCCGGCCGTACATCGAGACCGTCTGGACCACGGGCGAGGACCTGGGACTGACCCAGGACCTGATCGACAGGGCCGCCGCCGAGGCGGGGCTCGTCTCGACCGTTCAGGCGATCCATCCGCTCCTGGACGACGAGCGGGCGGCGCGCCGGCGTCTCGCCGACGCCTTCGCGGTGGACGTCGACGGCATCGGCCTCGACGAACTCGCCGGGGGCTGTGGCGTCGCCGAGTCCGCGCTCACCGCGCTCGACCGGGCGGGGGTGCCGCACGACGGGACACGGGTCTCCGTACAGGGACTGGGGACGATGGGCGGGGCGACCGCGCGGTTCCTGTCGCGGGCCGGGCTCAAGATCGTGGCCGTGGCGGACGTCAAGGGGACCATCGCCTGTCCGGACGGCCTGGACGTCGAGTCGCTGCTGGCCGCGCGTGACCCGTTCGGGACCGTGGACCGCGCGGTGCTGCGGCCCGGCGACCGGGAACTGCCGGGTGACGCCTGGCTGTCGGCGGACGCCGAGATCCTGGTGCCGGCTGCCGTCTCGTACGCGATCGACGCCACCAACCAGGCGCTGATCACGGCCCGTTGGATCGTCGAGGCGGCGAACATGCCCGTCCTGGCCCAGGCGGAGGAGCTGCTGGCGGCTCGTGGGATCACGGTGCTGCCGGACGTCGTCGTCAACTCCGGCACGAACGCCTGGTGGTGGTGGACCCTCTTCGGCGACATCGGTGCCGACGCGGACGAGGCCTTCACCCATACGCGCCGCTCCACGCGCGCGCTGACGGAGCTGACGCTGGCGCGTGCGGAGGCCGGAGGGACGACCCCCAGGACCGCGGCGCACGCGATCGCCGCAGACCGACTGGCCCTGATCGCCGAGCGGTTCGGCCACTACCGCTGACCGGCCGGTACCGGCGGCGGCCGGTGTACAGGCCCGCGGTTTCTGTCAACCGGCTGGGGTTAGGGTTCAGTTGTGGCGAGAGTAAGGCTGAGTGTGGAGGAGCGACGCGAGGACCTGCTGCGCGCCGCGATCGAGCAGATACAGACACGGGGGGTGGCGGCCGTGCGCATCGCGGATGTCGCCGCCGTCCTCGGGGTGAGCAACGCCCTGGTGCTGTACCACTTCTCCACGAAGGAGAAGCTTCTCGCCGCCGCCTTCCGGTACGCCGCGGAGGAAGACCTGGCGCAGTTGCGGGAGTTGCTCGGCCGCCGTACCAGCGTGCTGCGCAGGCTCCACGCCGCGACCCGCTGGTACACGCCGACCGGCGAGGCCAAGGGATGGCGGCTGTGGATCGAGGGATGGGCGGCGGCGCCGCGCGAGCCCGCGCTGCACGAGGTGGCGAGCGAACTCGACCAGCAGTGGAAGTCGGCCCTCGCCGCCGTCATCACCGAGGGCGTCGATGCCGGGGAGTTCCGCTGTGCGGACCCGGTGGCGACGGCCTGGCGGCTGACCGCGCTGCTGGACGGCCTCGCGGTGCAGATGACGTCCTACGCGGGATCGCTGACCCGCACCACCCTGCTGGAGTGGTCGGACGAGGCGCTCGCACGTGAACTGGGCGTCGACCGGGCGGTCCTCACCGCCGGCGGCCCGTCGTGACCTGCCCCGCCGGATGACGGACACCCGCCCCGCCCGCCGGAGCCACCACGGCCGTACTGTGGCGGACATCCGGAATCCGGAACGAAGGTGGAGACTGTGGCGCAGCAGCAGACCGAACACCCGGACGTCGAGCACGATGGGTCGGGGGCCGGTCCGGAAGCCGAGCCGGACCTCGACGTGCTGGTCGTCGGCGGCAGCGGCGTTGACACCGTGGTCCGTGTCGACTCGCTTCCCGTCCCGCTCGCCGACGCGATCGGTGTCGGGCCGATCCGTGAATGGCCGGGGCAGACCGGCGGCAATGTGGCCCTGGGCTGTCAGGCCCTCGGACTGAACGTCAAATTCCTCGACTTCATCGGTGACGACTGGACGGGTGGTCAGGTCCGCGAGCACCTCGCGAAGGGCGGGGTCGACTTCGAAGGGCTGATCTCGCCCGCGGGCACGCGCCGCGCGGTCAATCTCGTCGAGAAGACGGGCCGCAGGATGTCCTTCTACGACGGGCGCGATCCGGAAGACCTGCGGATGCCGCGCGAGTTCTACCTGCCGCACCTCCGGCGGGCCCGCCGCGTCCATGTCTCGCTGACGAACTTCACCCGTTTCCTGCTGGACGACATCGTCGAGCAGGGGGTCCCGGTCTCGACCGACCTGCACGACTGGGACGGGGTGGACGCCTATCACCGGGAGTTCGCCTACCGCGCGGATCTCGTCTTCCTCAGCGCCGCCGGTGCGCGTGAGCGCATAGCGCCGGTGATGCGGGAGATCCTGCGTGAGGGCAGGGCGCAGGCGGTGGTGGCCACCGCGGGAGCCGGCGGGTCGTATCTGCTGACCCGCGAGGGCAGCCGCACGCCCCGGCCGATCCCGGCGACCGTCCCGCCCGCACCGGTGGTGGACTCCAACGGCGCGGGCGACGCGTACGCCTCCGGCTTTCTCTACGGCCAGTTGGCCGGGCGGGACCTGGACGACTGCGCACGCCTCGGCGCGGTCGCGGGCGCCTACGCGTGCACGGTGGAGGGCAGTTCGTCACTGATCACCTCCGAGGCGCTGCTGTCGGGGGTCCGTCCCGTCAGGTCTGCCTGAGCGGTTCGTACGCCTGGGCGTCGAGGCCGAACGTCCAGGCGACGCCCTCCTTGGCGGTGCGGGTGTTCGGCGGCACCCGCAGCCAGTAGGTGCGGCTCGTACCGTCGGGTTCCGGGGTGGAGTTGACGACCTCGACCATCACGACGTCCTCGTCGTCGTCGAGCGCTATCCGCCACAGGATTCCGGTCTCGTCCTTGCCGATCGGCTCGGCGCCGGATTCGGCGAGATAACGGTCGTAGCCGTAGTGCTCCAGCATCACGCGGCGCAGTTCCGCGTTCTCCTCGGTCCGGATCCGTGTGGGGTCGAGCGTGGTGAGCTCGGCGAGGAAGTCGGCCGGGACCGGCATACCGCGCCACGCGTAGAGGGCGAAGCCGTCCGGGTACGCCAGGGCCGGGCCGTCGCCGCGGTCGAGCCGTCCCGCCTCGTCGCGGTGCAGCTCCACCGGGCGTTCACAGACCACCGTCACCTTCTCGTACGGCCACCACCAGCCGGCGTGGGCCGCCACCTCGGCGAGCCCCGCCAGGCGCTCGCCCCGGCCGTCGAACGCGGCGAGCCACGCGGCGTCGTGCTGGCCGAGGACCGCGTCGAGCAGCAGCTGACGTGTCCCGGGCAGATCCGCCGGGTCCGTCGTGGGCGCGTCGGTGATGCCGGAGCGGATCCGCTCGGCGAGCGCGCGGGTGGTGTCCCACAGCCTGGCGCCGGTGGCGCCCCACCACTCGGCCCAGCCGGCCGGGCCCAACTCGTCGTGGATACGCCGCCGTTCCTCGGCCCACGGCTTGGTGCGCACCTCGTCACGGACCGATCTGCCCTGGTCCGTGAGGGACCGGACGGTGGTCAGTCCGGCGAGCGGTGAGTCCGCCCAGACGATCCGCTCCGGCTCGGCCAGTCCTGCCGTGCGGTAGGCGAGCCGTATCCCCGCCTCGGCCGCCGGCCGGACGGCCGCCCCTGTCGCCGCCGCTACGCCCCGCCACTTTTCCAGCTGCTGCATGTCTGAAGCCCCGTCCCCTGTTGTCACTGTCGTCCCGTGCACTGCTCTGCCCTGCCGTGCACTGCTCTGCCCTGCCGTGCACTGCTCTGCGCTTGCGCCGTGCTGTTCGCCGTGTTCCCCCGTCCGTCCTCAGTCGGCGACCACGCGCACCGCGCCCGGCAGGTACTCGCGCTGGCGCACCACGCGGAACCACCCCTTGGGCAGCGAAATCATCGCGTGCTCCTCGTGCACCACCCGGCCGCCCTCGGGCAGATGGAGCAGCATCGGCCCGAACTCACCTCCGGTCTCGCGGACGAGCATGCCGGGGCCCGTCACCGCGTGGGCGTGTCCCGTGACCTCGCCCAGTGCCAGGACGAGGCGGCCCCGCGCGTCCCTCGGCTCGCTCCGCGCCTCGGTGATGCCGGACGGCACGCTCTCCTCAGCGACGGGCACGATGAGCACGTCTCCCTGCCGGTACATGGCTCTCCCCTCGATCGGCGGCGCCGAGTGCGCCGACCTGTGAACGACGCTAGACGGTGGGTCCGACAACGGGCCCCGCCCCGGAACGGAGTTGTCAGTGGGGCCTGTTACAACTTCTCCCAGCATCAACCCGATCAACGCCGACGCCCGGTGTCTGGAGCAATCGCCATGACCGTTTCGAACCACCTGCAGGAGTTGGACGGCCTGCCCGCGTTCGACTTCCCCGACGCCGAAGCCGAACCGAAGGCGGAGCTCCCCGACGCGGGGTCGGTGGCCTGGCGTGTCGGCGTCGACGCGTACGACAGCGAGGAGGAGTGGGAGGAGGCGTTCGCCCGCTTCCTCGCCGCCGTCGACCCCACCCGGGTCCGCGCGCTGATCGTGGGCGCCTGGAGCGAGGCGTACGAGACCGCGCCGGACGAGCTGACAGCCGCCCTCATCGCGGCGAGCGACCGGCTTCCCTCGCTGCGGGCGCTGTTCGTCGGTGACATCACCTACGAGGAGTGCGAGATCTCCTGGATCAACCAGGCGGCGATGGGCCCGCTGATCAACGCCTTCCCGCAGCTCCACTCGTTCGGAGTGCGCGGCGGCCAGGGGCTGGACATGGCGGGCATCAAGCACGACGGGCTACGCTCGCTGACCGTCGAGACGGGCGGTCTGGACGCCGGGGTGGTGCGTGACATCGGTGCGGCCGAACTGCCGTCGCTCGAACGCCTGGACATCTGGCTGGGGGTTTCCTGGTACGGGGCGAACACGATCGTGGCGGACCTGGATCCGTTCCTCACCGGGGCCCGGCTGCCCGCGCTGAAGTCGCTGGCCCTGCGGAACAGCGAGATCCAGGACGAGATAGCCGCGGCGCTGGCGGGAGCGCCGGTCGTGGCCCGCCTGGAGACGCTCGACCTGTCGATGGGCACCCTCGGGGACGAGGGCGCGGAGGCGCTCCTCGGCGGGCAGCCGCTCACGCACCTGAAGAAGCTCGATCTGCACCACCACTATCTGAGCGAGCCGATGGAGAAGCGGCTCCGCGAGACGCTGGAGCCCGCCGGGGTGGTCGTGGACCTCTCCGAGCGCGAGTCCGCGAGGGACGACGAGTCGCGCTACACGGCGGTGGCGGAATGACGGGCCCGGACGGGATCGACCACATCGACGAGTTCCACGGGCTGCCCGTCCTCACGCTTGCGCACGACGAGACCCCGGCGCCGGGGACGCTGCCCGAGCCCGACGCCGTCGCATGGCGGCTGGACTGCGCGTGGGACGACGAGTGGCCGTTCGCCAGGCTGTGGCGGCGGTTCACGGATGTCGTGGACACCGAGCGTGTGCGCGCGCTGGTCATCGGCCCCTGGTGGATCGGCGAGTACTCGGAGCTGAGGCCCGTCCTGGAGCTGATCGTCGCCGACGCGGCGCGGTTCCCCGCCCTGCGCGCGCTGTTCCTGGCGGACGTGGTCGGCGAGGAGTGCGAGGTGTCGTGGCTGCGGATCAACGACATCACCCCGGCGATCGAGGCGTTCCCGCTGCTGGAGGAGTTCGGGGTGCGGGGCTGCGGCGACACGTACAGGGACGGTGACATGCGGCTGAGGCCGGTGAAGCACGACCGGCTGCGGGTCCTGCGTTTCGAGTCGGGCGGGCTGCCGGGGGCCGTCGTGCGGGCCGTCGGCGCGAGCGAACTGCCCGCGCTGGAGCATCTGGAGCTGTGGCTGGGCGTCGACGAGTACGG
Source organism: Streptomyces sp. S4.7 (assembly GCF_010384365.1). Lineage (NCBI taxonomy): Bacteria > Bacillati > Actinomycetota > Actinomycetes > Kitasatosporales > Streptomycetaceae > Streptomyces > Streptomyces sp. S4.7. The sequence goes on along the minus strand of NZ_CP048397.1, from coordinate 6,804,038 downwards.
CGGCAACGCGACCGTCGCCGATCTGGCGCCGCTCCTCGACGGCGGCCGGTTCCCGCTGCTGCGCCATCTGGGGCTCCAGAACAGCGAGATCCAGGACGAGATCGCGGGCGCCGTGGCCGCGGCGCCGGTCGTCGCCGGGCTCCACTCGCTGGCCCTGTCCATGGGCACGCTCACCGACGAGGGGGCCGAGGCGCTCCTCGCCGGCCAGCCGCTCACCCATCTCAAGAAGCTCGACCTGAAGCATCACTTCGTCTCGAAGCCCTGGATCGGGCGGATCGAGGATGCTCTGGGGCCGCACGGCGTGCGGCTGGAGCTGGGGTCGGCGATGGACTACAGCCACGGTACCGACGACGACGAGTGGCGTTATGTCGCCGTCTCCGAGTAGCTCCGGGCCGCGCCCGGGGCCCGCCCTGGCGGTCGTCGGCAACCCGGCCAACCGGCGTGTCGGCCTGTTCCAGGACGCTGTCCGGGCGGCGGGCCTGCCGCCGGCCCGTGAGGTGGCCTGGCTCGATGTGCTGGGCGGGCGTGCCGAGTTCCGGCCGGGTGAGGTCGTACGGGTCGAGTCACCGGGCGAGGACGCGGCGGTGGAGCGGCTGCTGCGGGGCACGGAGGACGCCACCCGGGTGGAGGGCACGGCCGTCTGGTACGAGCGGTTCACCTCCGCCGTACGGGAGTTGGGCCGCGCTGTACGGGAGGCCGGGGCCGATCTCCTCGACGAGCCCGACGATCTGGCGGTGCTCTTCGACAAGCGGCTGTGCCACGGGGTGCTGGACCTGGCCGACGTGCCCGTGCCCCCGTCGCCGACCTCGGGGTCCCGTGCCCCGGCCGTGCGGGGCTGGGACGACGTACGCGCGCTGATGGACGGTCCCGGAATGCGCCGGGCGTTCGTCAAGCTCGCCCACGGGTCGTCGGCTTCCGGGGTGCTGGCGGTCGAGACCGCCGGTCCCGGGCGGGTGCGGGCGACGACATCGGTCGAACGCGACGCCTCGGGGCGGCTGTTCAACTCGCTGCGGGTGCGGCGCCTGACCACCGAGCACGAGGTGGCGGCGATCGTCGACGCGCTGGCCCCGGACGGGCTGCACGTCGAGCGGTGGCTGCCGAAGGCCACGCAGCACGGCCGGGCGGCCGATCTGCGGGTGGTGGTTGTCGCGGGCCGCGCGACGCACGCGGTCGTACGGACCAGTTCGTCGCCCATGACCAATCTGCATCTCGGCGGGGCCCGCGGCGATCTGAACGCGGCGCGGGAGGCGGCCGAAGCGGCCGGGGGCGGCCGGAGCTGGGCCGCCGCGCTGGAGATCTGCGAGCGGGCTGCCGCGTGCTTCCCCGGCACGCACTGCGTGGGGGTGGACCTGCTGCCCGCGACCGGCTGGCGCCGCTTCGCCGTCGGCGAGGTCAACGCCTTCGGTGATCTGCTGCCGGGTCTCACCGGACTGCCGGGGAGCGGCGCGGAGGGCCTGGACACCTACGGTGCGCAGCTCGCGGCTCTGCCGGCGGGCGACCGCCGGCGTGGCGCGCGGGCCGACGGCCGCGCCGCCGCCGGTGCCGGGACCAATGCCGGGACCAATGCCGGGACCGGGACCGGTACCGACGGCCGCGCCGACGCCGGTGCTGATGCCGGGACCGCGGCCAGTTCCGGGGCCGGGGCCACGGATCTCGCGGGGCGGGAGCACCATGCCCGAATCTGAGACCGGAATCGACGCCGGCCTCGCCGCCGCCGAGCTCCCCGACATGAGCCGTGTCGTCGGCCATGACGACCTGCTGCTGGTCACGCTCGACACGCTGCGTTTCGATGTGGCGGCCGAGCTGGCCGAGGCGGGCCGGCTGCCGAATCTCGCGCGTCATCTGCCGGGTGGACGCTGGGAGGAGCGGCACGCTCCCGGCAGCTTCACCTACGCCTCGCACCAGGCGATGTTCGCCGGTTTCCTGCCGACGCCCGCGGCGCCGGGGCCGCATCCGCGGCTCTTCGCGGCGCGGTTCGAGGGGAGCGAGTCCACGGCCGACAGGACGTTCGTCTTCGACACGCCCGACCTGGTGTCCGGTCTCGCGGGCGCCGGGTACCGCACGGTGTGCATCGGGGGTGTCGGTTTCTTCAACAAGCGCGGCGCGCTCGGTTCCGTACTGCCGGGGATGTTCCAGGAGAGCCACTGGGCGCCGGAGTTCGGGGTGGCGTCGCCGACGTCGTTCGAGTCGCAGGTGGCTCGGGCGGAGGAGGTCGTGGCGGACCTGCCCGCCGCTCAGCGGCTGTTCCTCTTCGTCAATGTGCCCTCGCTGCACCAGCCGAACTGGTTCCATCTGCCCGGCGCCACCCGTGCGGCGGGGGACTCGCGGGAGACGCACGCCGCCGCGCTCGAATACGTCGACCGGCACATCGGGCGGCTGTTCGCCGCGGCGAGCAGCCGGCGCCGCTGCTTCACGATCGTCTGTTCCGACCACGGCACGGCCTACGGTGACGACGGGTGGAGCGGCCACCGCCTGGGCCACGAGTCCGTCTGGACCGTGCCGTACGCCCATTTCTTCCTGGAACCTGGGGCACCTTGATGACCGACCCGACCAGCACCACCATCCTCGCGCCGCGCCCGTACGAGAGTTACGTCTACGCGTATCCGCACAAGACGGCGTACCGCCCGCTCGCCGACCGTCCGGCCCTGAGCGCGCTGTGGGCGGGTGAGCGCAAGGACGCGCTCTCGCTCTATCTGCACATCCCGTTCTGCGAGGTGCGCTGCGGCTTCTGCAATCTCTTCACGCGGATCGGCGCGCCCGGCGAACTGACGACCCGCTATCTGGACGCGCTTGACCGGCAGGCGACGGCCGTCGCCGACGCCCTGCACGCGGACCCCGCTCCGGGCACGGACAGGGACACGAACGGCGACGCGGGCGCGGTGCGCTTCGCGGCGGCGGCCTTCGGCGGCGGCACGCCCACCTTCCTCACGGCCGGCGAGCTCGAGCGGCTGTGCGACATCGCCGAGAAGCGGATGGGCGCCGATCTGCGGGCCGGTCCGCTCTCCGTCGAGACGTCGCCGTCGACCGCGACGGCCGACCGGCTGTCGGTGCTGGCCGACCGGGGGGCGACGCGGCTGAGCATCGGCGTGCAGAGCTTCGTCGAGGAGGAGGCGAGGGCGGCGGTGCGCCCGCAGCGGCGGTCCGACGTCGAGGCGGCCCTCGGCCGGATCCGGGACGCGCGGATCCCGGTCCTCAACATCGACCTCATCTACGGCATCGACGGCCAGACACCCCGGTCCTGGCGGCTCTCGCTCGACGCGGCGCTCGCCTGGCGGCCCGAAGAGCTGTATCTCTACCCGCTGTACGCCCGGCCGTTGACCCCGCTCGGCAGGCGCGCCCACCCGAGCGAGGCCGGCTGGGACGCCCAGCGGCTGGAGCTGTACCGCCAGGGGCGGGACCATCTCCTCGCCCAGGGCTACGAGCAGGTGTCGATGCGGATGTTCCGGCTGCCGGGCGCGCCGCGCGAAGGTGCGGACGACTACGCGTGCCAGACCGACGGCATGATCGGCCTCGGCTGCGGCGCCCGCTCGTACACCTCGGAGCTGCACTACTCCTTCGACTACGCGGTCGGGATGCGCGAGATACGCACGATCATCGACGCGTACACGGCCACCGAGGACTTCTCCCGCGCCGAGGTGGGGCGCGCGGTCGACGCGGACGAGGCGCGTCGGCGTCATCTGCTCCAGTCGCTGCTCCAGGCCGAGGGCATGGCGGTGGCCGACTACCGCGAGCGGTTCGGCAGCGGCCCCGACGAGGACTTCCCCGCCGAGCTGAACCGTTTCGCCGGGCTCGGCTGGCTCGACGCGGAGGCCGGACCCGGCCTGCTGCGGCTCTCGCCCGAGGGCCTGGCCCACTCGGACGCGCTGGGTCCGGCGCTGTTCTCCCCCGCCGTCCGGGCGGCGATGGCGTCGTACGAACTGAAGTGAGACAGACGTGGACCTGACGATCCTCTACCGCGGCCCCCTCGCGTCCTGCGACTACGACTGCCCCTACTGCCCGTTCGCCAAGCGCCGCGACGGCCCGGACCAACTGCGCGCGGACCGCGCCGCGCTGGAACGCTTCACGGCCTGGGCCGCGGAGCGGACGGACGACCGGCTGTCGGTGCTGTTCACCCCGTGGGGCGAGGGCCTCACCCGCTCCTGGTACCGGCGCGCGCTCACCGACCTCTCCCACCTCCCGCACGTCGCGCGGGTCGCCATCCAGACGAACCTCAGCTGCCGCACCGACTGGCTGAAGTCCGCGGACCCGGCCAAGGTGGCCCTGTGGTGCACGTACCACCCGGGTCAGACTCCGTACGACCGCTTCCTCACCAAGTGCCGTGAGCTGGGCGCCGCGGGCATCCGCTTCAGCGTCGGCATCGTGGGCTTCCCCGACCACCTCGACCGGGCCCGCCGCCTCCGCGCCGACCTCCCCGAACATGTCTATCTGTGGGTCAACGCGGCGGAGGGCCGCACCTATTCGGACCCGGAGGCCGCCGAATGGACGTCGGTCGATCCTCTGTTCCCGTACAGCCGCCACCCCCACCGCTCGGCCGGTCTCCCGTGCCGGACGGGTGAATCGGTGATCTCGGTGGACGGCGAAGGCACGGTCCGTCGCTGCCACTTCGTCCCGGCGGAGCTGGGCAACCTCTACGACGGCTCGTACCGCACGGCCCTGAAACCGCGGGCGTGCCCGCTGGCGGCCTGCGACTGCCACATCGGCTACGTCCATCTGGAGACACTGCCGCTGTACGACGTGTTCGCGGGCGGCGTCCTGGAACGGATACCGGCCGCGCGGTGACGCGTGGCTGGTGACGCGGTGTCAGTGACGCATCAGCGGCAGCAGGTCCGGGCGCTTGGCGACCGTGTGGTCGCCGGAGGACTCGCCGCGCAGGCGGCGGCCGATCCAGGGGACGAGGTATTCGCGCGCCCACTGCATGTCGTCGCGGCGCACCTCCAGCGTGCCGCGCGGGGGCAGCGGCGGCCACGGCTGGTCGGGGTCGGCCGGGACGTCGAGGCCGAGGACCTGGGCCGCGCGCAGGGCCACGCGGGTGTGGCCCTCCGGGGACAGGTGCAGCCGGTCGCCCTCCCAGGCGCGGCGGTCCTGGACGGACCGGAGGGACCACAGGTCCAGGACCGGGCATTCGTAGCGGTCGGCGATGGAGCGGACGTGCGCGGTGAACGTGGCTATCTTGCCGCGCAGATGGCGCAGCACCGGGACGCCGCGGGTGTCGAACCCGGTCGGGACCATGACCGTGCCGACCACGCTCGTCAGGTCCGCCAGCGCCCGTTCGAAGCGTTCGGCGACGTCGTCGGGGTCGCTGCCGGGCCGGATGATGTCGTTGCCGCCCGCGCAGAACGTCACCAGGTCCGGGGCGAGTTGCTTGGCGCGCGGGATCTGCTCGGCCACGATCTGGTCGAGCAGCCGTCCTCGTACGGCGAGATTGGCGTACCGGAACGACCCGTGGTCCGGGTCGTCGACGGCCGCCCCGTCGGGTGTCCGGTCGGCGAGCAGTACGGCGAGCCGGTCGGCCCAGCCGACAAAGACTCCGCCCGGACCGGGATCGCCGACGCCTTCGGTGAAACTGTCACCGATGGCGGCGTACGACCCGAAGGGACTTCTGGTTTCTCTTCTCGAATCGTCAGCCACAGCGGAACATCCTTCACCCGCGTATGTGGCCTACGCGACCGTAAGGAGGGGTTGACGCCGGTGAGAAACACCACCGGTCAAAATTAGTTCAAGCCGGAATAGGGGAATGGCCGTTGGCCGGCACCCGGGGTGCCGGCCAACGGCCATTTGCTGTGAGGTCGAACCGGTCAGATGGAAACGCCGTGCTCGCGCAGGTACGCCAGCGGGTCGACGTCCGATCCGTAACTCGGGCCGGTACGGATCTCGAAGTGCAGGTGCGGGCCGGTGGAGTTGCCGGTGGAACCGGAGAGACCGATCTGGTCGCCGCCGGCGACGGTCTGGCCCGCCGAGACGGCGAGCGAGGACAGGTGGGCGTACTGCGAGTACTGGCCGTCGTCGTGCTGGATGACGACCTCGTTGCCGTACGACCCGGACCAGCCGGCCGAGACGACGGTACCGGGGCCGACCGCCTTGACGGTGGTGCCCGAGGCAGCCGCGAAGTCCACACCGGTGTGGTAGCCGCTGGCCCAGCTGCCGCCCGCCGCGCGGTAGGCGGTGGTGGTGGTCGCGCCGTCGACGGGCGCGGTGTAGCCGGAGCCGCTGCTCTGCGCCGCCGGCTCGTTCGCCGAGGTGGTGTCGGCCTTCGGGGCGGGCTCGGCCGGGGCGGGCTTCGCGGGGGCGGGCTTCTTCGGGGTGGCCTCGGCCTTGCCCTCGGAGGACGCCTTGCTCTTCGCGCCGATGGTGAGCTTCAGACCCGGGTGGATCAGCGACGGGTCGTCGCCGACGGCCTCGCGGTTGTCCTTGTACAGCTTGTGCCAGCCGCCGCTGACCTTCTGCGTCGCGGCGACCTTGGCGAGGTAGTCGCCCGCCTTGACCGAGTACGTCTTCACGGTCTTGGCGGTGGCGGCCTGCTTGGCCGTCTGGGCGGTGGGAGCGGCGTGCGCGGCGGACACGGTGCGCTCCGGCGCCACGGACGGGGCGGCCTGCTCGGCGGCGTGCGCGCCGGTGGCACCGATGAGCGGAATTGCGATGGCGGCGCCACCCGTTCCGGCGGCGACGAATCCGCGGGTGATCGGGTTGGTCCTCGGACGGCGGTGCTTACCCTTTCCGGGCATGGCGGATTCCTCTCCGGCGCCTACGAGGTGAGCTGTCGGGTTCGGGCTGGAGATGCCCGGCCGCGCCGTGACGCGACTTCACCCCGAGCCGTCCGGAAGTCCGGACCGGCGTACTACCTGGGTCCCCCGCTCCTGCCACACGTGGATGATTGCTGGGTGGATGAGGATTCCGAACGGCGGCAGGATTCGGCGATCCGCTCGGATTGCGGTGACCGTAAGCCGGGTGGACCGACCCGTACAAGCCGTCGTATTCCCCGGGCAATCCGTCCGGGAATATCGGGCTCCGCGAGCGGTCACCCTGCGTGGATTACGGATCTTCGAATTCCCTGCGCCGCCCCAATTCCCCTTCCCGGCGCCGCCACACACCGTCACGGATATGATCTGGCTCACCAGCCGAGGACGATATGCCCCCATCTCGCCCGCGAACAGGGCACGTTGTGCGCAATAGCCCAATATGGACAGAAGCCGCAATCGTGAAGCGATTTCAGCGGGAGGGGATGTCGTAAAGTCGGAGCGCGACAGCGTCGGCGACGAGCGCCGGCGGCAGACGCGGAGGAGCTCACGTGACGCACGAGGTGCCGCAGCCGGTCCCGCCGACCGAGCCCGAACTGGCCGGTGTACGCAACTTCCGCGACGTGGGCGGTCTGCCGACCTCCGACGGACGGCGCGTACGGTACGGCCGGCTCTTCCGCAGCGGCCACCTCGCGCACGCCACGGCCGAGGACGCGGCGTTCCTGACGTCACTGGATCTGCATACGGTCTTCGACTTCCGCAACGCGGCCGATCAGAAGCTGGACGGCCTGGACGTCGAGCTCATCGGCGTACGCAATGTGAACATTCCGCTCACCGACCCGGCCGACGGGACCGAGTTCTGGAAGATGGTCCGCGACGGGGATCTGGACCAGCTCAGGTCGATCCTCGCCGACGGCAAGGGTGTGGCCCGGATGTCCGCTTCGTACCGTTCGATCATTCTGGACCGCACCGCCGAGCACCGGCGCGTGCTGCACGCCCTGGCCGAGGAGAGCCTGCCCGCCCTGATGCACTGCGCGGCGGGCAAGGACAGGGCCGGGCTCTCCATCGCCGTGTCGCTGCTCGCCGTGGGGGTGGAGCGGGAGGCGATCGAGGCGGACTATCTGAAGTCGAACGAGCCGCACCGCAGGTACCGGGTACGCCGCAGCGACACGACGCCCGGCGGCACTTCGCCGGAGGTGATGGAGCTGCTGGCGCCGCTCTTCGACGCGCGCGCCGAGTACCTCGAAACGGCCTTCACGACGATGGAGGAGACGTGGGGCAGCATCGACCGGTATCTCACGGACGGCCTGGGCCTGACGGACGCGACGCGCGAACGGCTGCGCGGCCGTCTGGTCGACGAGGGGTAGCTCGTCCGGGCCGCCCGGGACGCCCTCAGCGCCCCTGCGCGCCCGCCTCGAAGAGCAGGTAGAGGAAACCGGCCAGGACATGGCCGGCCACGAGGTAGGCGAACAGCCGGATGGCGAGGCCGCGCGGGAAGTTGCGCTCCTCGTCCATGACGGGCTTGACGGGAGTCTCGGCGGTCGCCTCCGGTTCGCGCGCGGCGGCGGGGTCCACGGGGTTGTCGGGCACGGTGGTGGCCTCTCTCATCTGGTCGGAACCGAGGGCGGATCAGCGGCGGTGGGCCCCGCCCGGCAGGCACAGCTCGGTGGTCGGGCTGATCAGCAGGGTGTGCACGAACAGCAGCTCGGCGCCGTCGGGGCCGACCGCCGCGAGACGGTGCGGTGTCATCGAGTCGAAGTGGGCGCTGTCGCCCGGGTCGAGCACATGGACGGCGTCGCCGAGGCCGAGCCGGAGCCGCCCCTGAAGGAGATGGATCCACTCCTCCCCCGGGTGGACGCGGACGAGGTCGCCCTGCGCCCCGTAGGGCACCGTCACCCGCAGCGGCTGCATCGCGCGGCCGGAGGAGCTGCCGGCCTGGCGGTAGATCCAGCCGTCGGCCTCCACCGGTTCCGCGCGTGCGGCGCGGATGACGGGATCGCGTTCGGGCGGTTCCTCGCCCAGCAGCTCGGAGACCGTCGTACCGTAGACGCGCGCGAGTCCGAGCAGCATCGGCAGTGAGGGCTGGCGGCGCCCGGTCTCCAGCCGGGAGAGATGGGCCGGGGAGAGCCCGGCCCGTGCGGCGGCGGCCTCCAGGGTGAGGCCACGGCCGCGGCGCAGCTCGCGCAGCTGTGGCGCGACGTCCGGCAGGGCCTCTGTCTCGGGGTCGTGCCCACTGGTGGCGGCTGGGGTGTCCATGCCTCCATTGCGCCAGCAATGTTCCTCTGAGGCAAATCTCTTGCCTCAGAGGCAAACGCGCTCAACGGTTGGCGATCGCCTGCTTCACGAGCGTCCTGCCGAAGTCCCACATCAGCCCGCCGCCCTTGTGTGCGTCGTCCATGACGGCCGTGAACGCCGTCACGAAGCGGTCGACCTCCCGCTCCCCGATGGTCAGCGGCGGAATCAGTTTGATCACTTCCAGCTCGTCCCCGGAGACCTGGGTGAGGATGCGGTGCTTCTGGAGGAGCGGCACCACGACCATCTGCGCGAAGAGACCCTTCCGGGCCGCCTGGAGCATCGTCCAGCGGCCGCGCAGTCCGATCGACGCCGGCCTCCCGAACTCGATACCGATCATCAGCCCCCGGCCGCGCACCTCGCTCAGGAACTCGTACCGGTCGACCAGCGCCGCCAGCCGCGACCGGAGCAGATCGCCGGTCGTCCTGGCGTTGGCGACGATCCGCTCGTCCTCGATCACCGACAGGACGGCGAGCCCCGCGGCCATCGCCTGCGCGTTGGACCCGAAGCTGGCCGAGTGGACCAGCACCCGGTCCATGGAGGAGTAGACCCGTCTGAAGATCCAGTTTTTGCCGAGGGTGGCGCCGACGGGCACGTAGCCGCCGGAGAGCGCCTTCGCGACGCACACCAGGTCCGGCTCGACGCCTTCCTCGTGCTGGTAGGCGTAGAAGTCCCCGGTCCTGCCGAGTCCGGTCTGCACCTCGTCGGCGATGAGCAGCGCCTTGTGCCGGTGCAGCAACTCCTGTGCCGCGCGCAGGAAGCCGGACGGCGTCGCGCGCACGCCCTTGCCCTGGATCGGTTCGACGACGAAGCCCGCGACGTCGCCGCGCTTCAACTCCCTTTCCAGTGAGTCGAGATCACCGAGTGCGAGCGCGGTGTCGGGGAGCAGCGGTGCGAAGCCGTCGCGGAAGCCGGCCTCGCCGTTGACCGAGAGCGAGCCGGTGGTGAGACCGTGGAAGGCGTGGGAGCAGTAGAGGATCCTGGGTTTGCCGGTGGCGTACCGGGCGAATTTCAGGGCGGTCTCGACGGCTTCGGTTCCGCTGTTGCCGAAGAAGACCCGGTCCAGGTGGGGGCTGTACGCGAGCAGCTTCTCCGCGAGCAGGCCGGGCAGCGGCTGGCAGTCGAAGCGGGTGAGATCGGCGAGCGAGGCGTCGAGGACGTCGTGGAGGGCCTCGCGTACGACGGGGTGGTGGCGGCCGATGCCCATGACGCCGAAGCCGGCGAGCATGTCGAGGTAGTCGTTGCCCTCGGCGTCCCAGAAGTAGGCGCCCTCGGCGCGTTCGTAGACCTTGTCGAAGCCGATGGTCCGCAGCATGCGCGGGAGTTGGTGGTTGAGGTGGGCGGTGTGCAACTCGTAGCGCTCGCCGCCGCGTTCGGCGAGGAGCTTCGTGAGGTCGAAGCCCTTGCCCGGCGTGCCCGGCTCCCGCTGTCCCGCCGCCCGGGGGACGCCGCCGCGTCCCGTGCCGCTCTCGCTGGACTCCGTCATCGTGTGTTCTCCTCCCGGAGCTGTGCTCGCCGGTCGGGGCGCCGGAAGGACGGCGGCGACGGGCGCCGCCGTCCTTCCGGTGGCCATGACGTCACGGGCCGCCGGTCTACTTGCTTCCGGAGACCGTCTCGCGAACCGCTCGCAGCGACTCCTTGAGGGAGCCCATGGTGGCGAGTACGGCCGTCGGTTCGTAGCCGCAGTGCGCCATGCAGTTGGCGCAGCGCGGGTCCTTGCCCCGGCCGTACTTGTCCCAGTCGGTCTCCTCGATCAGTTCCCGGTACGTCGGAACGTACCCGTCGCTCATCAGGTAGCAGGGGCGCTGCCAGCCGAAGAGCGAGTAGTTGGGAATGGCCCAGGCCGTGCACGGGAAGTCGGCCTTGCCCTCCAGGAAGTCCAGGAAGAGCGGGGAGTGGTTCAGCCGCCAGCGGGCTCTGTTACCGCCGGCGAACGCCTTCTTGAACAGCTCCCGCGTCTGGTCGACGCCCAGGAAGTGCTCCTGGTCGGGCGCCTTCTCGTAGGCGTAGGCGGGCGAGATCATCATCTCGTCGACCTTCAGGTCGTCGTTGAGGTAGTTGAGAACCTCGATGATGGTCTGCGGGGTGTCGGTGTTGAAGAAGGTGGAGTTGGTGGTGACCCGGAAGCCCCGCTTCTTGGCCTCCTTCATGGCCTCCACGGCCTCGTCGAAGACCCCTTCCTTGGCGACGGACTCGTCGTGGCGGTCGCGCAGGCCGTCGATGTGCACGGCGAACGCGAAGTACGGCGACGGCGTGAACTTGTCCATCTTCTTGCGCATCAGCAGCGCGTTGGTGCAGAGGAAGACGTACTTCTTCTTCGCCACCAACTGCCGGACGATCTCGTCAATCTGAGGGTGCATCAGCGGCTCGCCGCCGGCGATGGAGACCATCGGTGCCCCGGATTCGAGCACCGCCCCCACCGCTTGGGCCACGGGCATGCGCTGCTTCAGGACCCCGGCCGGGTGCTGGATCTTGCCGCAGCCCTCACAGGCGAGATTGCAGGCGAAGAGCGGTTCGAGCTCGACGATGAGTGGGAACTTCTCACGCCTGCGGAGTTTCTGTTCGACGAGGTACGTCCCGACCCTGATGGTCTGACGGAGCGGCATGGCCATCTAGCTCACCTCCTGGGGAGCAGCAAAGAACGGTGCCATTCAAGAAAAGCCGGAATGACGGCACGAAGGACACGGAAAGCCGATATTCCACCGCGAACCGTACCAATTCGGACTAGCTCGTGCCCAGGGGCGTCCACGACCACCCGTACGGCGGCAACCGGGCGTGATCCGGTGCCCAGTGCGCCGAGCAGTGTGGCGGCGGACTCCATGTCCACGGCGACGGCTCCCGTGGCGCGCAGTCCGGCCCTCTCAAGGCCGCGCACCACATGGTCGGACCCGGTGAGCGGGCCGGTGTGGACCGTACGTCCGGGCAGCGTCCGGGACAGCGCCTCCACGAGCAGCGCCGTTCCCGTGCAGGGCGTCGAGCCGTGGGGGCCCCGGGTCTCGTCGGCGACGACCAGGTCCCCCGGGTTCATGCCGGGGGCCAGTCCGGCGCAGAATCCGGACGCGATGACGGCCGCGGACCTGTTCCGGTCCGTGCCGAGCGCGCGCACGATCGCACGCTCGGCGTTCTCGGGGCCCATGCCCGTACGGAGCACGGTGACGGGCCCGGCGTCGGGTGTCCGGCCGCTCCGGTCGGCCCGGCCCGGCCGATCCTTCCGCAGCGCGCTGCGCAGGGCCACCTGCTCGATGCCGAGCGCGCAGGCGATCAGCAGCGGGGTGACGGCCGGGCCGCCGGCTCCGTCGGCGGGAGAGTCCATCAGGCCCCCTTGTGGCTGTCCACCCGGCTGTCCGCCGACCGGGTGTCCGGCCGTCGCTCCTTGACGCTCCCCGTCCGGCCCGCGCCCAGCCGCTCGGCGCGGGCCGGCGTACGGTCCGGACTCGGCTCCCCGTTGACGTACCGGCCGAGCGCCGTGAGCGGGAACACCTGCCGGTAGAGGTGGTAGTTGATGGAGAAGTCCCACGGGAAGCCGGTGCCGGTGAAGTACGGCTCGTCCCAGGAGCCGTCCTCCCGCTGGGCCGCCGCGAGCCAGGCCACGCCCCGTTCGACGGCCGGCGTCTCGCGCCGCCCGGCGGCGAGCAGCGCGAGCAGCGCCCACGCGGTCTGCGAGGCGGTCGACGAGCCGTGCCCGATCCACTTCTCCTCGCGGTACGAGCGCAGGTCCTCGCCCCAGCCCCCGTCGTCGTTCTGTACGGATCCGAGCCAGCCGACGGCGCGGCGGATGGCGGGGTGAGAGGCGGGGATCCCGGCCGCGACGAGTGCCGGTACGGCGGAGCCCGTCCCGTACACGTAGTTGACGCCCCAGCGGCCGAACCAGGAGCCGTCGGCCTCCTGTTCGGTGAGCAGCCACTGGATACCGCGCCGGGTGTCGGGGTGCTGGGCCAGGCCCTCGTACGCCAGCATCTCCACGACGTGCGCGGTGACGTCGGCCGACGGCGGATCGATGACCTCACCGAAGTCGCAGAACGGCAGCCGGTTGGGGAACGGGCTGACGTTGTCGGCGTCGAAGGCGCCCCAGGCGCCGTTCCTCGACTGCATGCCGAGCGTCCAGCGCGCGCCGCGCTCGACGGCCGTGTCCAGGCGCGCGGTGTCGGGGTGCCTGACCCGGCGCAGCGCGAGGATGACCTCGGCGGTGTCGTCGATGTCCGGGTAGTTGTCGTTGTGGAACTCGAACGCCCAGCCGCCGGGGGCGAGTCCCGGCCGGCGCACGGCCCAGTCACCGGGGCGCACGATCTGCTCGTCCAGCATCCACCCGGCCGCCTTGACGAGCGCGGGGTGGTCGGGGCTCAGCCCGGCGTCGGCCAGCGCGATCGTGGCCAGGCAGGTGTCCCAGACCGGGGACTGGCAGGCCTCGATCATGCGCGAGCCGTCCTCGCGCCAGACCGCGAACCGGTCCAGCGATTCGAGTCCGGCGCGCATGACCGGGTGCCGGAGGTCGTAGCCGAGCAGATGCAGGGCGATCACCGAGTAGACGGCCGGGGGCTGGATGCCGCCCCAGCAGCCGTCGTTCTCCTGGCGTTCGACGATCCAGCGGGCCGCCGCGTTCATCGCCGTCCGGCGTACCACGCGCGGAGCGACCTTGTGGTAGAGGTGCAGCGCCTTGTCGATGCGCTGGAAGATGCCGTCCCAACTGGTGGCGGCGGCAAGGGGTTTGGCAGGGTTCGGGCGGCTCACGTCGGTGTGCAGCTCGTCCAGCGCGAAGGGCGCGGGGCGGACGGGCCGCAGGGCCGAGACGATGGTGAGGGGCACGATGGTCTGCCGGGCCCAGCAGCCGAACGAGTAGATGTTCAGCGGGAACCACTTGGGCAGGAAGATCAGTTCGGGTGGTACCTCGGGCAGGTCGTCCCACTTCCACCAGCCGAAGAGCGCGAGCCAGATCCGGGTGAAGACCCGGCTCTCGGCGATACCGCCGTGCTCCCTGATCCAGGCGGCGGCGCGCGCCATGTGCGGGTCGTCGGGTCTGTCCCCGGCGAGGCGCAGCGCGAGGTATCCCTCGATGGTCGTGGAGAGTTCGCCGGGACCGCCGTAGAAGGTGGCCCAGGTCCCGTCGGACCGCTGCTCGCCCCTGATGAACCGGCCGGCCGCCTCGGTCGTCCTCGCGTCCTGGACACCGAGGAACTGACGGAGCAGCAGATCCTCGGCGTCCATGGTCACATTGGTCTCCAGGTCGCCCTTCCACCAGCCCTGGGCGTCCTGACGGCCGAGCAGATGCTCGACGGATCGTGCGGTGGCACACCGTGCGGCCTCTGCGACGTCGTTCGTGACGGGAGTGGTGTCGGACGGTTCGCTCGCCTCGGCAGCACGGGGTCCCACGGCCCCGGTGCTCCCGTCGGTCGTCGCTGTCATGGCTTCCCCTTACGTGCAGTTGGTCCTCTGCTGTGCTGGGGTCTCCGTCGTCCGGCGGATCGGTCACGACCCGCCGGACGGCGACTACGGAGGCTTGTGGTGCGTCAGCCTCCGGTGAGCGTGGGTATGCGCATGGCGATGGTGATCATCTCTTCCGTACGACGACGAAGTCCGCGAGCGCGGTGAACTGCGCCCGGATGTGTTCGGGCATGTCGACCCGGCTCAGGGCATCGATGGCGATGGTGTGCTGCCTGCGGGCCTCCTGGGAGGTCCACTCGCGGCCGCCCGCCTCGTCGATGAGCGCGGCCCTGGTCGCGAACTCCTCCTCCGAGAAGCTGTCGAAGTCGCTGCTCTTGGCGTCGGCGGCCAGGAGTTCGGCGAGCCGTTCCGACGCCGGCCCTCCCGCGGCGAGCGCGGCGACGACCGGCAGGGACTTCTTGCGCTGCCGCAGATCGCTCCACGTCTGCTTGCCGGTGGCCCCGGGGTCGCCCCAGATTCCGAGCAGGTCGTCGACGGCCTGGAAGGCGAGGCCGAGGTGGTGGCCGTACGAGTCCAGGATGTCGGCCGTCCGGTCGTCGGCCCCGCCGAGGACGGCGCCGGTGGAGACGGCGCAGGCGATCAGCGCGCCCGTCTTGTTGCCCTCCATCTCCAGGCACTCCTCGACGGTGACCCGCTCGCGGTGCTCGAAGGAGATGTCCTGCGCCTGTCCGTCGATCAGTTTGCGGCTGGCCGTGGTGAGTCGGCGGGCGGCACGGCCGGCCTCGACGGTGCCGATCTCCAACAGGACCTCGTTGGCGAGGGCGAAGAGGGCGTCACCGACGAGGATGGCCTGGGCGGGGCCGTGCACCTTCCAGACGGTGTCGCGGTGGCGGCGCTGTTCGTCGCCGTCCATCAGGTCGTCGTGCAGCAGCGAGAAGTTGTGCACCAGTTCCACGGCGACGGCGCCGGGGACCCCCGTCTCGGGCGCCGATCCCGCGGCCTCGGCGGACAGCAGGGAGAGCGCGGGCCGTACGGCCTTGCCGCCGTCGCCGTCGGCGGGCCGGCCCTCGGCGTCGATCCAGCCGAAGTGGTAGGCGGCGACGGTGTCCATCGGCGGGGCGAGCCGGCCGACGGCGGCCCGCAGCACGGGGGTTGACAGGGCACGGCCGCGCTCCAGCAGAGCGAAGACGTCCGTGGTGTCGACAGCCGGGTCGGCCGGGGGCACAGTCGGCACGGTCTCTCCTCTATTCGCAGTACTCATGGGTCCCGTACGCGCCGTCGCCGTACTCGTCCTTCGCGCGCCCGTCGTGGCGGCGTCCTGTCTCACGCGGCCTCCCGCAGCGGGTGCCGGTGGGTGCGGCCGAGTTCGGACAGGGCCTCGCCCGCCGCGCTGAACCCGCTGCGGACCGCGCCTTCCATGGTCGCGGGCCAGCCGGTCGCGGTCCACGCGCCCGCCAGGAAGAGCCCGGCCGCCCGGGTGCGGGTGGCGGGGCGCAGACGCCCCACGCCGGGGGTCGGGGCGAAGGTGGCCGTCCGCTCCCGTGTTACGAAGAAGTCCCGCACCTCGGCGCTCCTCGCGGCCGGGAGGAGACGTTTCAGCTCCGGCAGGTAGCGCTCGCGCAGTTCGGCGACGGGCAGATCGATCTCGTCCGCGACGGCCGACTGCGACAGCGCCACGTACTGCCCCTCTTTCAGCCCCGAGGCGTCGGTGCGGTCGAAAACCCACTGCACGGGGGTGCCGATCGCGGCGAAGAAGGGGCGGCGCAGCACCTGGCGGTCGTAGACGACATGGACGTTGAGGATCGGGGACGTGCCGATGTCGAGGAGCCGGCCGGGCTGGTCGAGCGCGCCGTCGGGCAGCAGCGCGTGCGTCTCGCGCTGCGGTACGGCGAGGATCACCGTGTCCGCCTCGATGCGCTCGCCCGGTACGTCGACGCTCCAGCGCCCGTCCTCGGTGCGGGTCACCGCCGTGACGCGGGTGCGCAGTTCGGTGCGTACGCCCGCGGCGTCGAGTGCCTTGCGGGAGAGCGTGTCGTGCAGTTCGCCGAGCGGCACGCGCGCCCAGCCGATGTCGGCGGCGCCGCGCTCGGAGAGCAGTCCGGTCTTGAAGACCATCGCGGCCAGGCCCATGGAGGCCTGTTCGGCGCGGACGTTGAGGGTGGCGACGCAGACGAGGTTCCACAGGGCCTCGACGGCGCGCGCCGACTGGCCGTGCCGTCGCAGCCAGGTCGCGAAGTCGATCCCGTCGAGCGCCGGGTCGGCGGGGTCGAGCGCCTTGAGGGCGAGCGCGGCGCGGCCGACGGAGACCTTCTCGGCGAGCGAGAGGTGCGGGTAGGCGGCGAGCCCGCCGGCCAGGTGCAGCGGTACGGGCAGGGCGTCGCGGCGCAGCCGTCCGACGCGGGGCCGGTCCGGGTGTCCCACGTCCAGTACGGGGATGTCGAGCCGGTCCTGGACGGGTGCGAGCGCGGCGCCGTCGACTCGGTCGAGCAACCAGCGGTAGGCGGTGCAGCAGCGCAGGTACACATGCTGGCCGTTGTCGACGGTCAACTCGCCGCGGGTGAAGGAGAAGGCGAGACCGCCGAGGCGGGGGCGGCCTTCCACCAGCGTCACGCGCACTCCGGCGTCGGCGAGCTGGAGTGCGGCCGTGACTCCGGCGATGCCCCCGCCGACGACGACCGCGTGGCGGGAGCCGGCGCTGTCCGTCGTCGTCATGTGCTCTCCCCCGTCACTGTCGCGGTCAGGGACGCGTCCGGTGTCCGGAGGGTTGACCGCGCGGCCCTGGTGTCGACGGCGGCGCGCGGCAAAGCGCGGGTGCCGGTGCCCTGCGGGAGTGTCACGGGCGCCTCCTGACGCTCTGCCGGGAGATGTTCCTGGCGTCGAGACCGGAGAGGCCGCGCACGGCGACGTACGCCTTCTCGCGTCCAGGCAGTGAGACCCGGCCGCGCAGGACGGCCCCGGGGTCGCGTTCGATGCGGTCGAGCAGCCGGCGGTAGATGCCCGCCATGGCGGCGACGCAGGCGCCGCTGCGCCGGTCGAGCATGGGCAGCAGCCGGTAGCCCTCGGCGAAGAGCGCGCGGGCCCGTCTGACCTCGAAGTGGACGAGCCCGGCGAAGTCGGCGCCGGCGGGCGGGACGGAGGTGTCGAAGCCGGCCGAGCAGCCGAACTTGGCGAGGTCGTCGGCGGGCAGGTACGTACGGCCGTTGGCGGCGTCCTCGCGTACGTCACGCAGGATGTTGGTGAGCTGGAGGGCCAGGCCCAGGGTGTCGGCGTACTCGGGCGCGCGCTCGGTGCCGGTCGCGGCGGGGTCGGTGCCGAACACCCCGAGCGAGAGTCTGCCGATGGCTCCGGCGACGCAGCGGCAGTAGATCTTGAGGTCGTCCCACGTCTCGTACGTCTCGCCCTTGACGTCCATGAGGACGCCGTCGATCAGTTCGTCGAGCCCGCCGAGCGGGAGCGCGAGGCGGCGGGTCGCGTCGGAGAGAGCGACGGCGACGGGGTCGGTGTCGTCCTCCTCGACACGGCCCTGTCCGATCCGTGCGAGGAGGGCGCGGGTGTCCTCGAGTCTCGACTGCTTGGCGCCGGGCTCCAGGGTGCCGTCGCCGATGTCGTCGACGCGCCGCGAGAACGCGTAGAGCGCCGACATGGCCTGCCGCTTCTCGGCGGGCAGCAGCCGGATTCCGTAGGCGAAATTTCGGGCCTGCTGCCCGGTGACGGCCTCGCAGTAGCTGTACGCGGCCAGTACCGGCGCCGACACGGGGGGCTGTTCCTCCACGATCCGGCTCACCCCTTTCTGTGCGATTTCCGCAGGACTGCTCCCACTTCACGCAGCAGACGTGGTGTGGTGGCTTTGGGCGGTCCGGGCAGTACATCGTGTCCCACGGCGGCCACCGAGGAGAGGGCGGCGCGCCCCCCGCCGACGAATCCGGCGAGGAGCAGCCGGAGCCTGCCTCGGACGCTGTGGACCAACGGCCCTCCCTCGTCCAGGAGTTGGCCGGCGCGCTCGGCCTCGAAGGCGATCAGGCTCCGTACGGAGGCGCTCGCTGTCGGCGCGGCGAGGTCCGCCTCGGTGACATGGAAGCGCTTCATGTCGTCGGCGGGCAGATAGATCCGGTCGTCGGCCAGGTCCTCGGTGACGTCCTGGATGTGCTCGACGATCTGGAGCGCGGTACAGACGGCGTCGGAGCGGCGCACGCGTTCGGGGCTGGAGGTGCCGGTGATGGCGAGGACGAGGCGGCCGACGGGGTTGGCGGAGAGTTCGCAGTACGCGAGCAGGTCGTCGTAGGTGCCGTAGCGCCGTACGGACTGGTCCCGGCGGTTGGCCTCGATCAGGCCGAGGAACGGCTCGGGGGTGAGCCGGTGGCGCCGGACGGTGGGGACGATGCCGCGCAGCAGCGGGTGGCCGGGGGCCGGGCCCGCCGGGTCGAACACGCGGCGCAGGTCGGTTTCGAAGGCGTCCAGCATGGCGAGCCTGTCGTCCGTCCGGGCGGGGTCGAGACCGAGGTGGCGGGCGTCGGCGCCGCCGGGTGCGAGGTCCCCGTCGCCGATGTCGTCGACGAGGCGGGCGTAGCCGTAGACGGCCATCAGGTCCTCGCGCCAGGCGCGGGGCAGGAAGAAGGGGGCGACCGGGAAGTTCTCACCGGAGGCCTTGTCGAGGGTGGCACGCGCGGAGCTGTCGACCTGGTTCTGGGGGGTGCCCGTCACTGCGGACCGCCTACTGCGGGGACGGCGCGACCCTCGCGGAGCTGGAGATCAACCGTCATTGCCGTCACGTCTCCCGTTCTACACTGCCGACCCAAACATCCCATTTCGGACACGCCGCGCGGCCTGACCACGGGGATGCCGCCGATCTGGCGGACCCTCGACGGGTCAGCCGGGGCTTACGGACGTATCGCCGCTCTTGCCACGAATCAGCACCGGTACAGCTTACGTTGCACAACACCCATGGCCGCGCGGGGGGACCTCACCCGCGACGGGAGCGCCGGGGTCGACCTCAACCTTCCGCGGCGGTGCGGGACTTGACAGAAGTTTGACCTTTAGGGGCCGCTGGCGGACCGGAGCGATGCCGGTCACCGGCCGGGGCGACGGTCGGGGGCGGTGACGGGAGGGGACTTCACACGGTCTCGGCACACGATCCACCCATGATCCACTCACCGGCCCTCGGGGCCGTCGTGGGGGACCAGGAGACCGGCGACGATCGTGTCGGTCGTGCGCCCGATCACGGCGTCGCGGTCCGCGGCCGGCAGCCGGCCCATCGGGCCGTCGAGAAGGAGCATCGCGAGGCCGTGCGCCGTCGACCAGGCGGCGGCCTCGGCGCCGGGGCGGTTCCCGGCGGGCATACGGCCGGTGGCGACCAGTTCGTCCAGCGCCTGGCTGAGCAGGTTGTACGAGCGGTACTGGGGGTTGTCGGCGGGCGGTGTCACACCGCCCCATCCGGTGTCCTCGTCCGTGCCCGGCGCCGAGTGGGAGAAGGCGGTTCGGAAGAGGCCGGGGTGCTCCAGGGCGAAGCCCACGTAGCCCCGGCCGATCGCCGCCAGCCGCTGCTCGGCGGCGGCTCCGGGATGGTCACCCGGAGGCAGGTCCTCCGCGACCCGCTCCATGGCGTCCGCGAGCAGTTGCTGCGCGTGGATCTTGACCGCGAAGAGCAGATCACCCTGTCCGGCGAAGTGCCGGTAGGCGGCGGTGGGTGAGACGCCGGCGCGGCGGGCCGCCTCGCGCAGGACCACCTTCGCCGGTCCCCCGTCGGTCGCCAGCTCCACTCCGGCGGTGATCAGCGCGTTGCGCAGGTCGCCGTGGTGATAGCCGGCCTTGGCCCCCTGGTTCGCCCGGTTGGTCTCCATGGCTTCATCCTGCCCGATGTTGACAGCATTAACATCCCCTGCCAGAGTCAGTGTTGACGCCGTTAACATTCGGAGATGGGAGATCCCGTGCTGTCCAAGATCGCTGAGCTGGCCCTGAAGAGGTCGCGGCTCCTACTCGTACTGGCCACCGTCGCCGTGGTCGCCATGGGCGTACTCGGCGCGGGCGCCTTCGGCAAGCTGCTCGGCGGCGGATTCGACGACCCCGACGCGCAGTCCTCACGCGCCGCCGTCCGGATCGACGAGAAGTTCGGGGGCGAGACCAACCTGCTGTTCCTGATCGGCTCGGAGGACGGCGGCCGGCAGGGGCCGGGCACCCCCGCCGTCGACGAGCGGGGCCGCTCCATCACCGACGGCCTCAAGAACGACGCCACCGTGAGCAACGTGGTCTCCTACTGGGACACCGGGAGCCCGCGGCTGATCTCCGAGAACGGCGGCGAGGCCCTGATCGCCCTCCATGTGAAGGGGGACGAGACCGAGCGCGGGGAGCGCGCCGAGCAGCTCATCGACAACTACACCGGAGAGCGCGACGGGGTCGAGGTACGGGCCGGCGGCGAGAGTGCCGTGAGCATCGACGTCAGCTCACAGGTCTCCGGCGACCTGGCCGTGGCCGAGGCGATCGCCGTACCCGTCACGCTCCTGCTGCTGGTCCTCGCCTTCGGCAGCCTGGTGGCCGCGATGCTGCCCCTGGTCATCGGACTGATCGCGATCGTCGGCACGTTCGCGCTGCTCTCCGTCCTCGGCAGCGTGACCGAGGTGTCGGTCTTCGCGATCAACCTCACGACCGCGCTCGGTCTGGGCCTCGGCATCGACTACGCGCTCCTGCTGGTGAGCCGCTTCCGCGAACAGCTCACCGCGGGCGAGGAGGTCCCCGAGGCGCTGCGCACCACGGTACGGACGGCGGGGCGCACGATCCTGTTCTCGGCCGCGACCGTCGCCGCCGCGCTCGCCGCGCTGCTCGTCTTCCCGCCGTTCTTCCTGCGGTCCTTCGCCTACGCGGGGATCGGCGTGGTCCTGATCGCGGTCGTCGCCGCCCTGTTCGTGGTGCCGCCGCTGCTCGCCGTGCTGGGCCACCGGGTCAACAAGGGGCGGCTGCCGTGGGCGAAGACAGTACGCCGCTCCGACGCGCCCTTCTGGGGAAGGCTCGCCGGACTCGTCATGCGCCGGCCCGCCCTCACCGCGCTGCCCGTGCTCGCCGTGCTGCTGCTCCTCGCCGGCCCGCTGCTGGGGGTCACGTTCGGGACGCCCGACGAGCGGGTGCTGCCCGAGGAGGCGGCCGGACGCCAGGTCGCGACGGCCGTCCGGAACGACTTCCCCACCGACGAGGCGGGCGCCGTCCAGATCGTCAGCACCTCGGCCGTCGCGGCGGCGCCGCTGGCGGCGTACGCCGGCGAACTGTCCCGGCTCGACGGTGTCGTACGCGTCGACGCCTCCACCGGCACCTACACCGGCGGACGGAGCGAGCCGCCGGGCCCGGCGAACGCCGGCCTCGCCCGGCCGGACGCGCAGCGCCTCACCGTCGTCACCGGCACCGCGTCCAAGTCCGGCGCGGCCCAGGACCTGGTGGCGGACATCCGCGCCGTGGACCGGCCCGCGGGCACCGAGATGCTGGTGGGCGGCACGGACGCGACGCTGGTCGACTCCCGGCAGTCCATCGGTGACCGGCTGCCCCTGGCGATCGGGCTGGTTCTCGTGACGACCTTCGTGCTGCTGTTCCTCTTCACCGGCAGCGTCGTCCAGCCGCTGCGCGCGCTGCTGCTCAACGCGATCAGCCTGTCGGCCGCGATCGGCGCGATGGTGTGGATCTTCCAGGACGGCCATCTGTCGTCGCTGCTGGGCTTCACCCCGCAGCCGATGGACACCTCGATGACCGTGCTGCTGTTCTGCGTGGCCTTCGGCCTGTCCATGGACTACGAGGTGTTCGTGACCAGCCGGATGAAGGAGCTGCACGACGCGGGCGCGGACCGGACGACGACCGTCACCCAGGGTCTGGCCCGCACCGGACGGATCGTCAGCATGGCGGCCGGACTGCTGGCCGTGAGCTTCTTCGCCTTCGGGACCAGCCAGATCAGCTTCCTCCAGATGTTCGGCATCGGCAGCGGACTGGCGATCGTCATCGACGCGGTGGCGGTACGCGGTGTGCTCGTACCGGCCGCGATGCGGCTGCTGGGCCGCGGCGCCTGGTACGCGCCGGCCGCGCTGCGCGCGCTGCACGGGAAGGTGGGCCTCTCCGAGGGACCGGCCGCGGCCGTCCCCGCCGAAGCGGACCGTACCCCGGCGGGCGTCTGAGGGCCCGCACAACCGAAGCGGCCCCCGCCGGATCGATTCCGGCGGGGGCCGCTTCGGTTGTGCGGGTCGGGTGGCGCGTGGCGCGTGTCCGGTGCCCGAACCGCCCCGGGGATCCGGCTACTTGCCGGTCTCCTTCTCGTACGCCTTGAGCACCTCGTCCGTCGGGCCGTCCATCAGGAGTTCGCCCTTCTCCAGCCACAGCACGCGGTCGCAGGTGTCCCTGATCGACTTGTTGCTGTGGCTGACCAGGAAGACGGTGCCCGCCTCCTTGCGCAGCTCGCGGATCCGCGCCTCGGAGCGGATCTGGAACTTGCGGTCACCGGTGGCCAGCGCCTCGTCGATCATGAGGACGTCGTGGTCCTTGGCCGCCGCGATGGAGAAGCGGAGCCGGGCGGCCATACCGGAGGAGTACGTACGCATCGGCAGGGTGATGAAGTCGCCCTTCTCGTTGATGCCGGAGAAGTCGACGATGGACTGGTAGCGCTCCCGTACCTGCTCGCGCGTCATCCCCATGGCCAGACCGCCCAGGATGACGTTGCGCTCGCCGGTGAGATCGTTCATCAGCGCGGCGTTGACACCGAGCAGCGAGGGCTGGCCGTCGGTGTACACCTTTCCGTGCTCCGTGGGCAGCAGCCCCGCGATGGCGCGCAGCAGGGTCGACTTCCCGGAGCCGTTGGTGCCGATCAGACCGATCGCCTCACCGCGGTACGCGGTGAAGGTGACCCCCCTGACGGCGTGGACCTTGCGGACTCCGCGCGACTCGCCCTTCTCGCGCCTGAGTATGCGGCTCAGCGCCGCGGTCGCGCTGCCCTTGCCACCGCCGCCGCCGTTGACGCGGTACACGATGTGCACGTCGTCGGCGATGACGGTGGGGACGCGTCCCTGCTTGTCGAGGTCAGCCACGGCCGTACCGTTCCTCAGCCTTCCAGAAGTACACAAAGCCCGCGATGCCGACGAGCAGCGACCAGGCGAGACCCGAGGCCCACACGTGCTGGGGCAGGTTCTCGGAGCCGTAGCCGTCGATCAGCGCGAAGCGGATGAGGTCCATGTAGATGGCGGCGGGGTTGTACTGGAGTACGTCGACGATCCAGCTCGGCCAGTTCGGCTTGTTGGCGAGCATCAGCGGGATGGAGAACATCACGCCCGACGCGTACATCCAGGTCCGCATGATGAACGGCATGAGCTGGGCGAGGTCGGGCGTCTTGCTGCCCAGCCGCGCCATGATCAGCGCCAGACCGGTGTTGAAGAAGAACTGGAGCACCAGGACGGGCAGCACCAGCAGCCAGGACAGGCCCGGCAGGCTGCCGAAGGCGACCACCACCGTCAGCAGCACGATCATCGAGAACATCAGCTGCTGGAGCTGCTGGAGCGCGAATGAGATGGGGAGCGAGGCTCGGGGGAAGTGCAGGGCGCGCACCAGCCCGAGGTTGCCCGAGATCGACTTCACGCCCGCCATCACGGACGTCTGTGTGAAGGCGAACACGAACACGCCCGTCACCAGGAACGGGATGTAGACCTTGATCTCCATGCCGCGCCCGGCGTTCAGGATCAGGCCGAAGATCAGGAAGTAGACGAAGGCGTTGAGCAGTGGGGTCGCCACCTGCCAGAGCTGACCGAGCTTCGCCTGGCTGTACTGGGCCGTGAGCTTCGCCTGGGAGAAGGCGAAGATGAAGTGGCGCCGGCCCCACAGCTTGCGGATGTACTCGGCCAGTCCCGGACGGGCACCGCTCACCGACAGGCCGTACTTGGCGGCCAGTTCGGTCGAGGACAGACCGTCGTCGGGTGACGGCGGGGCGCTCATGGCGATCGCGCCGTCATGGGTTGTCTCACTCACAAGTTGAAACTTTCGTGTTCAAGATGCGCAGCCGGTCGGGCACAGGCGTGGACGGCCGGGACCCGGAAGTAAAGGTCTCTCGTTCGGATCTTGCCGGGCTCGGCCCGATCCGTACGACAGACCCAGCCCCGATGCTCTCAGAGCCGAGCCTGTCAGATGACAGGCGGTCGGCCCAGTCGGGTCAGCCGCCACACCGTACGCCACTTCATGGGCCTGCGGGGACCGCACGGAGTCGTCCAGCCTTCCCTGAAACCGCCGAACCATGCCTTCAGCGCGGGGACGGTCGGGCGGCGGGCGAGGGTGAGCAGGACCCAGACGCCGAGATAGACGGGTACGACCGGGGCGGGCAGATTGCGGCGCGCGAGCCAGACCCGGTTGCGGGCCACCATGCGGTGGTAGACCGCGTGCCGCGACGGCGGCATCGTGGGGTGGAAGAGCACCATGTCGGAGCGGTAGTCGATCATCCAGCCCGCGTCCAGCGCGCGCCAGGCGAGGTCGGTCTCCTCGTGCGCGTAGAAGAAGTCGCCGGGCAGGGCGCCGACCTCCGCGATGACCTTCGTACGGACGGCGTTGGCGCCGCCCAGGAAGGTCGTCACGCGGGAGGAGCGCAGCGGGTCGGAGGCGCGCAGCCGGGGGACGTGGCGGCGCTGTGTGAGACCGGTCTCGGGGTCGGCGATCCGGAAGCTGACGATGCCGAGGACCGGGTCGGCCGCGAACGCCGC
Source organism: Streptomyces sp. S4.7 (assembly GCF_010384365.1). Classification (NCBI taxonomy): domain Bacteria; kingdom Bacillati; phylum Actinomycetota; class Actinomycetes; order Kitasatosporales; family Streptomycetaceae; genus Streptomyces; species Streptomyces sp. S4.7. Next base: position 6,778,933 of record NZ_CP048397.1, on the reverse strand, counting down.
GCGGACCAGCTCGGCGGTGTCGGTGCCGGGCAGCAGCCCGTCGTCGTCGAGGAAGAGCAGGACGTCCACGTCGCCGCCGGAGGGGCCGAAGGCCTCGATGCCGACGTTGCGGCCACCGGGGATGCCGAGGTTCTCGGGCAGCTCGATGGTCCGTACGCCGTCGGGCACGTCACCGACCGGGGCGCCGTTGCCGACGACGACGACCTCGATCGGGTCGCCGTCCTGCTTGGCGACGGAGTCGATGAGGGCCCGGAGGTCGTCCGGGCGGTTGCCCATGGTGATGATCACCGCGCCGAGCCGCATGTCACTCACCTCAGCCTGCTGGAGGCGAGGATCGACACGAGGTGCAGCAGCGTCTGCATGACGGCGATACCGGCCAGCACGGCGACGCCGAGCCGGGAGAAGAACAGGTCGTCCCGGACGGTGTCCAGGATCGCCAGGACCAGGATCAGCAGCGACGCCTCGATACCGAGGATGAGGCGGTGGAACTTCAGCGCCCCGGCGGCCCGGCGGGCCAGCGCCATGCCGGACGAGCGGGGCTCGGACGCGGTCTCCTTGACCGGCGGCAGGCCCTGCTGGTGGCGGGCGACACCGACGAGGTCGGTCTCGGCCTTGATCAGGATGGCGCCGAGGGCGGCCAGGGTGCCGAGGAACGCCCAGAGCCAGTCGATCCGCCCGGAGCCCCACAGGTCGGCGGCGCGCAGTCCGAAGCCGAGCAGCACGGCGGCGTCGCACAGGTACGCGGCGACCCGGTCCATGTAGACGCCGGTCATCGAGTACTGCTTCTTCCAGCGGGCGATCTCCCCGTCGACGCAGTCCAGCAGCAGATAGAGCTGGACCATCACCACACCGAGCACCGCGCCCGCGATCCCGGGCACCAGGAGTGCGGGGGCGGCGAGGACGGCCGCGGCGGTCATCACGTAGGTCACCTGGTTGGGCGTGACGCTCGTGTTCACCAGGTGCCGGTCGATGCGCAGGGAGACCTCGCGCATGTAGAGCCGGCCCCCCCAGTGCTCGCCGCTCCGCCGGTCCTTGACACCCGGGGGGTGCACGACCGGGCGTAGTTCAGCTACCGATGGCTTTTGCATAGTCGACGTAGGCGTCCTTGATCTGGTCCGGGGACAGGTTGAGGTGCTCCAGGATCGTGAAGCGTCCCGGACGGGTCTGCGGTGCGTAATCCACGGCCTGGACGAATTCGTCCAGGCTGAAACCGATCTCGGCCGGCAGCACCGGCAGCCCGTGTCGGCGCAGTACCTCGGCGATGAGCTGGGACTGCGCGTGCGCGCCGCGCAGATGCATCGCGAAGGCCGCGCCCATCCCGACCTGCTCGCCGTGGCTCGCCGCCCTCTTGGGGAAGAGCAGGTCGAAGGCGTGGCTGATCTCGTGGCAGGCGCCGGACGACGGTCGGGAGTCGCCGCTGATCGACATGGCGATACCCGTGAGGACGAGCGCGTCGGCCAGGACGGTCAGGAACTCGTCGTCGCCGACGGTGCCGGGGTGGCGCAGGACGGCCTCACCGGCGGTACGGCCCATGGCGGCGGCCAGACCGTCCACGGGCTCGCCGTTGATCTCGTGGGACAGTTCCCAGTCAGCGATGGCGGAGATGTTGGAGAGCGCGTCGCCGATGCCGGAGCGTACGAAGCGGTCCGGGGCGTCGCGGACGACATCGAGGTCGACGACGATCGCGATGGGGGTCGGGACGCCGTACGAGCCACGGCCGTTGTCGTTGTCCAGGGTGGAGATCGGCGAGCAGATGCCGTCGTGCGAGAGGTTGGTGGCGACGGCCACCATCGGCAGGCCCACGCGGGCCGCCGCGTACTTCGCGACGTCGATGATCTTGCCACCGCCGAGTCCGACGACCGCGTCGTACCGCTTGCCCTTTATGTCGTCGGCGAGCTTGACCGCGCAGTCGATGGTGCCGTCGGCGACCAGGAACCAGTCGGCGTCGGGCAGTACGGGGGCGAGCTTCTCGCGCAGCCCCTGCCCCGAGCCTCCGCTGATGGCGATCGCGAGCTTGCCGGACGCGGAGATCCGCTGGTCGGCGAGGAGGCCGGCGAGATCGTCCATGGCGCCGCGCGTGATGTCGACGACGACCGGGGACGGGATGAGTCGGGTCAGTACTGGCACGCGATGACACGGCCCTTCGCGAGGTCGTCGTGGTTGTCGATCTCCACCCAGGGGACGTCGCCGATGGGGGCGACGTCGATGGTGAAGCCTCTGTTCACGAGTTCCTGGTAGCCGTCCTCGTAGTAGAGGTCGGGGTCGCGCTCGAAGGTGGTCTTCAGGGCGTCGGCGAGTTCCTCGGCGGCCTCGGGCTCGATGAGGGTGACGCCGATGTACTCGCCGGTGGCGGTGGCGGGGTCCATCAGCTTCGTGATGTGCCGCACACCCTTGTCCGTCTCGGTGATGACCTTCATCTCCTCGTCGGCGAGCGGCTTCACCGCGTCCAGCGCGAGGATGATCTTCCGGCCCTCGCCGCGGGCGGCGAGCAGCGTGCGCTCGACGGAGACGGGGTGGACGGTGTCGCCGTTGGCGAGGATCACACCGCGCTTGATGACGTCACGGGCGCACCACAGGGAATAGGCGTTGTTCCACTCCTCGGCCTTGTCGTTGTCGACGAGCGTGAGGCTGAGGCCGTACTTCGCCTCCAGTGCCTCCTTGCGCTCGTACACGGCCTCCTTGCGGTAGCCGACGACGATCGCGGCCTCGGTGAGCCCGATCTCCGCGAAGTTGCCGAGTGTCAGGTCGAGGACGGTCGTGTCGCCGTCCACGGGCACGAGGGCCTTGGGGAGCGTGTCGGTGTAGGGGCGCAGGCGCCTGCCGGCACCGGCTGCCAGTACGAGGCCGATCATGCGGTTTCTCCTTCGTCGTGTACGGCGGGGGCTCCGGAGGAAACCCAGAACCGGATGGACTCCGTGAGCGCGATCACGGCGACGACGACGGCGAGCAGCGTCAGAGCCGGCGGAAGGTCGGATTCGGCCGTGGGGAAGGCGGCGATCACGGCGACGAGCAGCGTTCGGCCCTCGTGTCCGCCGAGTGCCCGGACCAGCCCGCGGGGCGGGGCTCCGGCGCCGCCACGGATGCGGTACACCGTGTCGTAGTGATGGTAGGCGACCGCCGCGCCCAGCCCGAACGCTGCGGGCAGGGCGCCGGGGAGGTCGGCGCGGGCGGCGAAGATCAGAACGGTGCTGTACTCGGTGGCCCGGAAGACCGGCGGGACGAGCCAGTCGAGCGGGCCGCCCATGCGGCGGGCGACGGCGATGCCCGAGGTGACGACGTACACCAGGGCGCCGAGGACGACCACGGGGCTGTCGAGCGGGCCGAAGGCGGCCATGGAGACGGCGGCGGCGCCGCCCGCGACGGCGATCAGGAGAGGCAGTACGCCGGGCAGCGCGCGGGCCGGGCGCCGCGTCACGCGGGCGACCAGTTCGGCGAGCGGTCCCGTGTCGGCGAGGTCGGCGAGCGCCTGCGCGGCCCGGTCGGTGCGGACGGCCCTGCGGGTGACCGAGCGCAGGACGCGGCCGGCGGTGGTGTAGCAGGCGGCGAAGGCGCAGCCGGCGAGGAGCGCGTAGAAGACGATCCTGGGGGTGGTCACGGCGGTGAGGACGGCGATCATCGCCCAGCGCTCGCCGATCGGCAGGACGATCATCCTGCGTACCCAGACGGTCCAGCCGACGCTGTCGAGCCTGCTGGAGAGGGCGGTGGTGGGGGTGCCGACGACGGCCGTGCCCTCCTTGCCCCCGGCGGAGGCACCGGTCGCGGCGGTGGAGTCGTGGTTCGCCTCGTTGAAGGAGAAGTCGACGACGTGCCGCACGGTCTGGAGCACCATCGCGGCGAGCGCGAGTGCCCATACGTCGTCGCCGCCCCGGGCCGCGCCGATCGCGAGTCCGGCGTAGTACGCGTACTCCTTGGCGCGGTCGAAGGTCGCGTCCAGCCAGGCGCCCATCGTCGAGTACTGCAACGAGTAGCGGGCGAGCTGTCCGTCGGTGCAGTCCAGCACGAAGGAGAAGAGCAGCAGCAGTCCGGCCGCGACATAGCCGCCGCGGGTGCCGGTGGCCGCGCAGCCCGCCGCGATCAGCGCGGTGAACAGGGACGCGGTGGTGACCTGGTTGGGGGTCAGTCCGCGCCGTGCGCACCAGCGGGCGATGTAGCGGGAGTAGGGGCTGATGCAGAAGGTCGTGAAGAAGCCGTCGCGCGCCTTGACGGCCGAGCGCAGGCGTACGGCCTCGTCGTCGACGGCCGCGACGGCGGCGAGCGCCTGTTCACGGTCGGCGGGTGTGTCCGGGACGGCGGCGACGAGCGAGCCGAGTTCGGGGCGCTGTACGGGGGTGCCGTCGGCCTCGATGGCGGCGGCGACCCGGTCGGCGAGCGGGAGTTCGAAGACCGCGGGTGCGGTGCGGGTGACGGGCTGCCCGGCCTCCGTGACGACACCGGCGCCTCCGGTGTGTACGGCGGGGGCGTCGGGCGCCGTGTCCGTACGGCCGGTGGCCGTGCCGTCCGTCACGGTGGTCAGCGCCGCGGACAGCGCGGCGCGTGCCTCTGGGCGTGCCGTCAGCGCGCCGGTGACGGCCGCCGCGGGGAAGCGGGGATCGGTCAACGCCAGCCGCAGAGCGTGGAGATGACCGACGAAACGCTGATCGACGAGGGCGACGCGGTCGGCGGCGGGCGCCGAGGCGAGCAGGCTCAGCGCCGTGGCCGCGTCGGGCGCGGTGCGCACGTCGAATCCCAGCGACCGCAGATCGCCTTCGAGCGGCGATCCGGGTACCGGCGTACCGGTGAGGATGGCGGTCGACAGACGAATTCACTCCTTGACACTGACAGGGCGGACGCGCGGCGGCTGTGCCCGGAATCCGGGCCGACGGCACGTCGGCAGAGGCTATCGGATGAACGGAAGCCTGAGTTCACTGCCCGTTCACGCGCCGGACGCCGCGAGCCGGGCCAATTCCGGCCCGCCGGGAGATCATCATTGTCGATCGGTGCCCCGCCTCACAAACCGTGGCCGTCAGGGACCCGCGGGGGTCCCGTAAGACATATCCGACTCCACACGGTCTGCACCGTCGAAGCCGCGACCGGCGGGTGAACGTCCGGTAACCGTACGACAGCCGGGGCGGCCCGGCGGCAGGCTCTAAAGTGACGGCATGACTTGGCTGATCACAGGTGGAGCGGGGTACATCGGGGCGCATGTGGCGCTGTCCATGACCGGGGCGGGAGAGCGGGTCGTCGTCCTCGACGACGTCTCGTCCGGAGTCCCGGACCGGCTGCCCGCCGAAATCCCCCTGGTGCGCGGCTCGTTGCTCGACCGGGAGGTCGTGGACCGGGCACTGGCCGACCACGCGGTGACCGGTGTGGTGCATCTCGCGGCCAAGAAGCAGGTCGGTGAGTCGGTCGAGCGGCCGCTCGCCTACTACCGGGAGAACGTGCACGGCCTCACGGTGCTGCTGGAGGCCGTGGTCGACGCCGGGGTTGAGCGGTTCCTGTTCTCGTCGTCGGCGGCCGTGTACGGCGTGCCCGACGTGGAGCTGATCACGGAGAAGACCCCGGCGGTGCCGATCAATCCGTACGGGGAGACGAAACTCACGGGCGAGTGGCTGGTACGCGCCACGGGCCGGGCCCACTCGCTGTCCACCGCGTGCCTGCGCTACTTCAACGTGGCGGGGGCGGCGCGGCCCGATCTGGCGGACACCGGGGTGTTCAACATCATCCCGATGTTCTTCGACCGCGTCTCGCGCGGTGAGCCGATGCGGATCTTCGGCGCGGACTATCCGACGCCGGACGGCACCTGCGTACGGGACTACATCCATGTCGCGGATCTCGCCGACGCCCATCTGGCGGTCGCCCGGCGGCTGGCCGAACCGGATGCACCCGGGGACCTGACGTACAACATCGGGCGCGGCGAAGGCGTGTCGGTGCGCGAGCTGGCGGATCTGGTGGCCGAGGTCACCGGTCACACGGTCCCCCCGGTGGTCGAGTCCCGCCGGCCGGGCGACGCGGCGAAGGCCGTCGCGTCGGTCGGTTCGATCACCGCGGACCTGGGCTGGACGGCGCGGCACGGGGTACGCGAGATGGTCGAATCGGCGTGGGAGGGATGGCGGCTCCGCCATCCGGAGCCGACCGCGCACTGACCCGTTAACGATCTTGGCACTTCGCTGACCTGCGACCATTCCCGCAGGTCAGAGGGAATGACAACGGTGTTCAGTGCCGTGTTGCTCCATACCCCCCACCCGTAGTTCACTGGCCGCATCGGCTCGAACGATCCGGGAGGCATCCGCATGGGGGCTGGGCACGATCACGGGCACACGCACGGCGGCGCGCCACCGCCGGGGACCGCCACGGCCGCCTACAAGGGACGGCTGCGGATCGCGCTGGGGATCACTCTGTCGGTGATGGTCATGGAGATCATCGGCGGCATCGCGTCCGACTCCCTGGCGCTGATCGCCGACGCCGCGCACATGGCGACGGACGCGGTCGGTCTCGCCCTGGCACTGCTCGCCGTCCACTTCGCCGGCCGTCCGTCGACGAGCAACCGTACGTTCGGGCTCGCCCGCGCCGAGATCCTGGCCGCGCTCGCCAACTGTGTGCTGTTGCTGGGTGTCGGCGGGTTCCTGCTCTTCGAGGCGGTCGAGCGCTTCATCACCCCCGCCGACAGCAAGGGCGGGCTCACGATCGTCTTCGCGGCCGTCGGCATGGTCGCCAATCTGATCTCGCTCTCCCTGCTGATGCGCGGGCAGAAGGAGAGCCTCAATGTGCGCGGGGCGTATCTGGAGGTGCTGGCCGACACACTCGGCTCGGTCGCCGTCCTGATCTCGGCGACGGTCATCCTGACCACCGGCTGGCAGGCGGCCGACCCGATCGCGTCCCTGGTGATCGGTCTGATGATCGTCCCGAGGACGGTGAAACTGCTGCGCGAGACGCTGAACGTGCTGCTGGAGGCGGCCCCCAAGGGCGTGGACATGGCCGAGGTCAGGGCGCACATGGTGGCGCTGCCCGGGGTGGCCGACGTGCACGACCTGCACGCCTGGACGATCACCTCGGGGATGCCGGTGCTCTCGGCGCACGTGGTGGTGGACCAGTCCGTACTGGACAGCGTCGGGCACGAGAAGATGCTCCACGACCTCCAGGGCTGTCTCGGCAGCCACTTCGACGTGGAGCACTGCACCTTCCAGCTGGAGCCGGTGGGGCACGCCGAGCACGAGGCGAATCTCTGCCACTGAGGGCGGGGCGGTAATCCGATGGGAGCGCCCCGCGGAGCCCTGTTAGAGTCCCGGCCGGAGACTGCCGGTGTCTCCCGGAGTGGTGAGAGGAGCTGAGGTTGATGACCGTCGCGATGGAGGTCGCCTCGCGCGGCACACGGTCCTTGCCCAGCTTCCGGGCTGCCGGCTGACCGGTCGCACCACACCGGTCCCGCGTCGGCCGGAGCCCCTTCACACAGAGGGTTCTCACGTTGTCCGACAACGACGCACAGCACGCGCACGACGGATCGGCCGACGCCTTCTTCTCCCTGCACCACGGTCTGCCCCGGCAGGGGCCGGGCTCCGAGGCCACCACCCGGCGGCTGCTCTCCTTCGCGGGGCCGCTGCCGTCCCGTCCGCGCGCGCTCGACCTGGGCTGCGGTCCCGGCAGGGTGTCGCTCCTGCTGGCCGCGGAGGCCGGCGCGCACGTGACCGCCGTCGATCTGCACGAACCGTTCCTGGACGAGCTGCGGCACGCCGCCGACGCCCGAGGGCTCGGTGGATCGATCAGCACGGAGCCGGCGGACATGGCCGAACTCCCCTACCCGGACGGGTCGTTCGACCTGCTGTGGGCGGAGAGCTCGATCTACTCCATCGGCTTCGACAACGGCCTGGCCCGCTGGCGGCGGCTGCTGGCACCCGGCGGCACGCTGGTCGTCACCGAGTGCGAGTGGACGGCGGCCGAGCCGAGCGCCGAGGCGCGGGCCTTCTGGGACGAGCAGTACCCGCTGCGTACGACCGGGGAGAACTCGGCCGCCGCCGTCGCCGCCGGGTACACCGTGCTGGAGGTGTATCCGCAGCCGGAGAGCGACTGGGACGAGTACTACGGGCCGCTCGGCGAGCGGGCCGACTCCGCCGACCCGCGGGCGCCCGGCATGGCGCGGGCGCTGGCCCTGACGCGCGCGGAGATCGCGATGCGCCGCGAGCACGGCACGGAGTACGGGTACACCGGCTACGTCCTGCGGCCGGACCGGGCACCGGCCGGGTAACGGCATCCGTGTCCGCCCCCGCGAAGCACATCGCGGGGGCGGACATGCCCGTTTCGCGGAAGTGGGGACAAGGCGCTCTCGTACGGCAGACTTGAGGGCCGAGGACCGAAGCGAAGGATGGCTATGCCGACCACACCTGTCACTGCGGCGAGCAGCTCGCCGAACGGCGTACAAGAATCGATCATGCTGGAGCTGGTCGACGAGGACGGCAACACCATCGGCACGGCCGAGAAGCTCGCGGCACATCAGGCGCCGGGCCAACTGCACCGGGCGTTCTCCGTGTTCCTCTTCGACGAGCAGGGCAGGCTGCTGATCCAGCGCCGCGCGCTCGGCAAGTACCACTCCCCCGGCGTCTGGTCGAACACCTGCTGCGGGCACCCGTATCCGGGCGAGGCGCCCTTCGCGGCCGCCGCGCGCCGTACGTACGAAGAGCTCGGCATCTCGCCCACGCTGCTCGCCGAGGCCGGGACGGTCCGCTACAACCACCCGGACCCGGAGTCCGGGCTGGTCGAGCAGGAGTACAACCACCTCTTCGTGGGGCTCGCGCAGGGGGCGCTGCGGCCGGATCCGGCGGAGATCGGTGACACGGCGTTCGTCACACCGGACGAGCTGGCCGAGCGGCACCGGTCGGCTCCGTTCTCCGCCTGGTTCATGACCGTGCTGGACGCGGCGCGCCCGGCGGTCAGGGAGCTCACGGGGTCGGCCGGGGGCTGGTAGCGCCCTCCCGGACCTCACGGGCTTCCCCGACCTCACGGGCCGGCACCGCCGCGGCGTCGGGCGTCAGCGGGAGCAGCACCCAGATGATCTTCCCGCCGCTCGCCGTGTGCTCGACGTCGTAGGTGCCGCCCGCCTCCAGGGTGATCTCCCGGACGAGCAGCAGACCGCGCCCGCCGGTCTGCCCGTAGTCCCGCTCCAGCGCCTTCGGCCGGTACGGGTGGTTGTCCTCCACGGAGACCCGGATCCAGTCGGCGGCGATGGCGACCTCCACCGCGACCTCGGGCGACAGCAGGGCCGCGTGCCGTACGGCATTGGTCACCAGCTCCGAGACGATCAGCAGCAGCCCCTGCACGAGGTCCTCGGACACGGGGGCGCCCTGACGCTCCAGCAGGTCGCGTACGGCGCGCCGCGCCTGCGGCACGGAGATCTCGATCGAGGGGGCCGTGAACCGCCAGACCCCCTCGTACGGAAGCGGTCCGGCCGGGACTCTCCCGGGGCTCTCCACCACCGCGCACCCACCCTCGGTTCCGCAGCGCTCCGACGCGCTGTTCTTCGGATGCAGAGTCTTGGGAACACGGCCGCACCGACAGCCTCACTGAACAGAAGTCAGCGCCTATCGACCAATTGTGCCCAGGTCCGTTCGACCGTGCCTGACGACTGACCGGCGAAGACGCTTTCCCGCCCTCTTCTTTCCGGACCTTCCGGATCACGGGTCGTCGCGCCCCGATAGCATCCGGCGCATGGAGCGCACCGAGACCGCGACGCCACGCCTGGTCAGCGCCGTCGCCGACGGGGTCGCCACCGTGACCATCACCCATCCCGCCAAGCACAACGCGCTCACGGCGGACATGTGGCGGGCGCTGCCCGATGTGCTGGCCCGGATGGCGGCCGATCCCGCCGTACGGGCCCTGGTGCTCACCGGCGCCGGTGACTCCTTCAGCGCGGGCGCCGACATCGGGACGCTGCGCGAGCCCGGTGACGCGATACAGGATCTCAGCGTGCGGGCCGAGGAGGCGCTGGCCGCGTTCCCCAAGCCGACGCTGGCAGCCGTACGCGGCTACTGCGTGGGTGGCGGCGCCCAGTTGGCCGTCGCCTGCGATCTGCGGTTCGCGGAGGAGGGCGCGCGGTTCGGGGTCACGCCGGCGAAGCTCGGTGTCGTCTACCGCTCGTCGTCCACCCGGCGGCTGGTCTCGCTGGTCGGCCCGTCGACCGCCAAGTATCTGCTGTTCTCCGGGGAGTTGATCGAGACCGGGCGGGCGCTGCGGGCCGGTCTGGTGGACGAGGTGCTCGCACCGGGCCAACTGGCCAAGCGGGTCGCCGAGTTCACCCGGGTGCTGGCCGCCCGTTCGCAGCTGACGCAGGCGGCGGCGAAGGAGTACGCGACGGGCCGCGAGGACCGGGACGCGTACTGGGACGAGCAGGCGCGCGGCAGCGGGGACCGCGCGGAGGGCGTGGCTGCGTTCCTGGAGCGCAGGACGCCGCGCTTCGAGTGGACGGTCCGGGACTGAGCCCCGGCTTCCGCCCTCGTGGGGCTCCCTCGTGGGGCTCCCTCGCGGGGCTCAGTCGTGGGGCCGTCGTGCGGCGGAGCCGTTTCGCGCCCCGGGGTTCCCGGCGTACCGACCAGTCGGTAACGTACCGGGCATGACGACTCTCGCCCCGCGCGCCGGACGCCGCTGTCACAACTCCGTCAATCCGCTCCACTCGACGGTCTACTTCTCCCCGGACCTCGACAAGGAGCTCGCCGGAGTAGGCATCGACGACCCGAGGGCCGCGTACTTCGCCGGGCGCGGCGCCGCGATGGGCGCGGTCGGACCCGGTGTGATCGCCGCCGCCTTCTACAACTTCAGCTACGACCTCGTCGCCCGGCACGTCCCCGCCGTCTGGCGCGTCGCCTCGCCCGAGACCGTGCTCGACGCCCGGCTGCGCGCGGTCGACTCCACCCTGCGGCGCGTCCTCGGTGAGGAGGCCGTCGCGTCGGACGAGATGGCCGAGGCGGCCCGGCTCGCGCTGCGCGCCACCGAGGCGTGCACCCGGCACGCCCGCCCGCTCTACGCCGCGCACGCCGACCTGCCGGTGCCCGAGCAGCCGCACCTGGCCTACTGGCACGCGGCGACACTGCTGCGCGAACACCGCGGCGACAGCCACCTCGCCGCGCTGCTGTCCGCCGGGCTCGACCCGGTCGAAGCGCTCGTCAGCCACACGGCGACCGGCAAGGGCATGTCGCCGCGCTGGGTGCTCGGCACCCGGGGCTGGCACCGTACGGACTGGGACGCGGCGGCCGGCCGGCTGCGGGAGCGCGGGCTGCTGGACGGGGCGGGCGAGCTGACCGGGGCGGGGACCGCGCTCCGCGCCGAACTGGAGGAGCACACGGACCGGCTCGACAGCGCCCCGTACGAGCATCTGGGCGCCGACGGGGTGGAGCGGCTGACCGAGCTGGCACGCGGATTCCTCATGGCCGCGGCCGGCGCCGGCGCCTTCCCGGACGATCTCATCGGGAAGGGCTGACGTTTGCGAGGACGGTGAGCGGCAAACCGGAGAGTGCGGGTCGGCAAGGCAGACCCGCACAGCTACCAGGAGGTTTCTCTCATGCGTGCCATCGCAGATGCACTTCGCGCCGTCGGTGGAGCCGTCGCCACCGTGGTCACGCTGCCGTTCCGGCTCGTCGCCAAGCTGTTCGGCGGCGCCTCGCGCGGCGGTGGCCGCGCCCGCCGCGTCTGACGCGTCGCACCACGCCACGACGTCCCCGTATCGAGAGGGCGCGCGACACGGCACCCGGCCACCCGGCACAATGCAGGCACAAGCACAGCCAGCACGAGAGCCGAGTCGGGGAGAACGTGACGACGTCCATCGAAGGCAGGATCGCCGAGGAACTCGGCGTACGCGAGCGGCAGGTGAAGGCGGCCGTCGAGCTGCTGGACGGCGGATCGACCGTGCCGTTCATCGCCCGCTACCGCAAGGAAGCGACCGAGATGCTCGACGACGCGCAACTGCGCACGCTCGAGGAGCGGCTGCGCTACCTGCGTGAACTCGAAGAGCGCCGGACGGCGATCCTGGAGTCCGTACGGGAACAGGGCAAGCTGGACGAGGCTCTGGAGGCGCGGATCCGGGCCGCCGACACCAAATCGCGGCTCGAGGACATCTATCTGCCGTTCAAGCCCAAGCGGCGTACGAAGGCGCAGATCGCCCGCGAGGCCGGTCTCGAACCGCTCGCCGGCGGCCTGCTCGACAATCCGTCGGTGGAGCCCCTGACCGCCGCGGCCGCGTTCGTCGACGCCGACAAGGGCGTCGCCGACGCCGCCGCCGCGCTGGACGGCGCCCGTGCCATCCTCACCGAGCGCTTCTCCGAGGACGCCGACCTCATCGGTGAGCTGAGGGAGCGCATGTGGACGCGCGGCCGGCTCACGGCGAAGGTCCGTGAGGGCAAGGGCAACGCCACCGAGGGGCCCGCCGCCAAGTTCGCGGACTACTTCGACTTCGGCGAGCCCTTCACCGCGCTCCCCTCGCACCGCATGCTCGCGCTCTTCCGGGGCGAGAAGGAAGAGGTCCTGGACCTCAGCCTGGAGCCGGAGGCCGCCGACGCCGACGAGCAGCCGGGCCCCAGCGGTTACGAGAACATGATCGCCCGTCGCTTCGGCGTCGCCGATCGTGGCCGGCCCGGCGACAAGTGGCTCGCCGACACGGTGCGCTGGGCCTGGCGCACCCGGATCCTCGTGCACCTCGGTATCGACCTGCGCCTTCGGCTGCGCACGGCCGCCGAGGACGAGGCGGTACGGGTCTTCGCGTCGAACCTGCGTGATCTGCTGCTGGCCGCGCCCGCGGGCACCCGCGCCACGCTCGGGCTCGATCCGGGCTTCCGTACGGGCGTGAAGGTCGCCGTGGTCGACGCGACCGGCAAGGTCGTCGGCATCGACACGATCCATCCGCACGTCCCCGCGAACAGGTGGGACGAGTCGCTGGCGAAGCTCGCGCGGCTCTGCGCCGAGCACTCCGTCGAGCTGATCGCCATCGGCAACGGCACGGCGTCCCGCGAGACGGACAAGCTGGCGGGCGAACTGATCGCGAAGCACCCGGAGTTGAAGCTCACGAAGGTGATGGTCTCGGAGGCGGGCGCCTCCGTGTACTCCGCCTCCGCGTTCGCCTCCCAGGAGCTGCCCGACCTCGACGTGTCGATCCGCGGCGCCGTCTCGATCGCCCGGCGCCTCCAGGACCCGCTCGCCGAGCTGGTCAAGATCGACCCCAAGTCCATCGGTGTCGGCCAGTACCAGCACGACCTGTCCGAGGTGAAGCTCTCGCGCTCGCTCGACGCCGTCGTGGAGGACTGTGTGAACGGCGTCGGTGTCGACGTCAACACCGCCTCGGCGCCGCTGCTCTCGCGGGTGTCCGGTATCGGCGCCGGCCTCGCCGCCGGCATCGTCTCCCACCGCGACTCCAACGGGCCGTTCCGCTCGCGGCGGGCGCTGAAGGACGTGGCGCGGCTGGGGCCGAAGGCGTACGAGCAGTGCGCGGGCTTCCTGCGCATCCGGGACGGTGAGGATCCGCTGGACGCGTCGTCCGTCCACCCGGAGGCGTATCCGGTGGTCCGCGCCATGGTGAAGACGACGGGCAGCGATGTCGCGGCGCTGATGGGCAACGCGGGGGCGCTGCGCTCGCTGCGCGCCGCCGACTACGTGAGCGACGCGTTCGGGCTGCCGACCGTCACGGACATCCTGCGCGAGCTGGAGAAGCCCGGGCGGGACCCGCGACCGGCGTTCAAGACGGCGACGTTCAAGGACGGTGTCGAGAAGATCGGCGATCTCACCGCCGGGATGGTGCTGGAGGGCGTGGTCACGAACGTCGCGGCGTTCGGGGCGTTCGTGGACGTCGGCGTGCATCAGGACGGTCTGGTGCACGTGTCCGCGATGTCGAAGACGTTCGTGAAGGACCCGCGGGACGTGGTGAGGCCCGGCGACGTGGTGAAGGTGAAGGTGCGGGAGGTCGACATCCCGCGGAAGCGGATCTCGCTGACGCTGCGGCTGGACGACGACACGGAGAGCGGTGGCGCGGCCTCCGGCGATGGCGACCGGGCGCCGCAGCAGCGTCGCGGCGGTGGCGGCGGTGGCGGTAGGCAGCGCGGGTCGGGCGGTGGTGACCGGGGCGGTGACCGCGGCGCGAAGCGCCAGGCGCCGTCGAAGCAGCAGTCGAAGCCGGCACCGGCGAACAGCGCGATGGCCGACGCGCTGCGGAGGGCGGGGCTCGGCGGCTGAGCGCGACCGGGCGGGCTCCCACCGGCCGGTGGGAGCCCGCCCGTGGCGTCGGCGGACACGCCGGGGGCCGGGGCGACGCGATCAGGGCCATGGGCTCGGGACCGCCGGAATCGCCGAGCGAACCCCCACCCGCCGGTGACTCGACCCAAGCCGCCCGCAACCACGCCGGGGGCCAGGCACCCCCTGCGACTACACGGCGACGCGACCACGACCACGGACACGGGACCGCCGGAATCGCCGAGCGGGGGCCCGGGCCGTGTCCCGCCCGGCGCGCGACGCCCGGACGCTCTCTCCGTAGCCCCCGAGGGGTACGGGAGGCGCCCCTGGCCCTACGGGGGCTCGCGTCGGCTGGGCCTCAGATCTCGGTCACCTTGCCCGCCGCGACCTCGATCCGCCGTGTCGTCCGGACGGACCCCAGCATCCGGCGGTCGTGCGTGACCAGCAGCAGTGTGCCCTCGTAGGAGTCGAGCGCCGACTCCAGTTGTTCGATCGCCGCCAGGTCGAGATGGTTCGTCGGCTCGTCCAGGACCAGCAGGTTCACTCCCCGGCCCTGGAGCAGCGCGAGGGCCGCGCGGGTGCGTTCGCCCGGGGAGAGCGTCGTCGCCGGGCGCAGCACGTGCGCCGCTTTGAGGCCGAACTTGGCGAGCAGGGTGCGGACTTCGGCCGGTTCGGTGTCCGGTACGGCCGCGCAGAACGCCTCCAGCAGGGTCTCCGTACCGTGGAACAGCGCGCGGGCCTGGTCGACCTCGCCCACCACCACACCGGAGCCGAGTGAGGCCGCTCCGGCGTCGGGTGACAGCCTTCCCAGCAGGAGCGCCAGCAGTGTGGACTTGCCCGCGCCGTTCGCGCCGGTGATCGCGACCCGGTCCGCCCAGTCGATCCGGAGCGAGGCGGGCCCGAAGTGGAAGTCGCCGCGCCGGACTTCGGCACCGTTGAGCGTCGCGACGACCGACCCCGAGCGCGGGGCCGACGCGATCTCCATCTGGAGCTCCCACTCCTTGCGGGGCTCGTCCACGGCCTCGGCGTCCAGGCGTTCAATCAGGCGCTGGGTCTGGCGGGCCTTCGCGGCCTGCTTCTCCGTGGACTCGGACCGGAACTTGCGGCCGATCTTGTCGTTGTCGGTGGCCTTGCGACGCGCGTTCTTGACGCCCTTGTCCATCCAGGAGCGCTGCGTCTGGGCCCGGCCCTGGAGGGCCGAGCGCTTGTCGGCGTACTCCTCGTACTCCTCACGGGCGTGCTCCCGGGCCCGCTCGCGCTCCTCCAGATACGCGGTGTAGCCGCCGCCGAAGAGGTTGACCTGCTGCTGCGCCAGGTCGAGTTCGAGGACCTTGGTGACGGTGCGGGTGAGGAATTCGCGGTCGTGGCTGACGAGGACGGTGCCCGCGCGCAGACCCGTCACGAAGGATTCGAGACGTTCGAGCCCGTCGAGGTCGAGGTCGTTCGTCGGCTCGTCCAGGAGGAAGACGTCGTAACGGGAGAGCAGCAGGGACGCGAGACCGGCGCGGGCGGCCTCGCCGCCGGAGAGCGCGGTCATCGGCTGGTCGAGACCGACGGTCAGACCGAGGGTCGCGGCGACCTCCTCGGCGCGCTCGTCGAGGTCGGCGCCGCCGAGCCCCAGCCAGCGCTCCAGGCCCACGGCATACGCGTCGTCGGCGCCGGGCGCGCCGTCGACGAGCGCCTGGGTGGCGGCGTCGAGGGTGGCCTGGGCGTCGGTGACGCCCGTGCGCCGGGCGAGGAAGTCCCGTACGGACTCGCCGGGGTGGCGCTCGGGCTCCTGCGGGAGGTGGCCCACGGTGGCGGTGGGCGGGGAGAGGCTCAGCGCCCCGTCCTCCGGCGTGTCGAGCCCGGCGAGCAGCCGGAGCAGGGTCGACTTCCCGGCTCCGTTGACCCCGACGAGCCCGATCACGTCACCGGGCGCGACGACGAGGTCGAGCCCGGCGAAAAGTGAGCGGTCGCCGTGTCCTGCGGCGAGATTCTTGGCGACGAGAGTGGCAGTCATCAGACCGTCGATTCTAGGGGTTGGAAGAGTGGGGACCGTGGTCACAGCAGGCCGGCCAGTCTGTAGAGGGCCAGGCTGCCGGCGACGGCGACGTTGAGGCTGGCGCCGGTGCCGATCATGGGGATCTCCACGCAGGTGTCCAGCAGGTCGAGTGCTTCGGGCGGGATGCCCTGCTGTTCGTGGCCAAGCACCATCACGGTGCGCCGCCGGGCGGCGGGCAGGTCCGCCAGGCGCACGGCCTCGTCGGCGAGTTCGACCCCGACGACGTACGTGCCCCGCTCACGCTGCCGGGCGAGCCAGCCGAGCGGATCGCCGGTCCAGTGGACGCACGGGGGTCTGCGCAGGGTGTTGCCGCGCGCCAGTGCCTCCGGGACCCAGGGGAACCGCGGGAGGGCGAGGCACGCGCCGACGGCGTCGCAGGTACGGGCGAGGGTGCCGAGGTTGGCTCCGTGCAGGGGCCACAGAGGCGCCGCGTAGAGGTGGTCCCAGCAGGAGTGAGCGCGTGGGCGGCGGCTGCGGCGCAGTTCGCCCGGGGTTCGGGGGCGGATCGCGGTCATCGGCGCGAGGCCGTCGGCCTCCGGGGCTCTGAAGTCGTGTGGTTCACGGTGTACGGCGATTCGCGGCTCGCCGGGGCCATCGTCGGTTGGGTCGAGGATCGCTCGTGGTGTACGGGGATGTCCACCGGATTCCGCCTCGGCTACCGTCCCGGTCATGAGTGACACGGTGATCGTCGTCGGTGGCGGGGTTGTCGGGCTGACGAGCGCCGTCGTGCTCGCCGAGCGGGGGCGGCGGGTGCGGGTGTGGTCGCGGGAGCCCGCAGCGCGGACCACGTCGGCGATGGCGGGCGCGCTGTTCTGGCCGTACCGGATCGACCCCGCCGAGCTGGTCGGCCCGTGGTCCCTGCGGTCGCTGCGCGAGTACGTCGCGCTGGCGCGCGATCCGGCGGCGACCGGCGTACGCGTCATGGCGGGCCTGATGACCGACACCCCCCTCGCGGGCCTGGGGAGTTGGGCGAGCGAGCTGCCCGAGGCGCGGGAGGCGCGTGCCGATGAGCTGCCCGACGGCTGCGGCCGGGCGCTTCGCGCCCGGCTCCCCCTGATCGACATGCCCGCGCATCTGCGGTACTTGGAGGAGCGGCTGCGCGCCGCCGGCGGGAGCGTGGAGCGGCGTACCGTCGGCGGTTTCGACGAGGCGGCGGCCGAGGCGCCCGTCGTGCTCAACTGCTCGGGGCTCGGCGCCCGCGAGCTGGTGCCCGACGCGTCGGTGTTTCCGGTGCGCGGGCAGCTCGTGGTGGTCGAGAACCCCGGGATCGACGAGTGGTTCGTGTCGGCCGGCGAGGACACCGCCGGTTCGACGTATCTGTTCCCGCAGCCGTACGGTCTGGTGCTCGGCGGGACCGCCGACGAGCACGTGTGGGATCCGCTGCCCGATCCGGGCACCGCGGCCGCGATTGTCGAGCGGTGTGCCGCGCTGCGCCCGGAACTGCGGGGCGCGCGGGTCCTCGCGCACCGGGTGGGGCTGCGTCCCGCGCGGCCCCGCGTGCGCGTCGAGGCGGTCCGGCTGCCGGGCGGGGCGAGGCTGGTGCACAACTACGGCCACGGTGGCGCGGGCGTCACCGTGGCCTGGGGCTGTGCGGAGGAGGCCGCCCGGCTCGCGGGATGAACCCGCGAGGGCCGGGCGGCCTCCGTACAGCTGGGGAGCAATGTCAGCGTGGCGCCGACTTCTCCGGGGTGTTCCCGGTCGGCTCGTCGTCGGGCGTCGGGCCGATCCGGATCTCGAAGTCGCCGTCGTACTGCGCGTGGCCGGCGATGACCGCCGACTCGACGACCTCGACGCCCCGCTCGCCGCGGAGGATCAGCGGGTCGCGGCGCAGGTCGCGCATGAGCGCCACGCACATGCCGATCATGACGAGCGTGAAGGGCGCGGCCACCAGGATGGTCAGGTTCTGGAGCCCTTGCAGCGCGTCGCCGCTGCCGTCCCCGACGAGCAGCATCACCGCGGCGACGGCGCCGGTCAGCACACCCCAGAAGACGATCACGTACTTGCTGGGCTCGAAGTGCCCCTTCTGGGAGAGGGTGCCCATCACGATGGACGCGGCGTCGGCGCCGGAGACGAAGAAGATGCCGACGAGGATCATCACCAGGATGCTGGTGACGGTGGCGATCGGGAAGTCCTGGAGCAGCGCGAAGAGCTGGCCCTCGGACGTCGCCTCCTTGGCGAGCTGGCCCTTGTCGTCCTGGAGCCTGATGCCCGAGCCGCCGAAGATGGCGAACCAGAGCAGGCTCACGGTGCTCGGTACGAGAATGACGCCGCCGACGAACTGACGGATCGTCCGGCCGCGGCTGATGCGGGCGATGAACATGCCGACGAAGGGCGTCCAGGAGATCCACCAGGCCCAGTAGAAGACCGTCCAGCTGCCGAGCCACTCGGCGACGCCCTTGCCGCTGCTGGCCTCGGTACGGCCCGCGAGCTGGGCGAGATCGCCGAAGTAGGACGCGATCGACGTCGGCAGCAGGTCGAGGATGAAGACGGTCGGACCGAGGATGAACACGAACAGGGCGAGGAACAGCGCCAGCACCATGTTGGTGTTGGAGAGCCACTGGACGCCCTTCTCGACACCGGAGACCGCCGAGCCCACGAACGCCAGGGTCAGGACGGCGATGATGGTGACGAGCAGCGCGGTGCTGACGTTGTCGCGCCAGTTCAGCTCGGTGAAGCCGCTGCCGATCTGGAGCGCGCCGAGGCCCAGCGAGGCCGCCGAGCCGAAGAGCGTCGCGAAGATCGCGAGGATGTCGATGACGCGGCCGGGGGTGCCGTACGCGTTCTTCTCACCGATGAGCGGCACGAAGACCGCGCTGATCGTCTGGCGCCGCTTGCGCCGGAAGGTGCTGTAGGCGATGGCGAGCCCGACCACGGCGTAGATGGCCCAGGGGTGCAGGGTCCAGTGGAAGAGCGTGGTGGCCATGGCGGTCTCGGTGGCCGCCGCCGCGTCGGCGGGGTCGGTGCCGGGGGGCGGGTCGGTGAAGAAGGTGAGAGGTTCGCTCACGCCGAAGAACATCAGACCGATGCCCATGCCGGCGCTGAACATCATGGCGACCCAGGAGACGGTCCTGAACTCGGGCTTCTCGCCCTCCTCACCGAGCGTGATCTTGCCGTAGCGGCTGACCGCCAGCCAGAGGGCGAAGATCACGAAGCCCGAGGCCACCAGGACGAACGCCCAGCCGCCGTTGTGGATCAGGCCGGAGAGCATCGAACTCGACGCGTCCTCCAGGGAGTCGGTGGCCACCGAGCCCCAGATCACGAAGGCGAGCGTGAGGACGGCCGTGACACCGAACACCACCCGGTCGGTCTGGGGGCGTTGGGAGTCCTGGGGGTGGCCGGGCCCGGCCGTCGTCACCGACGGCGGGCCTCCTTCGGCTCCCGGTTTCTGAGCGTCCTGCGACACGGGCAACACCTTTCGGGGTTTCACGGAGCAGTGGGTCGGCGCTCCGTTACGCCTTGCACCCGGTCCGGCGGATCTTCGCGGGCTGATCCACGACTATCCACCGAACCGGAACTCACACATGTGACTTGCCTCTCTTTCTATCAACAAGTCGCCACTGGTTGTCCAACGGTGAGGTGGTAGGTGGCGCGTCCGTCGAGGAGGAGCGGGATCAGCTTGCGCTGGGACTGGCGCAGCGGCACGAAGGCGGTGTCACCGCGCGTGGGCAGGGCCTTCACACCGTGCAACGCCAGCTCGTCCTTCACGTCCGCGTACTGGGCGGCGTCCAGGCGGTAGCCGCAGGGTGGGTTCTCGACGGTGTCCTCGGGGGTCGCGGGCTCGTTGTCGGCCCCTGAGAGGTAGACCGCGCCGCGGTCGAGCAGTCCGGCGGCGCGCGACAGCGCGGTGGCGGCGGCCATCTGTACGCGGCGCTCGTCGGTGTAGCCGAACAGGCCCTTCAGGGAGTCGAGTTGGCTGTCGACCCGGCGCCGCTGGTTCAGCGCGGGATCGTTCTCCTCGGCCTCGGACCTCGGGTCGACCCGGCTCTCGATGAGCAGACCGACGGAGTGCTTGACGCCGGAGGCGTTGCGCAGGATGCGCTCCTGGCCGTCGCCCGCGGTCTGCTTGATCGGGTCGCCGGTGACGGGGTCGGTCCAGATGCCGTACGTGCCGATGGAGTGGTCGCCGGCGCGGGCGGCCGGGCGGACGTACGCCTCCGACAGGGTCTGCGCCTCCTTGTGGACCCGCGAGGAGGTGTTGAGGTTGCGCGGCCAGAGGTCGAACAGGTCCTTGTCGTAGTACGGCGGGGTGGCCCCGTACTCGTGCAGGTCGTAGATGATGTCGGGCTCGCGGTCGCGGGTGAGGGCGGCCATGGTGCGGCCCTCGGCCGTCTTGAGCGCGATGTGGTCGCGGTTGATGTCGACGCCGTCGGAGTTGCCACGCGTGTCGGCGGCGCGGCCGTCGGGGTTGGCGGTCGGGACGACCAGGACGCTCGTACGGTCCAGGAACCGCTTCGTCGCACGGTCCTTCGGATAGGCCAGGTCGCGGACGGTGGTGAGGCACGCCTCGCGGCCCGACGGCTCGTCGCCGTGCTGGCTGCAGATCAGCAGGACGCTGGCCACCGAGCGCTTGTTGCCCAGCTCGACGAGGTTGAGCGGGCGGCCCTGCTTGGTGGTGCCGATGGTGCTGACCGCGACCCTTTCGCCGCCGCGCTCGACGGCGGCGAGGAATTCCTGCTCACGCTCCAGGGAGGTCCACTCGGCGCCGTCGCTCTCCTCGAAGCCGGTGCGCGGCGGGGTGTCGGCAGGGGCGGCGGGGCGGGCGGAGGAGGGAAGTGCGGTGAGGGGGACGACGAGGGCGGCTGCGGCCACCGACAGGACGAGGGTGCGAATCCGGGACGTCATCAGTTGCGGTCTCCGAAGCTCGGCGGGGTGGTCCGGCGGACGCTTGCCCCGTGAACGGATCTCCATGGGGCGGAAACGTACTCCCGTGAACAACGGTGCGACAGAGGGCTGTCCGCGATCAGTCGTATGCCGACGGACGCCCGCCGCACCTGCGGGGACGTGCGAGCGGCACTCTGGGAGCGCTCTCTCGGCTTCGGGGGCAGCGGATACCCTGTACCGGTCCGGCGGCCCGTACGGTCTCCCGTAACGCCGCCGGGTCCCTCCCAAGCACGCACGTGTCCACCGGCCAGAACAGGGCTGTGCCCACCCGCACGGCCACCGACGAGGAGCGCCCGCCTTGCCCGAGCAGTCACCTGGGTCCCGGCCCACGCTGGAAGCCGTCGCGGCGCGGGCCGGCGTCTCCCGGGCCACCGCGTCCCGGGTCGTCAACGGCGGTGCGGGGGTGCGGCAGCCGCTGGTCGACAAGGTGCTGAGGGCCGTCGAGGAACTGGGGTACGTACCGAACCACGCGGCCCGCACCCTGGTCACCCGGCGGACCGGCGCGGTCGCCGTGATCATCGCCGAGCCGGAGATCCGGATCTTCTCCGACCCGTTCTTCTCGCAGCAGATTCGCGGCATCAGCAAGGAACTGACCGCCCACGACACCCAGTTGGTGCTGCTCCTGCTCGAAGGCCCCGGCGACTTCGAGCGGATCGCCCGGTATCTGGCGGGCGGCCATGTCGACGGCGCCCTCGCCTTCTCGCTGCACATCGACGATCCGCTGCCGGCCATCATCCGCCGGTCGGGAACGCCGACGGTGTACGGCGGCCGGCCGAGCTGGACGTCGGCGCCCAGCGATCAGGGCGTGCCGTACGTGGACGCCGACAACCGCGGCGGCGCGCGGGCGGCCGTGCAGTATCTGCGCGACCTCGGGCGCGAGCAGATCGCGCACATCGCGGGCCCGCCCGACCAGACCTCGTCCACGGACCGGCTCGACGGCTACCGCGACGTCCTGCTCGACGCGGACCCGAGCCTGATCACCGAGGGCGAGTTCACGGCGGACAGCGGCGCGCGGGCGATGCGCGAACTGCTGGAGCGGCGCCCGGACCTGGACGCGGTGTTCGCGGCCAACGACCTGATGGCGTCGGGTGCGCTGCGGGTACTGCGCGAGCGCGGTATCTCGGTGCCCGGCGAGGTGGCGCTGGTCGGGTTCGACGACATGGAGTCCATCGCCAAGGACACCGACCCGCCGCTGACCACGATCCGGCAGGACGTGGAGGGGCAGGGCCGGCTGATGGCGCGGCTGCTGCTGCGCGGACTCGACAAGGACAGCGCGGAGACGCGGGCGCCCGCGTCAGTGATCACGCCGACCACGCTGGTGCGGCGGGCCTCGGCCTGAGACCGAGGACCCGCCGCGTGTGGGGGGTGGGGCGGCCCCTGACCGCCGGCCGGGCCCGGAGACGAGCCCGTCCGGCGATCGAGGACGGAGGACCTTGGGTGTGGTCCGCCCTATGCCCTGTCCGGCGGATCTCCGTGGGCCCGGGACGGGCTGATCCCCGAAGATCCGCCGGAGAGGACCTAACCCGTGGTGCTCGCCGCCGACCGCGCCGGCACCGTGAGCGTCGTGCCGTCCGAGAACGTCACGGTCTGCTCCGTCGAGGCGAAGTTGTGCGCCGCGTACGTGCTCACCCCGCCCTTGGTGAAGACGGCCGAGGTCGGGATCGACCCGGTGACCGCCGGGTCGGGGGCGCCGACCGCGTCGAGGGTGCCGATCCAGTGGTGGACATGGGCCTTGGACTCGCCCGCCTCCGGGGACAGCGCCGCCTGGCCCGCGTCCCACTTGGCCTTCGCTCCCGCCGGGTCGGCGATCGCCTCGAACTCCCAGAGGATGTCGCGCCATTCGACGGCCGGTCCGCCGTTCTCCTGCTCCATCTCGGCGATGTTGCGGCCGATGGCCTCCTTCTCACGGCCCAGGTGCAGCGAACCGCCGGTCACGGGAAGGACGTTGATGCCGTGGATCTCCTCAGGGTTGGCGGTCCACCAGGTGGAGTACGCGCCGCCACTGCCCCACACCATGCCGACCGTGCCGCGCTGGAAGTCCTCGGGGAAGACCTCCTGGTCCGCGTCGAACCAGTACTGCCCGATCGCCTCGGACTCGGTGGCCAGGAGGTACGAACCCAGCTCACGCAGTTCGTCGTTGCCGGTCGCCGAACCCCACAGGACCAGTCCCGCGCTGAGGTTGATGGACTCCGACGACGACTCCTGGTTGTTGCCGGCGGCGAAGCCCTGGTGTCCGGAGGCCCAGCTGTGGCCCGCGTACACGTCGAAGCCGCGCAGGAACGGGAAGTCGCTGTCCGTGCGGCTCGGGTTGGCGGCGTCGCGCACCAGCGTCTCGACCATGCCGCCCCAGGCGGACTCGGCGGCCCACGCCTGGTCGTACTGGGCGACGATCGCCGCCGCGTACACGTAGTAGCTGTAGTGGAAGTGGTGGTCGTTGAGTTCGGTGTCGCTTCCGTACGAAGCCGGGTAACCGGTCAGCGTCTTCCAGTCGTTGTCATAGCTGAACTCACTGGCACCGCCCGCCGTGAACCACTCCTCCAGACGGCCCTTGAGCAGGTCCACGATCTTGTCGCGGGTCGCGGTCTCGCCGACCTGGTCCGCGATCGGGGCCAGTTGGGCGAGCCGGCCGAGCGCCTTGCCGGTCCAGTAGGTGTCGGTCGCCCCGGAGAACGGGTCACCGGCATTGACCACCTCGTCCAGCTGCGCCTTGAGCGCGGCCGAGTCGACCCCGCTCGACTCCGGCAGCGCGGGCAGTACACCGGACGCCTTCTGGCGGGTGGTGAAGGACGTCGCCTCGCGCACCTTCATCGTGCCGCGCGGTGACACGTAGGTGTACGGGGTGAGCTGGTCGGTCGTGTTGAGCCACTGGTGCCGGTAGAGGGCCTGGATCGTGCCCTTCTCCGTGCCCTCCTGCGGCTCGGTGGTGAGGGTGTACGTCGCCTCGACGTCGCCGCCCTCGCTGTTCCAGCTCGTCGTGGAGCCGGTGACGAAGCTGTAGGCGTACTTGGCGTACGTCGCCAGCGCGTCCTCGGACGGCAGCAGCGCGAGCGAGAAGTAGTCCTTGTCGCCGAGTCCGGCCGTGACGGTGGAGCCCGAGACCGACCAGTCGCTGCCGGTCGGCGCGAAGAGCGCGTAGTGGTGTCCGGCGACGGTGATGCCGAGGACGTTGCCGTCGTCGGAGAAGACGGTGGGTGCCGACGCGGTGGTGATGCGCGCGTCGCCGCCCGAGCCCTTCGCGTACACGTAGGGCATGCCGTGGCCGATGGTGGTCCGCAGCGTGCGGGTGCCGTCGGACCAGTACGGCGTGACCGTCCAGTCCGACCAGTCGTCGGCCTTGGTGTCCGGGGAGTTGAGACCGGTCAGACCCAGGGTGAGATCGGCCTTGTGCGCGTACTCGTACTGCCGGCCGTCACCCACGATGGCGGCGGTCGTGGGATGGCCGACCTCCAGTCCGCCGGAGGTGGCCTGGTAGGTGAGCGGGTGGCCGTACATCGGGGTGGAGTACGGGTTGTCGCCGTAACGCTGATAGGCGAGCGAGGTCCACCAGTCGTTGGTCGGGAGGGGCCTGTCCTTGGCCGCCTCGGTCAGTTTGGGCGTGACCGGGGCACCGACGTTGTTCGTCGGCCCCGACGTGCCCGCGGGGCGGGTGTCGGAGTAACTGCCCGATCCGACAGGGATGTTCGCGGCCGAGGCGGGACCGGCGGCAGGACCCAGTCCTACGGCGGCCATGGCAGTGACCAGAACCAGCACGGAAGCCGGTCTGGAGCGGGAGGTGGGCATCGACGGCACCTCGAAGTCATGGGGGGAAAGGGAGTCCGAGAGCGCTCTCAGATGCCAAGGAACGTAAAACTCCTGAAACCTAAGTGTCAATAGAGCTGACGGAGAAGGCGGTTGTCAGTCGACCGGCGCCGTTATGCGTTCGAGTCTTGACGGAGCGGCAGCCGTGGGGGCACGCTCCAGACGCACGTTCTGAGAGCGCTCTCAAAGTGTCGCTCTCGCTTCACCCCGAAGCCAAGGGAGGCTTCCCATGCCCATCTGCCGGACCGTCAGGACGTCCGCCGCACGCGCCCGGTCCACCGGACGGACCCTCGGCGCGGTCGTACTCGCCGGAGCCCTGCTCGCCGCCTGCGGATCAGGTTCGTCGGACTCCTCGGACGAGGCGGGCGGCAAGGTCACACTGACCGTCGACCTCTTCGGAGCGTTCGGCTACGAGGAAGCCGGCCTGTACGCGGAGTACGAGAAGCTCAACCCCGGAGTCAAGATCAAGCAGAGCGACACCGAGGACGAGGCGGACTACTGGAAGTCGCTCCAGACCCGGCTCGCGGGCGGCGGCGGACTCGCCGACGTGCAGGGCGTCGAAGTGGGCCGGATCGCCTCGGTGACCCAGCAGCAGTCCGACAAGTTCGAGGACCTGAAGCGGTACGGCGCGGACAAGCTGGAGAAGGAGTTCGCCGAGGCCAAGTGGTCCGCCGCGACCACGAAGGACGGCAAGATCCTCGGTCTTGGCACGGACGTCGGGCCCGAGGCGATGTGTTACCGCACCGACCTGTTCAAGAAGGCCGGACTGCCCACCGACCGCGACGAGCTGGCGCAGAAGTGGGCCACCTGGGACGGCTATCTCGACCTGGGCGAGCAGTACATGGAGAAGGCACCCGCCAAGAGCGCCTGGATCGACAGCGTCGGCAGCCTCTACTCGATCATGATCGGCCAGGAGAAGGAGCGGTACTACGACGCCTCCGGCGAGCTGATCTACGAGAACAACCCGGCGGTCAAGTCCGCCTGGGACACCTCCGTCGAGGCCGCCGAGTCCGGTCTGAGCGCCAAGCTCGACCAGTGGTCCCCGCAGTGGAACCAGGCGTTCGCCGCCGGATCCTTCGCCACCATCCCGTGCCCCGCGTGGATGCTCGGCTATGTGAAGGGCCAGGCGGGCGACGCCGGCCAGGGCAAGTGGGACATCGCCAAGCTGCCCGGCGGCGCGGGCAACTGGGGCGGCTCGTACCTCTCGGTGCCGCGCGCGGCCGAGCACAAGGAGGAGGCGTACGAGCTGATCAAGTGGCTCACCGCCCCCGAGCAGCAGGCCAAGCTCTTCGAGAAGCAGGGCAACTTCCCGTCGTCCACGGGAGCGATCGAGCAGGTCGCGGACGCGACGGACCCGTACTTCTCGGGTGCGCCGATCGGGCGGATCTTCGGTGAGGCGGCCAAGGCGGCGCCGGTGCAGGTGCTCGGTGTGCACGACGCGAATGTCGCGCAGCAGATCACGAACGCGCTGAGCGAGGTGGAGCGCAAGGGCACGGCGCCCGGCAAGGCGTGGTCGAACGCCAAGAAGGGCGTCGAGAACACGATCGGCTGACGGCACGGGCGGGGCGGGGCCCGGCTCTGGGGCCGTGCCCCGCCGTACCCCGCCGTGCCTGGCACGCCGCGCGATGGGCGGGTCGGCGACACCGGGCCCGCGTCGGACGACGGGTGGGTACGCGGCACCGGGCCCGCCCGGTGGGCCGGTTCGTCCTCAAGAGCCGGACGGGCTGAAAAAGCCGCCCCATCGGCGACCGGCCGCGCCAACCCGGCCGTCCGCCGCACCGGTCGTCCTCAAGCGCCGGACGGTCGCAAGAAGCCGCCCGCGCGCGGCCGGTCGCGCCGACGAAGCCGGGCCCCGCCGCACAACCAGGTCCTCCTCGGACGCCGGACGGGCCGCAGAGGCGCCCGCACCGGTTCCGTAGTACCCGAATCCACTCCCCCTCCCCCCGAAGGGCCCCGTACCGTGACCCTCACCGCCACCGCGAAGGCCGCGCCGCCGCCGGTGCCCGGACCCGCGACCGACGGGTCCTCCGCCGTACGCCGCACCTGGCGCCGACTCTCCCCGTACGCCTACATCGCCCCGTTCTTCACCCTCTTCGCCGCCTTCGGTCTCTTCCCGCTGATCTACACGGCGTTCGTGTCGCTGTACCGGGTCGAGCTCCAGACGCCCGGCGACATGGAGTGGCGCGGATTCGGCAACTACACCGCGCTGTTCACCGACGAGTTCTTCTGGACCTCGCTGCGCAACACGTTCACCATCGGTGTCCTGTCCACCGTCCCCCAGCTCGCGATGGCGCTCGGACTGGCCCATCTCCTCAACTACAAGCTCCGGGGCCGGACTTTCATCCGGACGGCGATCCTGCTGCCGTACGCCACCTCCGTCGCCGCCGCGACCCTGGTCTTCGCCCAGCTGTTCGGCCGGGACTTCGGCCTGATCAACTATGTGCTCGGGCTGGTCGGGGTGAGCCCCGTCGACTGGCAGACGGGCACGGTCGCCTCGCAGATCGCCGTCTCCTCCATCGTCGTCTGGCGCTGGACCGGCTACAACGCGCTGATCTATCTGGCGGGCATGCAGTCCATCCCGGGCGAGCTGTACGAGGCGGCGGAGATGGACGGGGCGTCCCGCTGGCGGCAGTTCGTCCATGTCACGCTGCCCGGCCTGCGCCCCACGATCGTCTTCACCACCATCGTGTCGACCATCGGCGCGACCCAGCTCTTCGGTGAGCCCCTGCTGTTCGAGGGGTCCATCTCCGGCGGTATCTCGCACCAGTACCAGACCCTCGGCCTCTACATGTACGAGCAGGGCTGGGGCTTCTTCCATCTGGGCCGGGCGGCGGCGATCGCCTGGGTCATGTTCGTCCTGATCGTGCTGCTCGTCGGGGTCAACGCCCTGATCGTGCGCCGCCGTTCACGCAAGGAGGCCGGCCGATGACCGCGCTCGCCGCACCGCCGGCCCCGCCCACCGGGACCGAGGGGGCGCCCCCTCGGCCGGAGCGGCGCAAGAGGCGCCCTCCCCGCTCGATGCACGGCGGCATGCTGTCGTACGCCATCCTGACCGTCGCCCTGCTGATCTCGGCGTTCCCGTTCTACTGGACGATCGTCGCGGCCAGCCGCTCCAACGCCGACCTGGCGAAGGTACCGCCCACCCTGCTGCCGGGCCCCAACCTGATCAGCAACTTCGAGGCGGTCCTCGAAGAGGCCGACATCGGCAAGGCGTTGCTCAACTCGCTGATCGTGTCGGGCTCCATCACCGTCGGTACGGTGCTGTGCTGCACGCTGGCCGGGTTCGCCTTCGCCAAGCTCCGTTTCCGGGGCCGGGGCGCACTGCTGGCCCTGACCATCGGCACGATGATGATCCCGCCGCAGCTGGGCGTGATCCCGCTGTTCATGCTCATCGCCGAACTCCAGTGGGTGAACCAGCTCCAGGCCGTGATCCTGCCCGGACTCGTCTCCGCCTTCGGGGTGTTCTTCATGCGGCAGTACCTCGTGCAGTCGCTGCCGGACGAGTTGATCGAGGCGGCACGCGTCGACGGCGCGTCCACCGCGCGGATCTTCTGGTCGATCGTGGTGCCCATCGCGCGGCCCGGCATGGCGGTCCTCGGCATGCTGACCTTCATGACCGCGTGGAACGACTTCTTCTGGCCGATCATCGCGCTCTCCTCGCAGGAGCCGACGGTCCAGGTCGCGCTGCGCCAGCTCGGCGGCGGCTATGTCCACGACCAGTCGGTGATCATGGCGGGGACGCTGCTCGGCACGCTTCCCGTGCTGCTCGTCTTCGGGCTGCTCGGCCGGCAGATCGTCGGCGGCATCATGCAGGGCGCCGTCAAGGGCTGAGCCGCCGAACAGAAGACCTCCTCCGTCCCGGGCTTCCCACGCCCCTCCCCGGCGCCCGCGCCCCTTCCCCCCACCGCACCGTCCCACTTCTCTGGAGTTCCTTCCATGACCGCTGTCGACGCCCGCCCCGAGACCACGACGGAGCGACGGTTCCCCACCGGCTTCCGCTGGGGGACGGCCACTGCCGCGTACCAGATCGAGGGGGCCGCGTCCGAGGACGGACGGACCCCGTCCATCTGGGACACCTTCAGCCGTACGCCCGGCAAGGTCCGCAACGGCGACACCGGCGACATCGCCGCCGACCACTACCACCGGATGGCCGAAGACGTCGCGCTGATGCGGGAGTTGGGCGTCACGGACTACCGCTTCTCGGTGTCCTGGCCGCGCGTCCAGCCGACCGGCCGGGGGCCCGCCGTACAGCGCGGCCTCGACTTCTACCGGCGGCTGGTGGACGAGCTGCTTCTCGCGGGGATCCGGCCGGTCCTCACGCTCTACCACTGGGACCTGCCGCAGGAGTTGGAGGACGCCGGCGGCTGGCCGCACCGCGAGACCGCGCAGCGGTTCGCCGAGTACGCGGGGCTCGTCGCCGGTGCGCTCGGCGACCGGGTGCCGACCTGGACGACGCTCAACGAGCCCTGGTGCGCGGCGTTCCTGGGGTACGCGGCCGGTGTGCACGCGCCGGGCCACACCCGCCCCGAGGCGGCGTTGCGCGCCGCGCACCATCTCAATCTGGCGCACGGGCTCGCGACCGGCGTCCTGCGTGACGTGCTGCCGGCGAAGGCGGAGGTCTCGCTGACGCTGAATCTGCACGCCGTACGCCCGCTGACGGACTCCCCCGAGGATCTCGACGCCGTGCACCGGATCGACGCTCTCGGCAACCGTGTCTTCCTCGACCCCGTCTTCCACGGCCGGCTGCCGCGCGATCTCGTCGAGGACACCGCCGAGCTGACCGACTGGTCCTTCGTGAAGGACGGCGATCTGGCGACGATCTCCGCGCCGGTCGACTCGCTGGGGATCAACTACTACTCCCCCACCGTGGTCGCGAGCGGTACGTCCGAGTCGCCGTCGCCGTGGCCCGGCGCCGAGGAGCACGTGCGTTTCGTCCCGGCTCCGGGTCCGCGTACGGCGATGGACTGGCCGGTCGACGCCACCGGACTGTACGACCTGCTCACCGGGTTGCGCGACGAACTGCCGGACGTCCCGCTGATGGTCACCGAGAACGGCGCGGCGTACGACGACTACGCCGACCCGTCCGGCGCGGTCCACGACCCCGAGCGCGTCGCGTATCTGCGCGCCCATCTCGAAGCCGTCCACAGGGCGATCGAGGACGGCGCCGACGTACGCGGCTACTTCCTCTGGTCGCTGCTGGACAACTTCGAGTGGGCGTACGGCTACGGCAAGCGGTTCGGTGCCGTGCACGTCGACTTCGCGACCCAGCGGCGCACGCCGAAGGACAGCGCCCGCTGGTACGCGCGGGTCATCGGCCGCGGGGGTCTGGACTGAGCGCCACGGCCCCGAGCCGGGCGCCTCTCAGCTGGGCGACGACGACGGTGGCCTCCCACTCCTCGGAGGTCACGACCCGTGGGGCGAGCCCGTCGCCCCTGACCGTGCCGACGGCGCCCGGGATCTGACGCTCGCTCGTCTCGAACAGCAGATTGCCGCCGGGCGCCAGCCAGTGGGGCGCCTCGGCGGTCACCCGGCGCAGCACGTCGAGCCCGTCGGCGCCGCCGTCGAGCGCGACCAGCGGTTCGTGCTCCCGCGCCTCGGACGGCAGGAGTGCGACCTCGCTGGTCGGTACGTAGGGCACGTTGGCGATGAGGATGTCGATACGGCTCCGAAGGCCGTCCGGCAGCGCGTCGAAGAGGTCCCCTTCGAGGACCGTGCCGCCGGAACCGACGTTGCGGCGGGCGCAGGCCACGGCCGACGGGTCGATGTCGCACGCGTACAGCTCGACGGGTCGGTGGGCGGTGGCGAGCAGCGCGGCTCCGAGTGCGCCCGAGCCGCAGCACAGGTCGACGACGACGGCGGGCCGCCCGGCGGCGGTCTGATGGATCAGGGCCGCCGCCTGCCGGACGAGGAATTCGGTGCGCCGGCGGGGGACGAAGACCCCGGTGTCGACGGCGATCCGCAGGCCGTAGAACTCGGCCCAGCCGATGACGTGCTCCACGGGCAGTCCGGCGGTGCGGCGGCTCACCATCGCGGTGAGGGCCGCCGGGCTGTCGGCGGCGGAGACCAGCAGCCGGGCCTCGTCCTCGGCGAAGACACAGCCCGCGGCGCGGAGCCGGCTGACGACGGCGGAGAGGGAGGGAAGCGAGGAGGAGAAGGGTGTTGCCGACATGGAAACCTTTCGGGGCGCCTACGGGCGCTCCGGCGGTCTCAGCCTGTCGGACGGACCGCGCGGCCGTGAGAGGGGAGCACCCGGCCTGACACTGCGGTAATGGGTCCCACCTCCTCGGTGCGTACTGTGCTTCGGTCGGGTCACAGTACCCCACCGGCTCCGGCCGCACCATCGGGTTCGCAGGCGGCTGCCGGCGGTCCTCGCCCTGTCTTTCGCAGTACTGGTGAGACAGCAATACTGTCGGCATGGACACAGAGGCCGGAGCCGCGAGGGCGGCCGGAGCGGACCAGGAGCCGACGCTCACCGTCGACGAGCTGGCCGCACGCGCCGGTGTCACCGTGCGCACCGTCCGCTTCTACGGCACCCGCGGTCTGCTGCCGCCCCCGGTGATCGGACCGCGCCGGGTCGGGCACTACGGGCACGAACACCTGTCCCGGCTCGCGCTCATCGAGGAGCTTCAGCACCAGGGCATGACCCTCGCGGCGATCGAGCGTTATCTGGAGCAGTTGCCGCCGGATCTGAGCGCGCACGATCTGGCCATACACCGGGCGCTGGTGGCGACATGGGCGCCGGACTCGGCGGAGGAGGCGACGCGGGCGGAGCTGGAGAAGCGCGCGGGACGCCCTCTGGCCGATGAGGACGTCGACCGGCTGACTGCCATGGGCGTCCTCGCCCGTGCGGACGCTCCCGGCCGCTACCGGCTCGATCCGGGGCTGCTGCGCCTGGGGGTGGAGCTGCTGGAGGTGCCCATCGCGCACGAGACGATCCTCGCCGCCCGTACGGTCCTGCTGGAGCACACCCGCTCGGCCGCGCACGCGCTGTCGCGCCTCTTCCGGGACGAGGTGTGGAATCCGTACGAGGAGAGCGAGCCGGATCCGGAGCGGGTGGCGGCGATGAGGTCGCTGTCGGCGCACATGCAGCCGATGGTCGTGCAGGCGCTGGTGACCGCGTTCCAGCGCTCGCTCAAGGAGGAGCTGCGGGCCGCGTTCACCGACGGGTGAACACGGCCCGCGCCGGACGCGGCCGGCCCGGCGGTGCTACCGCGCGTCGTGGAACGTCTCTCCCCGCTCGGCCCTCGCCACCAGCGACGGGGGCGGCGAGAAGCGCTCCCCGTACGTTGCGGCGAGTTCACGGGCCCGTGCGACGAAGCCGGGCAGCCCGCCCTCGTACCCGTTGATGTACTGCAGGACACCGCCCGTCCAGGCGGGGAATCCGATGCCCATGATGGAGCCGATGTTGGCGTCGGCGACGGTCGTCAGGACGTTCTCGTCCAGGCAGCGCACGGAGTCGAGCGCCTCCGAGAAGAGCATGCGCTCCTTCATGTCGGTGAACGGCACGTCGGCGTCGGGCTTGGTGAAGTGCTCGCGCAGGCCCGGCCAGAGGCCGGTGCGGCTGCCGTCCTCGGCGTAGTCGTAGAACCCCGCGCCGCCGGCGCGTCCGGGGCGGCCGAAGTCGTCCACCATGCGGTCGATGACCGCGTCGGCCGGGTGCGGGGTCCAGGTGCCGCCGGACTCCACGACCGCGCGCCGGGTCTCGTCGCGGATCCGGCGCGGCAGGGTGAGGGTCAGTTCGTCCATCAGGGAGAGCACCTTCGCCGGGTAGCCGGCCTGCGCCGCCGCCTGTTCGACGGAGGCGGGTTCGATGCCCTCGGCGACCATCGCGACGCCCTCGTTGATGAAGCGGCCGATGACGCGTGAGGTGAAGAAGCCGCGCGAGTCGTTGACGACGATCGGTGTCTTCCTGATCTGCCGTACGAGGTCGAAGGCGCGGGCGAGCGCCTCGTCGCCGGTCTTGCCGCCCTTGATGATCTCGACGAGCGGCATCTTGTCGACGGGCGAGAAGAAGTGCAGACCGATGAAGTCGGCGGGCCGTGCGGTGCCTTCGGCGAGGGCGGTGATGGGCAGTGTCGAGGTGTTGGAGCAAAGGAGCGCGTCGGGCTCGACCACGTCCTGGATCTCCTGGAAGACGCGGTGCTTGAGCGCGGTGTCCTCGAAGACCGCCTCGATCACGGCGTCGCAGCCCGCGAGGTCCGCCACCTCGCCGGTGGGAGTGATCCGGGCCAGAACCGCGTCCCGGTCGGCCTCGGTCGTACGGCCCCGGGCGACCGTCTTGGCCAGCAGCTTCTGCGAGTACGCCTTGCCCTTGGCCGCCGCTTCGGTCGTGACGTCCTTGAGGACGACGTCGATACCGGCGCGGGCGCAGGAGTAGGCGATGCCCGCGCCCATCATCCCGGCGCCGAGGACGGCGACCTTGCGCACGGTGCGCCTGTCGATGTCCTTGGGGCGGCTGGCGCCGGAGTTGACCGCCTGGAGGTCGAAGAAGAACGCCTGGATCATGTTCTTCGCGGTCTGCCCGGTGACCAGTTCGGTGAAGTACCTGGCCTCGATGGTCTGCGCCGTCTCGAAGTCGACCTGTGAGCCCTCGACGGCGGCGGCGAGGATGTTGCGCGGAGCGGGGTAGGGGGCACCGCCGGTCTGCTTCAGGAGGTTGGCGGGGAAGGCGGGAAGGTTGGCCGCGAAGCGCGGGGTGGACGGCGTGCCGCCGGGGATCTTGTAGCCCTTGACGTCCCACGGCTGCCACGACTCGGGGTGCGCGTCGATGAAGGCGCGCGCCCGGTCCAGCATCTCCTCGGTGGTGGCGGCGACTTCGTGGACGAGACCGCTGTCCAGCGCGCGGCGCGGCGAGTACTGGGTGCCCTGGAGCAGCACCTTGAGCAGCGCGTCGGAGATGCCGAGGAGCCGTACGGTACGGGTGACGCCGCCGCCCGCGGGCAGCAGGCCGAGGGTGACCTCGGGCAGGCCGATCTTGGAGCCGGGCGCGTCGAGCGCGACGCGGTGGTGGCAGGCGAGCGCGATCTCGTAACCGCCGCCCAGGGCCGCGCCGTTGATGGCGGCGACGACGGGCTTGCCGAGCGTCTCGATGGTGCGCAGGGCGCGCTTGACGGCCAGTCCGGCGTCGAACGCCTGCCGGGCGTCGTCCGGACCGAGTCTGATCATGTCCTTGAGGTCGCCGCCGGCGAAGAAGGTCTTCTTCGCGGAGGTGACGATGATGCCGCGGATGGTGTCCTTCTCGGCCTCGGCGCGTGCCGCGACCGCGGCGATCGAGGTCCTGAAGCCCTGGTTCATGGTGTTGGCCGACTGGGCGGGGTCGTCGAGGACGAGGGTGACGACGCCTGTCCCGTCCTGCTCCCAGCGGATGGTGGTGGACTCGCTCATGCTGCTGCTCCGTAGCGAAGAGATGCTTGGCGGAAGGGACGGTCAGACGCGTTCGACGATCGTGGCGACACCCATGCCGCCGCCGACGCAGAGCGTGGCGAGGCCGTACCGCTTGTCCTGGCGCTCCAGTTCGTCCACGAGGGTGCCGAGGATCATCGCGCCGGTGGCGCCGAGCGGGTGGCCGAGCGCGATGGCGCCGCCGTTGACATTGACCTGGTCCAGGGAGAGGCCCATCTCGGCGACGTAGCGCAGGACGACGGCGGCGAACGCCTCGTTGATCTCCACGAGGTCGATGTCGCCGATGGTAAGTCCGGCCTTGGCGAGTGCCTTGCGGCTGGCGGGCGCGGGGCCGGTGAGCATGATCGTGGGCTCGGAGCCGGACACGGCGGCCGACACGATACGGGCGCGGGGCGTCATGCCGTACCGCTCGCCGGTCTCCTTGGAGCCGATGGCGACGAGGGAGGCGCCGTCGACGATGCCGGAGGAGTTGCCCGCGTGGTGTACGTGGTCGATCTTCTCGACCCAGTGGTACTTCTGGAGCGCCACCGCGTCGAATCCGCCGAGCTCGCCGATCTGCGCGAACGACGGCTTGAGCGAGGCGAGCGTGTCGGCCGTGGTGCCGGGCCGCAGGTGCTCGTCGTGGTCGAGGACGGTGAGCCCGCTGCCGTCGCGGACGGGGACGACGGAGCGGGCGAACCGGCCGTCCTTCCAGGCCGCCGCCGCGCGCTCCTGCGACAGGGCGGCGAACTCGTCGACGTCGCGCCGGGTGAAGCCGCCGATGGTGGCGATCAGGTCGGCGCCGATGCCCTGGGGGGCGAAGCCCGTACGGATGTTGGTCATCGGGTCCATCGCCCAGGCGCCGCCGTCGGAGCCCATCGGGACGCGGGACATCGACTCGACGCCACCGGCCAGGATCAGGTCCTCCCAGCCCGAACGGACCTTGGCGGCGGCCAGGTTGACGGCTTCGAGGCCGGAGGCACAGAAGCGGTTCTCCTGGACGCCGGCGACGGTGTCGGGAAGTCCGGCGGCGACGGCGGCGGTGCGCGCGATGTCGGAGCCCTGGTCGCCGAGGGGGCTGACGACACCGAGCACGATGTCGTCGATCGCCGCCGGGTCGAGTCCGGGGAACCGGCCGCGGATCTCGTGGATCAGGCCGACGACGAGATCGATCGGCTTGGTGCCGTGCAGGGCACCGTTGGCCTTGCCGCGACCGCGCGGGGTGCGGATCGCGTCGAACACATACGCTTCGGTACTCAAGACAGCGGCCTTTCGGGGTCGTTGGAGGTGCTGTTGGACGCGGCGGCGCCGCTCTTGATGCTCGGGACGTCCCAGTCGTCGGCGATCCGCCCGGTGTCCGCCCCCGGCAGCGCGGGCGCGCTCCGTACGGAGGTGGGTGTGGCCGAGAAGCGCGGTGCGGGGGCGGGCTGGGTGATGCCCGCGTGGTCGGTGAAGGTGCCGCGGGCCACGAGGTGCGGATGGGCGGGGGCCTCGCGCAGCGAAAGCACGGGCGCCACGCAGGCGTCGGATTCCTCGAAGACCGCCGTCCACTCGGCGCGGGTCTTCTCCTTGAACCGGGCGGTGACGGCGGCCGTCAGCTCGTCCCAGCGGGCGAAGTCCTTGCGGGCGGGGACGTCGTCCTTGATGCCGAGCAGGTCGATGAACTCGTCGTAGAACCGCTGCTCCAGCGCGCCGACGGCCATGTACTCGCCGTCCGCCGTCGCGTAGTTGCCGTAGAAGGGCGCTCCGCCGTCCAGCAGGTTCGCCCCGCGCCGGTCCTGCCAGCCGCCGGCCGCCGACATGGCGTGGATCATCGTCGTCAGATGCGCGGCGCCGTCGACGATGGCCGCGTCCACGACCTGGCCGGTGCCACCGGGTGTGCGGGCGTGCTGGAGGGCGGCGAGGATCCCGATGACGAGGTAGAGCGAGCCGCCCGCGTAGTCGCCGACGAGGTTGGCGGGGACGGTGGGCGGCCGGTCGGCGTCGCCGAACATGGAGAGGGTGCCCGCGACGGCGATGTAGTCGATGTCGTGCCCGGCGCGCTGGGCGAGCGGGCCGTCCTGGCCCCAGCCGGTCATCCGGCCGTACACCAGCCGGGGGTTGCGGGCGAGGCACTCCCGGGGGCCGACGCCGAGGCGTTCGGCGACGCCGGGCCGGTAGCCCTCGATGAGGACGTCGGCGCGTTCGGCGAGGTCGAGGAGCTGGGCGGGTCCGTCGTCGGACTTGAGGTCGAGGAGCACGGAGCGCTTGTTGCGGTTCATCAGGTCGTACCGGGGGTCGATCCCGAGCCCGGCGCCGCCCGGCCGGTCGACGCGCACGACGTCGGCGCCGAGGTCCGCCAGCTGCATGGCGGCGAACGGGCCGGGCCCGATACCGGCCAGCTCGACCACTCGCACCCCGGCCAGCGGGCCGTTCGTTGTCGCCGTCATGGTCAGCTCTCCCAGCGGTGTGACACCAACGATGTAACAGCAATGATGTTAGGAACGCCCACCACGGCGCACAAGCCCCGCAGGGACACTGGGCAAGCAAGCGCTTGTTCGGTCGCCTGTCCTCCCCGATGGTCGCAGACTTCCGGGCGATCGCCGCCCCGCGCGACACCCATGACGTCCGATGCTGGTCACCCGCCCGGCCGGTCCGCCACCGCAGGCGCTAGCCTCGGCCCCCGACAACGCACGGACAGGGCAAGGAACGGCACGGACAACGGCACCGACCACCGCACCGGCGACGGCGCGGCTCGAACGGCGGAGACTCGATGAACAGGCAGAACGGGGCAGAACGCCCGTACCACGTGGTGCTCTTCGGGGCGACCGGCTTCGTCGGGACGCTCACCGCCGAGTACCTCGCCCTCACCGCGCCCGACGACTGCCGGTGGGCGATCGCCGGCCGCGACCGGGCCAAGCTGGAGAAACTGCGGGCCGGGCTGGCCCGGCTCTCCCCGCGCTGCGCGGACCTGCCGCTGCTGGTGGCCGACTCCGCGGACCCGGCGTCGCTGCGGGCGCTCGCCGAGTCCACCCGGGTGCTCGCCACGACCGTCGGCCCGTACGTCTGGCACGGGGAGAACCTGGTCGCCGCCTGCGCCGAGGCCGGGACGGACTACGCGGATCTCTGCGGCGAGCCCGAGTTCGTCGACCGGATGTACGTGGCGTACGAGGACCGGGCGCGGCAGACCGGGGCGCGGCTGGTGCACGCCTGCGGGTTCGACTCCGTACCGCACGATCTGGGCGCGTACTTCACGGTCCGGCAACTGCCCGCGGACGTGCCGGTGCGCATAGACGGCTTCGTCCGCACCAACGCGTTCTTCTCCGGCGGGACGCTCGCCTCGGCCCTGAACGCGCTCAGCCGCGGGCGGCAGACCATGGAGGCGGCGAGGCAGCGGCGGCTGCACGAGCCCCGGCTGGTGGGGCGCCGGGCCGTCGGGCCGCTGGGCACGCCGCACTTCAGCAGGGAGACCGGCGTCTGGGCGTTGCCGCTGCCCACCCTCGACGCGCGGGTGGTGGCGCGCTCGGCGGCGGCGGTGCCGCGCTACGGCCCCGACTTCCGCTACCGGCACTTCGCCGCCGTCAAGTCGCTGCCGGTCGCCCTGGGCGGCACGGTGGCCGCGGGGGCGGGCGCCGCGCTGGCACAGGTGCCCGCGGTACGGCGGGCCCTGATGAACCGCTTCGAGCCGGGTTCCGGGCCCAGCGAGGCACGCAGGAGCAGCAGTTGGTTCACGGTGCGGTTCGTGGGCGAGGGCGGTGGGCGCAGAGTGTTCACGGAGGTCTCGGGCGGTGATCCGGGTTACGACGAGACCGCGAAGATACTCGCCGAGGCGGCGCTGAGCCTGGCCTTCGACGACCTTCCCCCCACGTCGGGGCAGGTCACGACGGTCGCCGCGATGGGTGACGCGCTGCTGGAGCGGCTGCGGTCGGCCGGGATGACCTTCCGGGTCGCGCACTCGCGCTGAGACCGCGTGGCGGCCCCCCCGGCACGGGCCGCCACGCTCGTACGAAGGACAGACCGGGGTGGTGCGGAAAACTCATCGCCGCGCGCCGGATCAATTTCCGCGCGTGCCCTCCACGGCGTCGCGCAGGGCCTGGCGGCAGAGGGTGTCGGCCTGACGGGTCGTCTCCGGGATACGGAAGTCCGGGGCGAGGCGCAGGGTGTGCGCGCAGGCGGTGTCGAGATCGGTCCGGTGCCCCACCGAGACGAAGACGGGCTTCACACCGTCCTGCGTGCGCAGCGCCCGGCCCACCTCCTCGCCGTCGTCGGCGAGGAGCGGCGAGAATTCGCCACGCCGGTCGGCGGGCTGCTCGTACGAGAAGGTGAAGGGGTTCTTGGCGACGCCGATCACCGGCAGCCCGGTGAGCACGCCGAGGTGACTGGCGAGGCCGAACCGGCGCGGATGGGCGCGGCCGTAGCCGTCGCAGACGACCAGCCCCGGGTCCGACGTGAGGGCGTCGAGCGCGGCGAGGACGGTGGGGATCTCACGGAAGGCGAGCAGCCCCGGCACATAGGGGAAGGCGACCCGTCCGACGGCGGTCGCCCGGTCCACGACGTCGAGGGTGGCCGCGTCGAGGACGACGGCCGCGGCGGCGACGATGTCCCGCTCGTCGTCGTACGCGACGTCGACCCCGGTCACCAGCCCGGTGCCGGCCGCGGGCCCCGCCTCGTCGAGCACGACGAGCCGCCGCAACTCGTCCTGAACGGCCCGGGCGTCGGCCTCGTCGGCGGGTGTCCTGATGGTCGTCATGGTGGGTCAGCCTAAGAGGCTCGGACATTCGGCGGGCGACTCCAGGACGTAGGGGGCCTGCCCGCGACCATCCGTTCTTCAAACTCGTGGACGGCATCTGGGCGGGTGGACGGCTCAGGAGTCCAGGAGGCCACGTCAAGTGCCTTGCTCCCGGCGGGACGATTCACCTGCGGGGCGGCACGTACCGGTACTCACAGACGGTCACCATGGCGCAGGGTACCGACCGCACCTCGGGCGACCGCACCGAACTGACCGCCTATCGGGGCGAGACGCCGGTGCTGAACTTCGCGGCCCAGTCGGAGAGTTCGTCGAACCGCGGGCTCGCGGTCAACGGGTCGTACTGGCACGTCCGCGGAATCGTCGTCGAGCACGCCGGCGACAACGGCATCTTCGTCGGCGGCAGCGGCAACGTGATCGAGCGCACGGTGACGCGCTTCAACCACGACACCGGGCAACAGCTCTCGCGTATGGCCTCCGACACGCCCCGCGACCAGTGGCCGTCCAACAACCTGATCCTGAGCGCGGAGTCGCACGACAACGCCGACTCCGACGGTGAGGACGCCGACGGATTCGCCGCCAAGCTCACATCCGGCCCCGGCAACGTCTTCCGCCACGCCGCGTCCCACAACAACATCGACGACGGCTGGGACCTCTACACCAAGTCGGATACGGGAGCGATCGGCGCGGTGACCATCGAGGACTCACTCGCCTACGAGAACGGCACCCTCTCCGACGGCACCCAGAACGCCAGCGGTGACCGTAACGGCTACAAGCTCGGTGGTGAGGACATCAAGGTCAACCACGTGGTCCGGCGCAGCATCGCCTACGACAACGGCAAGCACGGGTTCACCTACAACCGGAACCCGGGCACGATGACACTCTCGGACAACATCAGCATCGACAACGCCGAGCGCAACTTCTCCTTCGACGCCGGTACTTCGGTGTTCCGCGGCAACGTCTGGTGCCGCGGCGGCGACGGGTCCAACGACAGGACCGTGGGCAACGCCGACGGATCGAACCAGTTCTGGACCGGCTCGAACGGATCGCGGTGTTCCGCGTACGCCGGCGCCCTGGACTGGGACTTCGCCACGGACGGCCGCCTCGTGGTGACCTTCGGCGGAAACCGGGTCAACCGGTAACCGGCCCTCCCCACAGCGCGGATCCCGCCGACGGCGGACGGTGACGCGCAGCGGTGTCACGGTCTCGGCGGCGGCGCCGACGACCACGAGGACTCAGGTTATTCCGGGCCGTGGCGCGACCACGGCCCCGGCTCACATCGACAAGAGCGCTCGGGCCGGTCGGCCATGTCGACGGCCGGTCGGCCGGAGGCCGCGGCGGCGACTTGGCCTCCAGCCACAACACCCGCGCACAAGAAGAAAGTTGAGGCGAAAATGACACGACGAGCAGTCGCACCGCGACTCCATGCGGCGCTGGCCACGATGGCCCTCGTGGCCGCGGCCGGTGTGTTTCTGTCGACGCCCGAGGCATCGGCGGCGACCGGCAGTGCCACCGGCTACGCGACCCAGAACGGTGGGACCACCGGTGGGGCGGGCGGCCGGACGGTGCGGGCCACCACGGGGACCGCGATCCACGCGGCCCTGTGCGGCCGGGCAAGCAGCAGCACGCCGATCACCATCGAGGTCGAGGGGACCGTCAACCACGGCAACACCAGCAAGGTCTCGGGCGACAGCTGCAACACGGCCGCCGGCGTGATCGAGCTCAAAGAGATCAGCAACGTCACGATCGTCGGCGTCGGAAGTGGAGCCGTCTTCGATCAACTGGGCATCCACATCCGCAAGTCCAGCAACATCATCATCCAGAACGTGACGGTCCGGAACGTCAAGAAGTCCGGCTCGCCCACGTCCAACGGCGGTGACGCCATCGGCATGGAGAGCGACGTCCGCAACATCTGGGTCGACCACGTCAACCTTGAGGCGTCGGGCGGGGAGTCGGAAGGGTTCGACGGCCTCTTCGACATGAAGGACAACACCCGGTACGTGACCCTGTCCTACAGCACACTGCGCCACTCCGGCCGCGGTGGCCTCGTCGGGTCCAGTGAGAGTGAACTCTCCAACGGCTTCATCACGTACCACCACAACCTGTACGAGAACATCGACTCCCGCACGCCGTTGCTGCGCGGCGGCATAGCCCACATCTACAACAACCACTACGTGAAGCTCAACGAGTCCGGCATCAATTCCCGGGCCGGGGCCCGCGCCAAGGTGGACAACGGCTACTTCAGGAACTCCAAGGACGTCCTGGGCACCTTCTACACCGACGCGGCCGGATACTGGCAGGTCAGCGGCAACATCCTCGACAACGTGACCTGGTCCGACCCCAGTAGCGAGAACAACCCCGCAGGGCCCGACCTGAGGTCCAACACCACGATCAGCATCCCCTACTCCTACAGCCTCGATCAGGCCGGCTGCGTGCCGGACATCGTGGCCCGGACGGCAGGCGCCAACAAGGGGCTCCGGGTGTCGGACGGCAACTGCTAGGCCCTGGACCGGGTCGTGATCAACCTGCCGATCCCACCCCCGCCTCCGAGGGCGGATCCGGTAGCCCGGAGCGCCTGACGCGGGCGCAACCGACGGATGATGGACGGGAGTTCACGGGGCCGTACTCGCCGACTGGCGAGTACGGCCCTATCCCTTGATCGTGGAGACCTGGAGACCGGGATCCCGAGGTTCCGGAGGACGTTCCACCCGGGGGAAAGCAAGTACCGCCGCCCGCTGTGGAAACGTGGGATCAAGCCGGTCATCGCCCGGCGCGGAGTACCGCACGGTCGGGGCCGCCGCGGTGAGCCCGACTCGCGA
Organism: Streptomyces sp. S4.7; assembly: GCF_010384365.1. Taxonomy (NCBI): domain Bacteria; kingdom Bacillati; phylum Actinomycetota; class Actinomycetes; order Kitasatosporales; family Streptomycetaceae; genus Streptomyces; species Streptomyces sp. S4.7. The sequence continues at coordinate 6,737,109 of NZ_CP048397.1, read as the reverse complement.
GTAGCGAAAACGGTGACGTAGGTCACGCCGTTTCCCGAGCACTCTTCGGCGCGCCACGTCGTCCTTCCCTGTAGCGGAAGACGCACATCCGCCCGAGCCGTGCGAAGGGGAGCTGGCCTTGTCCACCGTCATCGAGCAGGCCCTGCAAGCCCGGCTGGTCGCCTCGGCGCCGCAGCTGGAGACCGTTCCCGCCACCCTGCGCTACGACGGCGAGGATCCGTTCGCCGTGCGGATGGCGTTCCCTCCCACGGCGACGCTGGAGGGCACGGAGGTGTCCTGGGCGTTCTCCCGCGAGCTGCTGACCGTCGGGATGGACGAGCCGGCCGGACTCGGCGACGTACGGGTGCGGCCGTTCGGCTACGACCGTACGGTCCTGGAGTTCCACGCTCCCGAGGGCGTCGCGATGGTCCATGTCCGCACGTCGGAGGTACGGCGCTTCCTCGACCGCTCACTGGGCGTCGTCCCGGTCGGGCGCGAGCATCTGCATCTCGATCTGGACCACGACCTCGCCGAGTTGCTGCGCGACGCCTGCTGAACCACTGCGCCGTTCCCACTCGCCATCCACCGGAAAAACGCGTTGCCCCCTCCCCGGCGCCCTCGTACGGTGTTCAGCGTTCCTGTTGTCACCGAACGGAGTAGGACGTTGCTCTTCTGAGGTCCTGAGACACCGTGCCGCGCGGCTCCCTGCCCGCGCGCACCGCGTGCGACCTCGGCGATCGAGCCGTCCCTTCCCCGGTGCCCTCCGCCGGTGTCTCCCACCGTTGCCCCGCATCCCTTTCGCAGCAGCCAGGAGACCCGTATGTCCGGTTCCCCCCAGATCACCTGCTCCGCCCTCTCCTTCGGCTGGCCGGACGGGAGCGTCGTGTTCGACGACTTCCAACTGGCCGTGGGGCCCGGCAGAACCGGCCTCGTCGGAGTCAACGGGTCGGGTAAGTCAACCTTGTTGAAGCTCATCGCCGGTGCGCTCACCCCGACGGCCGGCCGGACGGACGTGGTGGGCGAGATCGGTTACCTCCCGCAGAACGCCGTCCTCGACACCGCTCTGCGCGTCGACCAGGCGCTCGGTATCGCGGGCACCCGCGCCGCGCTGCTCGCCGTCGAGGCGGGCGACGCGAGCGAGGAGAACTTCGCCGCCGTCGGCGACGACTGGGACGTCGAGGAGCGGGCGCGCGCCACTCTCGACCAGCTCGGGCTCGGGCATGTCGGTCTCGACCGCACCATCGGCGAGGTGTCCGGCGGCGAGTGCGTCCTGCTGCGGCTGGCGGCGCTGCTGCTGGCCCGGCCCTCGGTGCTGCTGCTCGACGAGCCGACGAACAATCTGGACCTGTACGCGCGCCGGCGGCTGCACGCCGCCGTCGCCACCTGGCCCGGCCTGCTGGTCGTGGTCAGCCACGACCGCGAACTGCTCGATCTGGCCGACCGGATCGCCGATCTGCGGGAGGGCGAGATCACCTGGTACGGCGGGAACTTCTCCGCGTACGAGGAGGCCCTGGCCGTCGAACAGGAGGCCGCGGAGCGGATGGTGCGGGCCGCCGAGGGCGACGTCCAGCGGCAGAAGCGCGAACTCGCCGACGCACAGGTCAAGTTGGCGCGGCGCAAGCGCTACGGACAGAAGATGTGGGACAACAAGCGCGAGCCGAAGGCCATCATGGCCCAGCGCAAGCGCCAGGCGCAGGTGTCGGCGGGCAAGCACCGCGCCATGCACACCACGAAGCTCGCGGAGGCGCGGGAGCGGCTCGGCGAGGCGGTGGAGGCGGTGCGCGACGACGACGAGATCAGGATCGAGCTGCCCGCCACGGAGGTCCATGCCGGTGTCGGCGTGCTGCGGCTGCGCGAGCTGGAGCTGCGGTACGGCGCGCGGGCGGCGGGCGAGGTCGCGATCCACGGCCCGGAGCGGATCGCGCTGGTGGGACGTAACGGCGCCGGCAAGACGACACTGCTGCGGACGGTCGCCGGGGAGCTGGCCCCGGTCTCCGGCGAGGCCGAGACGCTGGTGCCGACGCGCTTCCTGCCGCAGCGGCTCGATGTCCTGGACGACGCGCTGAGCGTGGTCGAGAACGTCGCGCGTTTCGCGCCCGGCGCCACCGACAACGAGATCCGGGCGCGGCTCGCCCGCTTCCTGTTCCGGGGCGCGCGGGCGAACCAGCCGGCCGGGACCCTGTCGGGCGGGGAACGGTTCCGCGCCTCGCTCGCCGCCCTGCTGCTCGCGCGGCCGGCGCCCCGGCTGCTGATGCTGGACGAGCCGACGAACAGTCTCGATCTGGCGAGCGTGCGCGCGCTCACGGCGGCCCTGGGGGCCTACCGGGGCGCGCTGGTCGTGGCGAGCCACGACGTGCCGTTCCTGGAGTCGATCGGCGTCACCCGCTGGCTGCTGCTCGACGGCGAGCTGCGCGACACCACGGCGGAGGAGGTACGGGCAGGTCAGCCCGCCTGAGGATCTCTTCGGGAAACCGGACAGGAGCTGTCTGGTTTCCCGATTAGGTTCGGGCGCATGCCACAGAACATCACCATCGTGGGCGCCCGTGAGAACAACCTCAGGAACGTCTCGCTGACCATCCCCAAGGACCGGATCACCGTCTTCACCGGTGTCTCCGGCTCCGGCAAGTCCTCGATCGTCTTCGACACCATCGCCGTGGAGTCCCGGCGACAGCTCAACGAGACCTTCACGACGTACATCAGGAACCGGCTCCCCAAGTACGAACGGCCGCACGTCGAGGCGATCGACGATCTGTCGGTGGCGATCGTCATCGACCAGAAACCGGTCGGTGGCAACGTCCGCTCCACCGTCGGCACGATGACCGACATCTACTCGGTGATCCGGGTGCTGTTCTCGCGGTACGGCACGCCGAGCGCGGGGGCGGCCACCGCGTACTCCTTCAACGACCCGTCCGGCATGTGCCCGGAGTGCGACGGCGTGGGCCGGGTGGTGCGGCTCGACCTCGAACGCGCGGTCGACTGGTCGAAGTCCCTGAACGAGGGCGCGCTGCTGCTGCCGGGGCTGACGGTGGGCGGCTGGGAGTGGAACCTGTACGCCGGATCGGGGCACTTCGACCCGGACAAGCCGATCGACCGGTACACCGCCGAGGAACGTCACATGCTGCTGTACGGCGGCGATTTCACCGTGAAGGTGGAGATGCGGGCCGGGTCGGCCGACGTACGGTTCGAGGGGATCGTGGGCCGTTTCACCCGGCTGTTCCTCAAGCGGGACACGGCCGGCATGTCCGAGAAGCGCAAGGAGGCCGCGAGCCGTTTCACCTCGGAGCGGGTGTGCGACGCGTGCGGCGGGGCCCGGCTGAACGAGGCGGCGCTGGCCACCCGTATCGACGGACTGTCCATCGCGGACTTCACACGGATGGAGGTCGCCGACCTGGCCGAGGTGCTGGCACGGATCGACGATCCGGTGGCGACGCCGATCGCCGCCGCCGCGCGCGCACGGCTGGACCGGCTGGTCGGGATCGGACTCGGCTACCTGAGCCTGGACCGGGAGACGACGACGCTGTCCGGCGGCGAGGGACAGCGGCTCAAGATGGTCCGCCATCTGGGGAGTTCGCTGACGGGGCTGACGTTCATCTTCGACGAGCCGAGCGTGGGCCTGCACCCGCGTGACGTGGGGCGGCTGAACGATCTGCTGCGGCGGCTGCGCGACCGGGGCAACACGGTGCTGGTGGTGGAGCACGACCCCGATGTGGTGGCGATCGCGGACCATGTCGTCGACATGGGGCCGCGGGCGGGCGCGGACGGCGGGCAGGTGGTGTTCGAGGGAACGGTGGAGCGGCTGCGGGAGGCCGACACGCTCACCGGGCGGCATCTGGTGAGCCGTACCCCCATGAAGGAGCACTTCCGCTCCCCCACCGGTCAACTGCCGGTGCGCGGGGCCGCGTTGCACAACCTGAAGGGCATCGACGTACAGTTCCCGGCCGGGGTGCTGACGGCGGTGACCGGTGTCGCGGGGTCGGGCAAGTCGACGCTGGTCTCCGGGGTCTTCACGGCCGCCCACCCGGACGCGATCGTCATCGACCAGGGCGCGATCACGGCCTCGTCACGGTCCACCCCGGCGTCGTACATCGGCGTCATGGACACCGTCCGCAAGGTGTACGCGAAGGTGAACCGCGTCCAGCCCGGCCTCTTCAGCTTCAACTCGGCGGGCGCCTGTGCCGAGTGCGCCGGCCGCGGGATCATCTACACCGATCTGGCGTTCATGGATCCGGTGACGACGATCTGCCAGGTCTGCGAGGGACGGCGGTTCAACGACGACGTACTCGCGCACAAGGTGGGCGGCCGGTCGATCGTCGACGTCCTGGACATGACGGCCGCTCAGGCGATCCCGTTCTTCGAGGAGTTCGGGGGCGACAAGCTGCTACTGCGCAAGCTCCGGACCCTGAACGACGTGGGCCTGACGTATCTGACGCTCGGTCAGCCGCTCAGTTCGCTGTCGGGCGGGGAGCGGCAGCGCATCAAGCTGGCGACCCAACTGCACCGTACCGGCAGCGTGTACGTCCTGGACGAGCCGACCACCGGACTGCACATGGCGGACGTCGGCACCCTGCTGGCGCTGCTCGACCGGCTGGTGGACGCGGGGAACTCGGTGATCTGCGTCGAGCACAACATGGATGTGGTCAAGCGTGCCGACTGGGTGATCGATCTGGGCCCGGACGGCGGGAAGCACGGCGGCGAGATCGTCTTCGAGGGCACGCCGGGCGAACTGCTTCGCCACCCGAAGTCGTTCACGGCGCGGTACCTGCGGCGGGAGCTTGGCCTGTCGGACCCGTCCGGCGATTGACGCCGAACCCACCGCAGCGCGAACCCCTGCCCCCGGGGCGTGTCCGGAAAGTAGCGCCGTCCAGGCGGGACTTTCCGGACACGCCCTAGCGTGGTCGTCGCCGCCCCGGCCGGGGCGGCGACGACCCGTCCGGAGGTCCGCGTGTCCAGCAGGCAAGCCTTGATCCGACGCCCGGGCCCCCGTCTCACCGAGGGCCTGGTGACCCATCTGGAGCGCACTCCCGTCGACGCCGGACTGGCCCTCGCGCAGTGGGAGTCGTACACCCGTGCGCTGCGGGCGCACGGCTGGGAGACGACGGAGGCGGCGCCGGCGGACGACTGCCCGGACGCGGTGTTCGTCGAGGACACCGTGGTGGTCTTCCGTGACGTCGCGCTGATCGCGCGGTCCGGCGCCGAGTCGCGCCGGCCGCAGACCGCGGCCGTGGAGGAGGCGCTGACCGCGCTCGGCTGCTCGGTCGAGCGCGTACGGGAGCCGGGCACGCTCGACGGCGGCGATGTCCTGAAGGTCGGCGACACGGTGTACGTGGGGCAGGGCGGGCGGACGAACGAGGCGGGCGTACGGCAGGTGCGCGCCGCGTTCGAGCCGCTGGGCGCGCGGGTCGTCGCCGTACCGGTGAGCAGGGTGCTGCATCTGAAGTCGGCGGTGACCGCACTGCCGGACGGCACCGTGATCGGCCACGCGCCGCTGGTCGACGACCCGTCGCTCTTCCCGCGTTTCCTGGCCGTTCCCGAGGAGGCGGGGTCGCACGTGGTGCTGCTCGGCGGCGGGAAGCCGCTGATGGCGGCGAGCGCGCCGCGCAGCGCCGAGTTGTTCGCGGATCTCGGTCTTGAGCCCGTTCCGGTCGACATCAGCGAGTTCGAGAAGCTCGAAGGGTGCGTGACCTGCCTCTCCGTTCGGCTGCGTGACCTGCGCCCATAACCGCATGTAGGCGGGCATCACGTCTCCGGGCTTGGCTCCCGCTTATCGCGCCCTTAACCTACGGTCACGTAACCTACGAACCCGTAGGTACCACTCCCGTCCCCAGGAGCATCCGTGACACTCACCTCTCCCCATCCCGGCAGTTCGGAGGCGTGGACCGACGCCCGCTTGCTGTACGCGCTGGAAGAGGTGGTGGAGAAAGAACTCAACCGCCATCTCAAGGTCGCCAAGGACTGGATGCCGCACGAGTACGTGCCCTGGTCCGACGCGCGCAACTTCCCCGGGTTCTTCGAGGACGGCACGGCCTGGGAGCCGCAGCAGTCCAAGGTGACCGACATCGGCAAGGTCGCCCTCGTGGTGAACCTGCTGACCGAGGACAATCTCCCCAGCTACCACCACGAGATCGCCAGTCTCTTCGGCCGCGACGGCGCCTGGGGCACCTGGGTGCACCGCTGGACCGCCGAGGAGGGCCGGCACGGCATCGTGATGCGCGACTACCTGCTCGCCTCGCGCGCCGTCGACCCGGACAAGCTGGAGCAGTTCCGGATGGCGCACATGGCGGAGGGCTTCGAGTCGGACAACCGCCACTCGATGCTGCACTCCGTCGCGTACGTCGCCTTCCAGGAGCTGGCGACCCGCGTCTCGCACCGCAACACCGGCCACCAGTCGGGCGACCCGGTCTGCGACCGGATGCTGGCGCGCATCGCCACCGACGAGAACCTGCACATGGTCTTCTACCGCAACCTGCTCGGCGCGGCCTTCGAGATCGCACCGGACCTGACGATGCAGGCCGTACGTGACGTGGTCGTGCAGTTCCGGATGCCGGGACACGGCATGCCCGGCTTCGAGCGTGCCGCCGCGCAGATGGCGATCGGCGAGATCTACAACATGCGGATCCACCACGACGACGTGCTCCAGCCGGTGCTGCGCTATCTGAAGGTGCTCGACATCGACGGGCTCGGCCCCGAGGGCCTCAAGGCGCAGGAGGAGCTCGGTCTGTACATGGGCGGGCTCGACTCGGAGGCGGCCAAGTTCGACGAGAAGCTCGCCGCCCGCAAGGTGCGGATGGCCGCGCGCGCCGCGCGCTGACCCGGTCCGGCGCGTCCGGGCGTCACCGCCCGCGCCCGGACGCCGGGGCTCCGGCCCGCCGAGGTCACCACGGCCTCATCACGCGTCCCACCAGGGTGTGTCGGCGCTGAGGGGCAGCTCCCCACGGGTGTTCGAATCCGGCATCGTACGCTTTGCGGCGTGAAGCCTGTCACCCGCCTCTTCCTCATAGGCGCACCCATCGTTGTCGTCGTCTCCGTCATCTTCGGCGGAGGCGACGATTCCGCCGTGCTGGCCGACAATCCGCCGCAGAACACGACGAGCGCCGCTCCCAACCCCCTCGCCTCCGGGAGCGAGGACGAGAAAGCGGAGCTGGAGGAGCGGATCAGGAAGATGCCGCCCGGTCTCGCGGCCCCCGGCAAGAAGGAGATCGCCGCCCGGATCGTGGCGAGCGCGGAGAACTCCACGCTGGACTGGCGCGACCAGTACGACGCGATCGAGGACCTGGACGACGGCAACGGCTACACGGCCGGGATCATCGGATTCTGCTCGGGCACCAACGACATGCTCCAGCTCGTCGAGGCGTACACGAAGCACCACCCGGACAACCCGCTGGCCTCGTACCTCCCCGCGCTGCGCGAGGTGGACGGCACGGACTCGCACGAGGGGCTGGACCCGGGGTTCACGGAGGCGTGGGCGACGGCGGCCGAGGATCCCGCCTTCCGCGAGGCCCAGGACGGCATCCGGGACCAGCTGTACTTCGACCCGGCGGTCCGGCTCGCGAAGATGGACGGCCTGAGCACGCTCGGTCAGTTCATCTACTACGACGCGATGGTACTGCACGGTCCCGGTCTCGACGCGGGCGGCTTCTACGGCATCCGGCACGCGGCGATGAAGGAGGCGAAGACGGCGGCCGAGGGCGGCTCCGAGAAGAAGTACCTCAACGCCTTCCTCGACCAGAGCCGGGACGTGATCAGGACGAAGGTCACCGAGACACAGCGGGACACCTCGCGCATCGACACGGCGCAGCGGGTCTTCCTCAAGGACGGCCACATGGACCTCGCGCCGCCCCTGCGATGGAAGATGTACGGCGAAACGTTCCAGCTTCCCGCTTCCTGACCGGTCCTGACACGCGGTTGTCCGGAGCCGATCGGGTGCTCCCTGATCGGCTGGCCGGGCCCACCGGACCGGCCGACCGGCCGACCGGGTGAACTGCTCGCCGCCTCAGGCGACTTCGGCCGTCCGAGTGCCCGAACCGGCGCGCCGCAGACGCTCGCGCTCCTTCTCCGACAGACCGCCCCACACTCCGAAGCGCTCGTCGTTGTCCAGGGCGTACTCCAGACACTCCAGCCGGCCCTCGCAGGCACCGCAGAGCTGCTTGGCCTCGCGGGTCGACGAGCCGGGGGCCGGGAAGAAGAACTCGGGTCCGGTCTGGGCGCACAGGGCGCTCTCCTGCCAGGCGAGCTCCTGCCCCGTGCGCCCGGTGATGCTGGTGAGGGAGTTCATGGGATTGATCGGCATGGCACACACGCTGCCTGGTGCCGATAAACATTCGATCAATGGCCTGATGGGCAAGCTCTCGGAGCGGTGCCCTCACCCGCTCACGCGTCCTGCGAGGCGCCCTGCATGAACGCCAGACGCGCGCCGTACGGGTCGCTCACCACGGCGAACCGGCCGACGCCCTCGATGTCCGTGGGCTCCTGTACGGTCGTGCCGCCCAGCCGGTCCGAGGCCGCCACCGCAGCATCGCAATCGCTCGTGCCGAAGTACAGGAGCCAGTTCGGCCCCGTCGCGGCGGAGCCGGGAACGGCGTCGGCGGGCACGATCCCCGCGACCATGCCGTCCGCGCCCTTACCCGCGGGGTGGACCATGATGTAGTCGCCCCCGCCTCCCGGCATCGGCATGGTGGTGGTCTCCCAGCCGAAGGCGGCGCCGTAGAAGTCGGTGGCGGCGGTCGTGTCCGGGGTGGAGAGTTCGGCCCAGCAGAGGCTGCCCGGGGCGTCGACGGCCTCCAGGCCGGTGTTCTTCCCCGGCTGCCAGGTGGCGAAGGACGCCCCGGCGGGGTCGGCGCAGAGCGTCATCCGGCCGAGGTCCTCGACGTCCATCGGCTCGTTGACGACCGTGCCGCCGTTGTCCTTCACGGCCGAAGCGGTGGCCGTGGCGTCGGCGGTCTGGAAGTAGAGCGTCCAGGCCGGCGGGGCCTGCTCGGCCGGGCGTTGCATGGCCCCGGCGACGGTCCTGCCGTCCAGCTGGAACATGCCGTAGCCGCCGAACCGGGGCCCCGCTGACACGTGGTTCCAGCCGAAAACGCCTCCGTAGTACGTCTTCGCACCCTCGATGTCCGGTGTGGCGAGATCCGCCCAGTTGGGTGAGCCTTGCACGTAACGGGTGGTGAGCATCGCCGCTCCTTCGTGAGGCCCCCGCGCTTGCCCTCCCGAGTCTGCTACCGATCGGGTCCCCTCGCATGTGTACGGAAGGGGACCCGCCGGGGGTGGTCCGCTGGGCGGACCGCCCGGCGCGGGACCGTCAGTGCCCCGCGTGGCCGCCCTGGGCGCTCGCGCCCTTCGCGTCCTTGGCACCCTTCTTGGCCGCTGTCGGGTGGTGCGGCTCGTACCCGGGGATCGTGCCGTCCGGCTTGGCGATCAGGAACAGGCCCGCCATGCCGTTGTCGGAGTGGCTCTGTACGTGGCAGTGGTACATCCACGCGCCTGCTCCGACCCCCTCGCCCGCGATGATCTGGAGCCCGAAGGAGTCCGCCGGTCCAGTGATCTTGTTGTCGATGATCCGGCTGGTGTCACCGGCGCCGCTGAGCAGGCCGGTCCTGTTGTCGGCCCAGCGATGACCGTGGATGTGGAACGTGTGGTAGAACTCGCCGTGCGTGATCATGATGACTTCGAGGCGGTCACCCACGGTGGCCTCGAAGTTGGGGCTCTGGGCGCCCGGCAGATTGTTGATCTGCATGTCGTTGAAGACGATCGTGAACTGCTTGTCCGGCAGGATGTCACCCTCCCGGCGGACCACCAGTCCGCCGTAGAGCCCCTGCCGAATCCCGCCCGTGCCGTGGTCCGTGCCGACGACGTGGTCGTGGTAGTGCCAGTAGCCCGCGCTGCCCTCGCGGTACGTGCCGTCCGCGCGCTTGCCGGGCTTGTGGGTGCGCCAGGTGTACGTGCGCTTGCCGCCCGGCGGCACATGACTCTTGTTCATACGGGTGCCGTCGTTGGCGATGTCGTAGTCGACACCGTGCACATGGAGGCTGGCGTCGACGTCCGTGAGGTTGGTGAACTCGATGTGGACGGTGTCGCCCTCGACGATGTCGATCAGCGGGCCGGGGACCGTCGCCTTGCCCTTCTCGAAGCCGTAGCCGATCTTTCCCGTGCCCAACCGCTCGGCCACCATCGTGAGATGGTGCACCTTGCCGCCGGCGGGTGCCCGCTTCGGGCCCGCCGCGGCGGCCATCGGCGCGGGGGCTGCCGAGGCAACGGACAACGATGTCACGCCAGTTGCCGCGACCGCGCCGCCGGCCACCAGGCGCCGGTTGAAACTCCTTCTGTCCATCGCCATGCCGAACTCCCCACATGCGGTGCTGAGACTTTCGGGACAGAGTGAAGCCCCGGGACGGCCACACGGTAGCTCGGGGATCTTCGTTTATCCACACTCAGGACAAAGTTGGTTCCATTCCGGTGATACCTCTTGGCTCACCGCCCAAAGAGGTCTAGCTTCACGCCTGTTGCTGTGACCAAAGATGGGTGGGTGAACACATGCAGCGCGTACCACATCGCCGGTCAAGATCCCGGCGCGCAATGGCCGCGGCCGTGGTGGCCGGGACGATGGCCGCGTCTCTGCTAGGCGGAAACGCCATGGCGGGCCCGTACCCGGAGCCGCCTTCGACAACGTTGTCCCTTCCCTCGCCGCCGGGCGGCAAGGACGTGAAGGTACTCGTCTTCTACGGCTCGACCACCGAGGAATCCCCGATCGTCAACGCCGGGATCGAGGCCATCGAGAAGATCGGCCTCTCCGGCCCCACCGCACAGCGGTTCAAGACCGAGACCAACGGTGACGGTTCGGTCTTCACCAACGCCACCAAGCTCGGCAAGTACAACGCGGTCGTCTTCCTGACGGGCGGCGGCGATGTACTGGATCCCGAGCAGGAAGCGGGACTCGAAGCCTTCGTCGAAGCCGGCGGAGGCTTCCTCGGCGTCCGGGACGCGGCGCGCACCGAGCCGTACTCCGACTGGTTCACCGGACTGATCGGTGCCCGTCCCGCGGCCAGCCCGGACTCCGTCCAGCGCGCGACCGTCGAGGTGGGCGACCGCCAGCACCCCGCGACCAAGAACCTGCCGAAGGAGTGGAAGCGCTCCGACAAGTGGTTCAACTGGGACAAGAACCCGTCCGGCAGTGTGCACACCGTGGCCCGGCTCAGGGAGAGCACCTACAAGCCGGGTGAGGGCGCCAACGGCGCGGACCACCCGATCTCCTGGTGCCGTGACTACGACGGCGGCCGGTCCTTCTACACGGGCATGGGCGCCACCGTCGACTCGTACGCCGAGGCCGACTTCCGCGACCACCTGCGCGGCGCACTCCAATGGACCACGCGCATCTCGCGCGCCGACTGCAAGGCGACGATCGACGCCAACTACGCGGCGGAGCGCGTCACTCAGCCCAACAAGCCGGGCGAGTCGGACCAGATCGGCGAGCCGCACGGCACCGTCGTCGCGCCCGACGGCCGCGTGTTCTACATCGGCCGCGGCGGCGGCGACAACACCCAGCCGGTCGTGACCGACTGGGCGAACCCGGACATCGGCAAGGGCGAGGGCCAGATCCACGTCTACGACCCGGAGACCAAGAAGGTCACGAAGGCTGGCGGCCTGACCATCTTCGGCAACAAGGGCGGCGGCGACGAACTGGTCAAGAACGAGGAGGGCCTGCTCGGTATCGAGCTGGACCCCGACTTCATGACCAACGGCTGGGTGTATCTGCACTACACGCCCCACTCCGAGATCAACCGTGACACCCGGATGGCCGAGCGCCGCGTCTCGCGCTTCACGCTGGACCTGGCGACGAACAAGCTCGACCTCGCCAGCGAGAAGACGCTGCTCGCCTGGCCGGTGCAGATCAACAGCTGCTGTCACTCCGGTGGCGGCATGGCCTGGGACTCCAAGGGCAACCTCTACATCGCGACCGGGGACAACAACTCCTCGCAGTTCAGCGATGGTTACTCGGGCAACAACCCGCAGCCGAACTACAAGGGCGTCTCCTTCGCGGACGCGCGCCGTACGGCCGGTAACACCAACAACCTCAACGGGAAGATCCTGCGGATCCACCCCGAGGACGACGGCACCTACACCCTGCCCGACGGCAACCTCTTCACGGGTGAGGAGACCGCCGAGGGCGGCGACAAGACCCGCGGCGAGATCTATGTGATGGGTGTGCGCAACCCGGCACGCATCTCCGTCGACAAGAAGACCGACACGCTCTACGCGGGCTGGGTCGGCCCCGACGCGGGCGCCCCGAGCACCACCTGGGGCCCGGCGAAGTACGACACCTTCGCCGCCATCACCACGGCGGGCAACCAGGGCTGGCCGTACTGCATGGGCAACAAGCAGCCCTACCGCGACCGCAACCTGCCGGACCCGACGAAGCCGCTGGGCTGGTACAACTGCGACGCGCCGAAGAACGAGTCCCCGAACAACGACGGTCTCGTGAACATCCCGCCGGTCACCGGCAACACCATCTGGTACTCGCCCCAGGGCGGCGCGCCGGACTTCCCGCGTGACGCGAACGGCATCCCGAGCTACAAGGCGGAGGAAGCGACCTACCTCCTCCCGTGGCTCAAGGGCGGCGGTCAGGCGACCATGAACGGTCCGCTCTACCGGTTCGACGCCGAGAACGCGACGGCCGACAGCTGGCCCTCGTACTGGGACGGCAAGTGGTTCGTGGGCGACTTCTACGACCAGACCCAGCCGCGGCACGCGGTCGAGCTCGACCCCAGGACCGCGGGCAAGGGCGGACTGCCCGTGCACGCCGAGTCCCTGAAGAAGATCATTCCGGTCGGTGAGAGCGGCATCCGTAACCTCATGGACTGGAAGTTCGCTCCGGACGGCTCGCTCTACGTCCTCGACTACGGGCGTGGCTTCTTTACTTCGGACGCGAAGTCGGCACTGTGGCGTGTGACGTACAAGGGCGGCGAGGCCACTCCCGCCGCCGTGGATCTGGCAAGGAAGGCGGCGCGGTGAGACAGGGTGGCGCACCGAGAAAACGACCTCTGCATCTGTGGACGGCCCTGCTGGGCTCGTTGATGCTGGTGCTGGGGCTGACCTCCACACAGGCGTACGGACGCGACGACAACCGGCGGACCGCGGCGGACCAGGTACTGAACTGGACCGCGGGCAACTCCACCACGGAGTACCTGACGTTTCCGACGACCGCCGTCGCGGGTCCCGCGACGATCGTCTTCGAGAACAGCAAGGCCACCGGCAACACCACGTCGATGCCGCACACGGTCACGTTCGACACGTCGAACCCGGACTACAACAACGACGTGACGCTCAACCTGATGGCCAGTCCGGACGACGCCCAGGGCGGCAAGCAGACGGCCGAGGTCAACCTGACCCCGGGCACCTACCGGTACTTCTGCACGATACCGGGACACGGCATGATGACCGGCATCCTCACGGTCACCGAGGGCGGCGGTGGTGAGGACACCACCGCGCCCGAGACCGCCGTCAAGCTCGACGGCGATCAGAACGAGGCCGGCGCGTACATAGGCCAGGCGTCGGTGACGCTCTCCGCCACCGATGCCGGATCAGGTGTCGACAAGATCGAATACGCGATCGGTGCCGACGGCGAATGGCAGCTCTACACCACACCCGTGGTGGTCAACACCGTCGGTGATCACGCGATCAGATACCGGGCCACCGACAAGGCGGGCAATGTCGCCGCCGAGAAGACCGCCGAGTTCAAGGTCGCCGCCCCGCCCACCGACGACACCACCGCGCCGGAGACCTCGGCGACGGTGACCGGCGAACAGGACGCGAACGGCGACTACCTCGACATGGCCACGGTCACCGTGACCGCGTCGGACGCCGGTTCCGGTGTCAACAAGATCGAATACGCGATCGGTGCCGACGGGGCCTGGCAGGCCTACGAGGCGCCGGTGATGGTCCACGAGGTGGGCACGCACAAGGTCCGTTACCGCGCGACCGACAAGGCCGGCAACGCCGCGGCCGAGAAGGCCGTCGACTTCACCGTGGTCACCCCTCCGGCGCAGGACACGACCGCGCCGGTCTCCACGGTGGCGGTCACCGGTGACAAGAACTCCGACGGGGCGTTCATCACGAGTGCCACGGCGACCATCAAGGCGACGGACGACGACTCGGGTGTCGAGAAGATCGAGTACTCGCTCGACGGCGGTCCGTACCTCGCGTACACCAAGGCGGTGATCGTCGACGCGGTGGGCTACCACAAGCTCGCGCACCGTGCGACGGACAAGGCGGGCAACACCTCGGCGGCCAAGGAGGTCACGTTCACCATCGCCAAGGGCGGTGGCGTTCCGGCCCCCAACTGCCCCGAGTTCGACGTACGTCTGACGGTCATCGTCGGCGCCGTCGACACCGGTGTGCCGAACCGTCTCACCACCAACCGGTGCACGATCAACGAGCTGATCGAGGACGAGAAGGACTGGTCCTCGCAGGCCCTGTTCCTCAAGCACGTCGAGACGGTGCTGACCAAGCTCAGGACGGCCGGTGTCATCGACCAGCGCGAGTTCACGAAGATCACGAAGGCCGCCAGGCAGTCGAAGATCGGCCGGCCGGGTCAGACGACCGGCTACCGCACGCTCTTCGACGGCACGGACGACACCTTCTCCCAGTGGGCTCAGGTCGGCGGCGGCAAGTTCGCGCTCACCGCGGACGGTGCGATGACGAGCAGCACCACCGTCGAGGGCATGGGCATGCTGTGGTTCCCGGAGCGGAAGTACGACGACTTCTCGCTGAAGCTCCAGTTCCGTGACGACGCCCCGGGCACGGGCAACGCCAACGGCGGTGTGTTCGTGCGCTTCCCGAACGTCAACGGCCATCCGCTGGAGAGCCGGCCGGAGTGGGTCGCCATCAACTACGGGCACGAGGTCCAGATCCTGGACCGCCCCGACGGCGACATGTACAAGACGGGATCGATCTACGGCTTCGACCGCGTGGGTCTGGCCGGCGCGGCCGTCACTCCGAAGGGCACCTGGAACGACTACGAGATCAAGGTGGTCGACCAGCACTACACCATCCTGCGCAACGGTGTGGTGATCAACGAGTTCGACAACATCGGCGGCCAGGAGTTCACTCCGCCGCGCGCCGGTGACGTGGGTACCGACGGCCGGCGTTACTCGTCCGGCTATGTCGGGCTCCAGGTGCACGGCACGACGGACGTCATCTCGTACCGCGACATCCGGATCAAGGAGCTCTGACCCGGCGCGTCCCCAGCGGGACGCGTCGTTAGGAGGATCCGCCGAAGAGGTGCCCCTTCCCTTACGGGAGGGGGCACTTCGCCGTCCGGGCCTGTCCGGCGGTCGAAGACTCAGGGCGTGTCCGGCGGGTCGGGTCGCGCGCGGCTCGGCTGGACGCGCCTCGGTTCGCCCGGCATCTTCGGGTAGTCCGGCGGGTACGGCAGATCGCCGTGACCGTGGTCCCGCTCGTCCCGGGCCGCCAGCTCCAGCAGACCCTCCAGGCTGTACGCCTCGGAGTCCATGTCCGCGTGCGGATCGCCGAGCTCGGCGAAGCGCGTCTGCATCGTCATGATGTCGAAGTCGCGCGGGGCGACGTCGTCCAGCTCGTCCCAGCGCAGCGGCGCGGAGACCGTGGCGTACTGGTTGGGGCGCACCGAGTAGGCCGACGCGATGGTGCGGTCGCGCGCCGTCTGGTTGTAGTCCACGAAGATCCGCTCGCCGCGCTCCTCCTTCCACCACGCCGTGGTGACCCGGCCCGGCATGCGCCGCTCCAGCTCCCTGCCGACGGCGATCGCGGCGCGCCGTACCTGGGTGAAGGTCCAGCGCGGTTCGATCGGCACGAAGACGTGCAGACCGCGTCCGCCGGAGGTCTTGGGCCTGCCGTGGAGGCCCTGCTCGTCCAGGAGGCCGTGCAGCTCGTGCGCGGCCTCAACGGCGTCCTTGAAGTCGGTGCCCGGCTGCGGGTCCAGGTCGATGCGCAGCTCGTCGGGGTGCTCGGTGTCTCCGCGCCGTACGGGCCAGGGGTGGAAGGTCAGTGTGCCGAGGTTCGCCGCCCAGAGCACGGCGGCCGGTTCGGTGGGGCAGATCTCGTCGGCGGTGCGTCCGCTGGGGAAGGCGATGCGGGCGGTGGGGATCCAGTCCGGCAGGTTCTTGGGCGCCCGCTTCTGGTAGAAGGACTCGCCGCCGATGCCCTCGATGTAGCGCTGGAGGGTGGTGGGCCGGTCCCGCAGGGCGCGGGTGATCCCCTCCCCCACCGCGATGTAGTACCGGGCGACGTCCAGCTTGGTGAAGCCCCGATCGGGAAAGTAGATCTTGTCCGGGCTGGACAGCCGCACCGCCCGACCGCCGACTTCCAGCTCCACCGCCGCGCCCTTGCTCGCCATACGCGCCACGGTAGGCCGGGCTCCCCCGGCCCGCACATCGGGCGGACCGGCCTTCTCCCGCGCACAATCGGACGCATGGATCTGCCGGTGATGCCTCCGATGAAACCGATGCTGGCCAAGTCCGTGGCGAAAATCCCGCCCGGTATGCAGTACGAGGCCAAGTGGGACGGCTTCCGTGCGCTGATCCACCGGGACGGCGACGAGGTCGTGATCGGCAGCAGGAACGGCAAGCCGCTGACCCGCTACTTCCCCGAGCTGGTCACCGCCTTCCTGCGCGAGCTGCCCGAGCGGTGTGTGATCGACGGCGAGATCGTGATCGCGTACGAGGGCCGGCTGGACTTCGACCGGCTCGGCGAGCGCATCCACCCGGCTGACTCGCGGGTGCGGACGCTCGCCGAGCGGACCCCGGCGAGTTTCGTCGCCTTCGACCTGCTGGCGCTGGACGACCGGTCGCTGCTGTCCACCCCGCAGTCCGGACGCCGCGCCGCGCTCGTCGACGCCCTCGGGGGTGTCTCGGCCCCCGTTCATCTGGCACCGGCCACCACGGACCCGGAGCTGGCCCAGGAGTGGTTCCGGCGCTACGAGGGCGCCGGGCTGGACGGGGTGGTGGCCAAGCCGCTGGATCTGCCGTACAGACCCGACGTACGCGTCATGTACAAGATCAAGCATGAGCGGACGGCGGACGTCGTCGTGGCCGGATACCGCCTGCACAAGAGCGGCCCGGTCGTCGGCTCCCTGCTGCTGGGCCTGCACGACACGGCCGGGACGCTCCAGCACGTGGGGGTGTGCGCCGCGTTCTCGATGAAGCGCCGGGCCGAGCTGGTGGACGAGCTGGCTCCGCTGGTGATGGATTCCACCGAGGGGCACCCGTGGGCGGCGTGGGCACGGGAGTCGGCCCACGAGAGCGCCAGGCTGCCGGGCGCGCCGAGCCGCTGGACGGGCAAGAAGGACCTGTCGTGGATCGCGGTGCGGCCGGATCGGGTGTGCGAGGTGGCG
Source organism: Streptomyces sp. S4.7 (assembly GCF_010384365.1). Lineage (NCBI taxonomy): Bacteria > Bacillati > Actinomycetota > Actinomycetes > Kitasatosporales > Streptomycetaceae > Streptomyces > Streptomyces sp. S4.7. The sequence goes on along the minus strand of NZ_CP048397.1, from coordinate 6,719,774 downwards.
TACGACCACATGGAGGGCGACCGCTTCCGGCACACGGCGCAGTTCCGCCGGTGGCGCCCGGACCGTACGCCCGGGGAGTGCACGTACGCGCAGTTGGAGGAGCCGGTGCGCTACGACCTGGCCGAGGTGCTGGCGTCGGGCTGACCCGGCGGGCCCCGCTACTCCACGAGGGTGCCCTCGACATAGACCCAGGCGCCGTCGTGCCGCTCGAAGCGGCTGCGTTCGTGGAGGGCGCCTTCCTCGCCGCGCCGGGTGTAGCGGGCGCGGAAGGTGACGGTGCCCGTGGTGTGGAAGGCGCTGCCCTCGGTGGCGGCCAGGATCTCCAGGCCGGCCCAGCGCATCGCCGGGTCGAGGTCGACCCGCGACGGGCGGGTGGCGGGATGCCAAGTGGTCAGCAGATAGGGCTCGTTACCCACCGCGAAGGCGCTGTAGCGGGCGCGCATCAGACGCTCGGCGGTGGGGGCGGCGGCGGTCGCGGCGTGGAACCGGTCGCAGCACTCTCCGTAGGAGGCGGGCAGTCCGCACAGACAGGGCGAGGTGTCCCGGGAACCGCGTGAGGTCGCTGCGGCGCGTGCGCTCGATGAGGTGCCCGTGGGGCGTGTGGGGCGTCGGGCCATCCGCACATTGTGCCCGTCCGGGGAGGGGCGGACGGACGGGGAGGGGTGCGGAAAACGCCTCGGCGCCGCGCACCCCGGAGAGTGCGGCGGCGCCGACGCGCTTGCCTGTCCGGACCCCCGCCGATCCGGACCGTGTGAGTCCTGTGTCCTGTCGTCCCGCGAATGCCGGGTGCCGGACTCGCGGACGGTCAGAACTTGCGGGCCGTCAGGGCTTGCGAGCCACGCCCACGAAACCGGGAATCAGTCCGTCGCCCGGTACGGGGACGACCTCGCCCAGCTCCGGATGCCACTCGGCCACCAGGGAGACCCCGGGGTCGACGAGTTCCAGACCGTCGAAGAAGTGCCCGACCTCGTCACGCGAACGCAGGGCGAGCGGTACGCCCTTCGCCTTGTAGAGTTCGGCGGCCTTCTCCGAGCCCTCCGGGTCGTAGTCGCCCGTGACGTGGGAGATCACCAGGTAGCTGCCGGAAGCCAGCGGCTCCAGCAGCTTGCGCACCAGCTCGTGCGCGCCGTCCTCGTTTGGGACGAAGTGGAGCAGGGCGATGAGCGACAGGGCGACCGGCTTGTCGAAGTCCAGGATCTTGCCTGCCTGTTCGACGATCCTGTCGGGTTCGCGGGCGTCGGCCTGGATGTACTCGGTCAGTCCCTCGGGGCTGCTGCGCAGCAGCGCCTCGGCGTGCCGCAGCACGATGGGGTCGTTGTCGGTGTAGACGACGCGCGAGTCGGCGGCGACCTCCTGCGCTATCTGGTGCAGGTTGGGCTCGGTCGGGATGCCCGTACCGATGTCGAGGTACTGGCGCACGCCCGCGGTGTCGCCGAGCCAGCGGGTGGCCCGGTGCATGAACGCCCGGTTGCATTTGGCCATCTCGCGGCCGAGCGGGTTGAGTTCGAGGAGCTGGCGTGCCATCTCCTCGTCGACGGGGTAGTTGTCCTTGCCGCCGAGGAACCAGTCGTACATCCGGGCCGGGTGCGGCCTGCTGGTGTCGATGGGGTCATGCCCGGTCATGTGCACTCCATGAGTCTCAACGTCGCTGACAAGAACAGTGGCAAGGAACAGGTGGGTTCAGATCCGATCAGGCCTGATCGGCTCGTACCAGGCGGGATCCGGCCGATCCGGGCGAACGGTTCGCGTCATACCGAGTCACGTCTGATCAGTTGGGGTCGTACCGGTGCGGTCCGGTCGGTCAGGTCAGGTCAGCAGGAAGTCGGCCTGGCCGGACTTGGCGCCTTGGATGAACGCGGCGATCTCACCGTGGGTGTAGATCAGCGCGGGGCCGTCAGGGTCGTTGGACTGGCGCACGGCCACCCTGCCGTCGGCCAGCTTCATGGCCTCGATGCAGTTGCCGCCGTTGCCGCCGCTCCACGGCTTGTGCCAGCCTTCGGCGCCGAGGTCGGTGGCGGGCATGCCGTTGTATATCGGATCCATTCACAGCTCCTTGCGGACATCCTTGAGGATCTCCTTCGTGCGTTGTGCAGTTGCAGCCTGAGCCGCCATGCGGTCCATGACCTCCAGGTGGGTCGCCACCTCGGGACGCGCGTCGAGGTAGACGGCGCCGGTCAGGTACTCGCTGTAGATCATGTCGGGCAGTTCGGGCATGGCGAATCGGAAGAGCACGAACGGCCCGTACGTGCCGGGGTGGTGCCCGGTGGAGAACTCCGCGATCTGCAGCGTCACATTGGACATCTCGGACGCGTCGATGAGCCGGTCGATCTGCTCGCGCATGATCTCGGGCGTACCGACGGGACGGCGAAGTACCGTCTCATCCATGATCACCCACAATCTGGGTGCGTCCGACCGCGTGAGCAGGGACTGGCGTCGCATACGCAGTGCCACGTGCCGGTCGATGGCGTCCGGCTGGACCTGCCCCACGGCGCCGGCGTGCATGACCGACAGGGCGTAGCCCTCCGTCTGGAGGAGTCCCGGGACGAAGTGCGGTTCGTACGCCCTGATCAGGGAGGCGGCGCCTTCCAGGCTGACGTACATGCTGAACCAGTCCGGCAGGATGTCGTGGAACCGCTGCCACCAGCCCGGCTTGTTGGCCTCCTCGGTCAGCTCGACGAAGGCGTTCACTTCCTCGTCGCCGACCCCGTAGGCCCGGAGCAGCACCTGCACGTAGGGGACTTTGAGCGTGACCTCGGCGGTCTCCATCCGGCGGACAGTGGCCGACGCCACCCGGAGAAGCTTTGCTGCTTCGTCGCGTTTCAGGCCGGCTCTCTCGCGCAGATCCATCAGGCGTTTGCCGAGTACGACCTGTCCCACGGTCGGGGCAGACCGCGGTTCACTCACTTTGGAACCTCCCCATGCACGGTTCCCAGCAGTGTGCCATGCCCTGGCCAGTAAGAACACGGCACTCTGGAAATTTCACAGTGCTACTTGCCAAGTGTCTCGCACGGGTGGAGAGTGGTTCGGTGAACCAGTTCACGCAGTTGTCGTGCTCCGCCCGGAGGTTTCGCACGGTGCTGCTTCCCCACCGTTAGGAATCGGTCGTGGCACCTGGTAACGCGCTCACCCCCCCACTGATGACCGTGTGTCCTGGCAACGTTGTCCGCCGCTACGGTTTCGCACTGCCCGCCCACGCCGAGTCGGTCTGTCGTGCCAGACGGCTCACCCGGGCGCGGCTCGGCCGGTGGGGTACCACGGACGAGACGCTCGAAACGGCGATCCTCATCGTTTCGGAACTGGTCACGAACGCCGTGGTCCACGCGCCCGGCGACCATGTCATCTGCGAATTGCGCGCAGAGAACGGCCGCCTTCACATCGCCGTCGAGGACCAGGGGTTCGGCCCCACGGGTCCTCAGCTGCACCGTGTGTCCGACGACGAGGGCGGCCGCGGGCTGCTCCTCGTGGACGCCATGAGCAGCTGCTGGGGGACGCACGACACCTCCGGTTACGGCGCCGGGCGTGTCGTCTGGGCGGAGCTGCCGCACGAGGTGGGGCAACCGTGTTGATGGGTGCGATGCGCCGGTTCGCCCGCGGGCTGCGTGAGGAGCGGAGCGGCTTCGCGCAACTGCCGCTGCCGCCGACCCTGCCCGCCTCGCTCGGCTGTGACGCGGTGGGCGTCCCGGCGAGGCACGGGTTCCGGCTGATGGGCCGGCTCCCCAGTACCGGCTGCGTCTTCGCCGACACCGAGTGGTGGTGGTGGATCGTCCCGGCCGGCTCCGACCTCGAACTGGACTGGCCGCTGCCCGCGCGTTACGTCTCAGGGACCCGGGTCCCGGCCCAGCAGCCCCGGCTGATCCACTGGCCGGACGCCCCCACGCCGTACACCCCGCCGATCCCCTTCTATCTCATGGTCTGTCAGCTCACGGGGACGACGCCGATGTGGGAGCCGCGGCGTCAGGGAGAGATCCCGGTACGGCAGCGCGGCTGAACGGCCTCCTCAAGAGAGGCCGGCGATCCCCCGGCCTCTTGGTGGAAGGAGCGCGTCCCGTCTCGGGCAGCGCGCCCCAAGGGCGGCGCGTCATACGGAGAGCGTGTTCCAGACCGTCTCGTCGGCCGCCAGCAGTTCCCGTGTCCGGTCCGGCGCCCGCCGTGCGCGAGGTCGGTGGTGACGGCGAGCGCCGGGCCGGGAGCGAGGGGCCCGGCGGGCGGTCGGCTCACCATTCGGCGAAGGAGCCGTCGTCGTGGCGCCAGACCGGGTTGCGCCAGGCGTGCCCGGTCCGGTCGGCGGCGCGTACGGCGTTCTCGTCGACCGTGACGCCGAGCCCCGGCAGATCGGTGCGGTGCGCGCGGCCGTCGACGAAGCGGAACGGCTCGGTGTCCAGGACGTACGACAGCAGGTCGGCGTCCTTGTTGTAGTGCAGGCCCCTGCTCTGCTCCTGGATGAGGAAGTTCGGTGTGCAGAAGGCGATTTGCAGACCGGCGGCCAGCGCGATCGGGCCGAGCGGGCAGTGCGGTGCGAGCTGCGCGCCGTAGGTGTCGGCGAACGAGGCGATGCGGTGCACCTCCGATATGCCCCCGGCGTGCGAGAGGTCGGGCTGGGCCACGGCGATCCCGGCGGCGAGCGCGGGCAGGAACTCGGCCCGTCCGTAGAGCCGTTCACCGGTCGCGACGGGCACGGGACTGGACGCGATCAGCCCGGCCAGCAGATGCCCGTGCTCGGGCAGCAGCGGCTCCTCCACGAACAGCGGGTGCAGCGGGGCGAGTTCGGTCAGTACGCGGCGGGCGCCCGCGGCGCTGAACCGGCCGTGGAAGTCGACGGCGACATCCCGGTCCGGGCCGAGAACGGCGCGCGCCGCCGCGACCCGCTCGACCACGGCAGCGGTCTCGGCGGGGCTGGTGATCGGGGACGTACGCCCGGCGGCGTTCATCTTCACCGCGGTGAAGCCCGCCTCGACCTGGGCGGTGACCTCGTCGGTGAGCCGGGCGGGTTCGTCGCCGCCGACCCACGCGTACACCCGCACCTGATCCCTGACGGGGCCGCCGAGCAGGGCGTGCACGGGGGCGCCGTACGTCTTGCCCGCGATGTCCCACAGCGCCTGGTCGACCCCGGCGACGGCGCTGGAGAGCACCGGGACGCCCCGGTAGAAGCCGCCCTTGGTCATGACCTGCCAGTGGTCCTGGATCCGCAGCGGGTCCTGGCCGACGAGGTACTCGGCGAGTACGTCCACCGCCGCCCGCACGACCTCCGCCCTGCCCTCGACGACGGGTTCGCCCCAGCCGACGGTGCCGTCGTCCGTCTCGATCCGGCAGAACAGCCAGCGGGGCGGCACGAGGAACGTCTCCACGGATACGATCTTCACTTCGCCCCGGAGCCTTCCGTCTCGGGGGTGGCCGGGGCGGCCGTCCCGTGCACCTTGTCGAGGTCGCGGACCGCCTGGTCGAGCAGCGCCCGCATGGCCTGCTGGGCGGCGTCCGGGTCCTGGGCGCGTACGGCGTCCAGGACGGCGCGGTGGCTCGGCACGGGATCCTCACCGTGCGGCGAGGAGTGCACGATCCGGTCGCGGTGGGCGGGACCGGACTCGATGACCATCTCCATGCACATCAGCAGCTCGTTGTGTGTGGCGGCGAGGAGCGCGCGGTGGAAGGCGAGGTCGGCCTCGACCGCGTGCGCGGCTCCGCCGTCCCCTCCCCCACAGCCGCGTCCGGCCGAGGATCCGGCCGTCGGTCGGGCCGCCGAGGTCGGTCGTGCGGGACGACCACTGCCCGTCGCGTCCGCCGCGCTGCCGCAGTGAACCGTCCGGGCCCCGGGTGAACGCCGTCAGCCGGTCTCCCTCACGCACCAGCGCGGGGCTGGCGGTGGAGCGCGTACCGATCGAGGCCCCCGGCGCACCGTTTTGGCCGCCGAGCTTGAGGAAGGCGGTGCCGTGCGCGGGGACGGTGACGGTGTAGGAGCCGCTGTGCGTGCCCCGGTCGGCGCGGGCACGCAGGTCCCGTACGGCGACGTCGCCCGTCAGTCCGGCGTCCGCGAAGGTCACGGTCCGCGCCGCGGCCTTGTCCGAGCGGTTGAGGAGGACGACCGCCCGCTCCCCCGCACCCTTGAGGGTCTTGCTGTAGACGTCGCCGGTGGAGTCGGTGGCGACGCGTACGCCCTGGACGGCGAGCGGGTCCTGGTCGACGGCGATGATCTCGGGGTTGCGCAGCGTGTCGGTCATCGGCTGCGGCAGCGTGCGCGGGTCGGAGCCCATGACCAGCGGCGAGCCCATCACGGCCCACATGACGAACCGGGTGGTGGACTCCTCCTCGGTCAGCTCGTACGAGCCGTCCGCCAGCTTCCGCATGGGGATGAGGTAGTCGGGGTCGTTGTAGCGGCCCGGCCCCTGGGCCTCGGGGTGCCAGGCGTTGGCGTCCATGTTGCGCAGGACGTTGGCCCACTGGCCGACGGAGGGCGTGCCGAAGGCGACATCGGTGCCGGTGCGCCAGGAGTCGCCGGTCGTCGGTCCGTAGACGTACGCGTTGTGCGCGTCCTGCTCGGGGGTGTGCGGCAGGCCCCAGTCGTCGGTCAGCGGGTTGCAGAGGTTGAGCAGCATCGGTCGGCCCGACTTGGCGACGGCGTCGCTGAACTCCTTGAAGGCGGGGCCGGGATCGAGTCTCGCGGTGATCCCGCAGAGGAAATCGACCTTGATGGCGTCGATCTTCCAGTCGGCGAACTGCCGCGCGTCCTCGGTGTAGTGGCCGCGGCTGCCGAGTCCGCAACTCTTGCCGCCGTCGTAGGTGCCCGCGTCGGTGTAGATGCCCGCCTTGAGCCCGCGCTGGTGCAGATAGGTGACGAGGGCGGGGATGCCCGAGGGGAAGCGGCCGGGGTGCGCGGCCAGCCTGCCCTCGCTGTCACGCGGCGTGTCTGCCAGCCGCCGTCCAGCCAGACGATGTCGTAGCCGCTGTCCCTGACCCCGCTGCTGACGAGGTGGTGGCGACCGACCTGACCTCCTGCTCGGTGGGGGCGCCGAGACCGTAGTAGGTGTTCCAGCCCATGTACGGCGTGGGGGCGAGGCCGCTGTCGTAGTACGCGGGGGCGCCCTGGTCGACGGACCCGTGGCCGGCGGGCCGGGGCGGGGGCGCGTCCCGGCCGCCGGCCGCCTGGGCGGAGGGCACGGCCACGGCGAACAGCGCGGCGACGACGACGGCCACCGTTACCCGATGCGAAGTCACCGATGTCTCCCGAAGGTTGGGGTCACGACGAAGACTGTCGCCGCGCGGCCCGACCCTGCCAACGATTATTGCTAATTAATCTAAACAAGTGACTGGCAGGGCCATCGATCTCGGCGGACCGGCCATCCGTCCGGATTCCGATCACATAGGCTCGACGGCACCATGAAGAACAACCACACATCGCTCGGTCCCAAGGCCGACAAAGAGACGGTGCGCCGGCACAATCTGAGCCTGGTGCTGCGCGCCGTGCGGGACGAGGGTGAGGCGACCAGGGCCGGTGTGGCGGCGCGGGTCGGACTGACCCGGGCCGCGGTGTCCTCGCTGGTCGAGCAGTTGCTCGACAGCGGATTCCTCTCCGAGTCCGGCAAGACGTTCAGCGGCCAGGCGGGGCGGCCGGGCACCGTGCTGAAGGTGACGCGCTCCGGCCCGGCCGGCATCGGCGTCGAGATCAACATCGACTACGTCTCGGTGTGCGTGGTCGACCTGTCGGGCACCGACCGCGTACGCCTCACCGAACACCTCGACAACCGCGGCGCCGCGCCGGCCGAAGTCCTGGCCCGCGGGGCGCGGATCGCCGCGCGCACCCTCGACTCGGCCACCGAGCAGGACCTGTCGCCGGTCGGGGTGCAGCTCGCGCTGCCCGGTCTGGTCTCCGGCGGTACGGTCCGCCAGGCGCCGAACCTGGGCTGGAACCGGGTGCCCGCGGAGGAGCTGTTCGCGCAGGCGCTGGCGGAGGCGCAGCCCTCCGCGCCGCCGCTGCCGGTGCGATCGGAGAACGAGGCCAATCTGGCGGCGCTCGCCGAGCTCTGGTTCGGCGGCCTCGGCGGGATCCGCAGCTTCCTCTACCTGTCGGGCGAGATCGGCGTCGGCGGCGCGCTGGTGCTCGACGGTGAACTGCTGCGCGGCGCGAACGGGTTCGCCGGTGAGATCGGCCATGTGGTCGTGGACGCCGACGGGCCGCTGTGCCGGTGCGGTGCGCGTGGCTGCCTGGAGCAGTACGCGGGCCAGTCGGCGCTCCTGCGGGGCGCCGGGCTCGACGAGAACGCCGGGGTGCCGGGCGTCGCGGAGCTGGAGGCGCTGGCCAGGGCCGGCGACAAGCGCGCGATCACGGCCATCGGCGAGGCCGGCCGGATGCTGGGCCGGGTCCTGTCGGGCGCGGTGAATCTCTTCGACCCCGACGCGGTGGTGCTCGGCGGGATCTACCGGAGCCTGATGCCGTGGCTGTCGCCGCCCGCCGACGGCGAGTTGACCGACCGGGTGGTCTCGGGACTGTGGCCGCACGACAGCGGCCGGCTACGCGCGTCATCCTCGGCGGGGGACGCGGCCCGTGGCGCGGCGGCCCTGGTGGTCCGCGCGGTACTGGCGGACCCGGTGGCCTACGCGGACCGCACGAGCGCCTGACGACGTGGGGTGGGGCGTCCGGCAGCCTTCGCCGGGCGCCCCACCCCGGGGTGGTGGCCGCACGTCACGCGGACGGCGAGGAAAACCTGGTTCCCCTCCCGGACGCCGTCGGAGCGCCCTCCGACGACGTCACCCTCACCGCCCCGCTCCCCCTGCCGCACAGCCACGGTGGTGGCTCCCGCATCCCTGAGTGATGGCGATACCGGTGGGCCCGTCGCCGACGGGGATGGTGGTGGTGACGGTGTTGGTCCTGGTGTCGATCACCGACACCGTGTTGTCCAGTTGGCTGGGGATGTAGGCGCGGTCACCGTTCGAGGTGAAGGCCACTCCCCGGGGCCAGGTGCCGACAGTGATGGTGGCCGTGACGGTGTTGGTCCTGGTGTCGATCACCGACACGGTGCCGCTGTTGAGGTTGGTGACGTAGACACGCTGACCGTTCGGGGTGACGGCCACGCCGTTGGGAAGGTCGCCGACGGGGACGGTGGCGGTGACGGTGTTCGTCTTCGTGCTGATCACCGAGACGGTGTCGTCCTCGACGTTGGCGACGTAGGCGTGGGCGGCCTTTTGGTGCGCAGGGTGCTCATGCGCGGCGGCGGGCGATGCCACGGCGAGTGGGACGGTCAGGCCGTGAGCAGGGCCAGTCCCGCCCAGGCCCGCGCGACCCTGCCCCATGGGCGCTCACCGCCGTGGCGTCGCCCGGTGATTCTTCGTTCCGGCGTTCCCTGTACCGCGATATCTGACACGAAGGCCTCCTGAAGTGACTCGATAGCGAACCGGCGTGGCTGCGGCCACGCCATGTGCCGGTATCCCCGCAAAGGCTCCGGGATCGCGTGTCTGGGGGCTGGATGGACGATCCGAATCCCACCTTCGGCCCCTCGTCCACGGCCCGGCCGCGGAGTGGCCGGTGTCATGGGGTGCGGTGCGGTGCGTCGCGGGACGGGCGGGAGTTCGCGGCATGCGCGTGCCGGGCGTCGCGGACGGGCGGGACCGCCGAAGAACACGCCCTGCCGGAGTCGCGGGCGTGGACCCTCCGTAAGGAGGGCGGAGCTGCGTACGCGCACACGCGGGGCGGACCGGCGGTGGGGCCGCCCCGCGTGTGCGGTCGTGTCAGGACTCGGTCGTCTTCAGTGCCGGATCGTCGTCTTCAGTGCCGGATCAGCGGGCGCCCAGGAGGTGGTCCATGGCGAGCTGGTCGAGGTGTTCGAACGCCATGCCGCGGCTCGCCGCGGACGCCACGTCGAAGTCCTCGTACGCGCCCCGGTCGGCCAGCAGACCGGCCACCCCGTCGGCGGCGGTCGGCTGCGCCAGCTCGTCCAGGCGCGAGGCGCGCAGCGCCTCCTGGACCTCGGGGTCCGCGCGGAACGAGGCGGCGCGCTCCTTGAGTATCAGGTAGTTGCGCATGCAGCCGGCGGCGGACGCCCACACCCCGTCGAAGTCCTCGGTGCGCGGCGGCTTGAAGTCGAAGTGCCGCGAGCCGTCCCAGCCCGCCGACTCCAACAGGTCCACCAGCCAGAACGCGGCGCGCAGGTCGCCGGCGCCGAAGCGCAGGTCCTGGTCGTAGCGGGTGCCGTGCTGGCCGTTGAGGTCGATGTGGAAGAGCTTGCCCGCCCACAGGGCCTGCGCGATGGCGTGCGGGAAGTTCAGCCCGGCCATCTGCTCGTGGCCGGTCTCGGGGTTGACGCCGTACAGCTCGGGGCGCTCCAGGCGCTCGATGAAGGCGAGCGCGTGGCCGACGGTCGGCAGCAGGATGTCACCGCGCGGCTCGTTCGGCTTGGGCTCGATGGCGAACTTGATGTCGTACCCCTGCGAGACGACGTACTCGCCGAGCAGGTCGAAGCCCTCCTTCATCCGGTCCAGCGCCAGACGCACGTCCTTCGCGCCGCCGGACTCGGCGCCCTCCCGGCCGCCCCAGGCGACGAACTTCTTGGCGCCCAGCTCGGCTGCCAGGTCGAGGTTGCGCAGCGTCTTGCGCAGCGCGTAGCGGCGGACGTCGCGGTCGTTCGCCGTGAAGCCGCCGTCCTTGAAGACGGGGTGGGTGAAGAGGTTGGTGGTGACCATCGGCACGACGAGCCCGGTGGTGTCGAGCGCCTGCCGGAAGCGCTTGATGTGCGCCTCACGTTCGGCGTCGGACGAGCCGAAGGGGATCAGGTCGTCGTCGTGGAAGGTGACGCCGTACGCGCCGAGTTCGGCGAGGCGCTGTACGGACTCGGTGGGATCGAGCGCCGGGCGCGTCGCGTCACCGAACGGGTCCCTGCCTTGCCAGCCGACCGTCCACAGACCGAAGCTGAACTTGTCCGCGGGGGTGGGAGTGAAAGGTTCCGTCATTTCTCTGGCCGCCTTCGATACCTCAGGTCCGGCAGGTGCAGACCTTTTTGTTTCCTGACATGACTAATAATGCACGTCCGGGTGGATACGGAAAAGACCCCGCGTTCGCCCAACCCTGTTCGAGGCGTCGAACACCCCCTTGGGCAAGGAAATGACGCCAGTACCTGCCGGATGCACGACAACATCACGTAATTTGTTGGCCTGCGGTCAAAATCCCGCCGCAAGCCCGGAATCAGGAAGAGGTACGAGCGTGCCGCACAGCCAGGTGGTCATCGGCGTCGACAGCTCCACCCAGTCGACCAAAGCGGCGTTCACCGACGCGGCGACCGGACGGCCGCTCGCCGTCGGGCGCGCCCCGCACCGGGTGACGGGCGAGGCCGGGGCGCGGGAGACCGACCCCGAGGTGTGGTGGCAGGCGCTGCGTGAGGCCGTCGCCATGGGACTGAAGGAGTCCGGCGTACCGGCCTCCGCCGTCACGGGCATAGCGGTCGCCGGCCAGCAGCACGGCCTGGTGGTGCTCGACGCGGCCGGGAAGCCGCTGCGGCCCGCCCTTCTTTGGAACGACACCCGCTCCGCCCCGCAGGCCGCCGCTCTTACGGACGCGCTCGGCGGACCCGACGCGTGGACCGCCAGGACCGGAACCGTGCCCGTCGCCTCGATGACGGCGGCGAAGTGGCAGTGGCTGCGCGAGAACGACCCCGCCTCCGCCGGCGCGGCGGCGGCCGTCCGGCTCCCCCACGACTTCCTCACCGAACGTCTCGCGGGTACGGCGGCCACGGACCCCGGTGACGCGTCGGGCACCTGCTGGTACTCCACGGCGACCGGTTCGTACGACCCCGAACTGCTCGCGCTCGTCGGCCTCGACGAGTCGATGCTGCCGGCCGTCGCCCCGACCGGAGCCGCCCGGGTCGGCTCGCTCACCGCCTCCGCCGCCGAGCTGCTGGGGCTGCCGGCCGGTATCGCGGTCGCCGCCGGGACCGGCGACAACATGAGCGCGGCCGTCGGCCTCGGTCTCGGCGGCGCCGGGCTGCTGGACCACCCCGTACTGAGCCTCGGCACGTCGGGCACCGTCTTCGCCGCCACCCGCACCAGGCCGGCCTCGGCCGCGCTGTCCGGGTTCGCGGCGGCCGACGGCACGTTCCTGCCGCTCGGCTGCACCCTGAACTGCACGCTCGCCGTCGACAAGGTCGCCGAACTGCTGCGGCTGGACCGCGAGGACGTGGCGCCCGGCGGCGAGGCGGTGCTGCTGCCGTACCTCGACGGCGAACGCACCCCCGATCTGCCGACCTCCGCCGGCCTGCTGACGGGCCTGCGGCACGACACGACGCCGCAGCAGTTGCTCGGCGCGGCCTACGAGGGCGCGGCGTACACGGTCCTGCGGGCGCTGGACGAGGTCCTGCGCGCCTGCGGCCTCGACCCGGCGGACCCCGAGGCGGCGAACCGGCCGCTGCGTCTGGTGGGCGGCGGCGCCCAGGGCCGTACGTGGGTGGAGACCGTACGGCGCCTCTCCGGGCGGCCGGTGATCGTGCCGGAGAGCGGCGAGCTGGTCGCCCTGGGCGCGGCGGCGCTGGCGGCGTCGGCCGCCAGCGGCGAGGACCCGGTCGCGATCGCCACCACCTGGAAGACCGGCGACGGCCCCGAACTCCCCTCGGTGACACGGGACATGGAGACCTGGGAACGCGTCGGTTCGGTGCTGGACCGGGCGGCACCGAACCTGCTGTCGTAGGGCGCTCACGGGGCCCGCGGGGCGGGTGGGAAACCGGCGTACGGAAGTGCCGGGCACCCATCCGCCCCGCCGGCCCGTGTCTCGCACCGCCCTCTTGATGGTGGGTCGGCAACAGTCCTAACCTGCGATCCGCGCGGCGTCGCCGCGCGCCGGAGGAGGGACGAGACACGCCCATGTCCGACGCACCGAACGACGACGCCCTGTACGCCGCGCTGCCCGACGCGGACCTTCTCAAGGCGCTCGCCCCGTACGCGACCAGGGGCGGCGGAACGGTGGCCGACGCGGGCCGGCTCCGGGACGTCACGCGCAGGCAGTTGGTGCGCTGCGAGGTCGTCCGCTTCACCGAGCGGCGCGGCGAGACACAGCGGACCGCCTTCGGTACGAAGGATCTGTCGGCGCTTCCTCTTTACGAGGGTGCCATCGCGGACCACCGGCTGACGCCGCCCGAGGAGCCGGGCAGGGTCACCCTGCTCCGTGCGCACTCCCACCGGCTCGTGCCCTGCCCGTGCGACAACGGCACGATGCGGTGCGCCAGTTGCTGCGGCAGCGGCCGGCACGACTGCACCTGCCGCAACGAGCCGCCCGCGTGCGGTCTGTGCCTGGACGTCGCCCCCTGCACGGAGTGCGAGAAGAGCGGCGGACGCCGGACGCGTACGGTGAAGGCGCGCCCCGCCGCGACCGGTCCGCGCGCCACGGCGCCCGGCGCCCCGCGGATCACCTGCGCGCTGTGCGGTACCTCCGAGGCCGCCTGTCGCGGCTGCTCGGGGCGGGGCCGGGTCCGGTGCCCGCACTGCGAGGGCCGGGGCCGGGAGACGTGCGCGCGCTGCTCGGGGCGGGGCGTCGGCCCGCACGACGTGTGCGGCGGCAAGGGCAGCCTCACCCACTGGGTGGAGGGCACCGTCGCGTACACGCACGAGAAGGCCTCCTTGTCGCTGCCCGCGCCCGACTGGCCCGACAAGGTCCGCGAGCGGCTGGCCGCCGCCCGCTGGCGGCGCCAGGAAGTCCCCGCCGACGGCGCGGTGCCCTCCGGTGTCCACGGCACGCACCGGGCCGCCGTGGCCAACCACCTGGCCCACCGGAACGCGGAGCTGTCCCGGCGGGTGACCCTCGAAACCTGCCCGCTGGCCCGGGTGGAGCTGACCGGCGATCCGAACCGGGTCTTCCACGTCTTCCCGGGCGACCGGAGCCTGGAGGTCGTCGCGACCCTCTCGAACCGGCTGAAACGCCGACTGATCGCGGCGGGGGCGGTCATCGTGATCGTGGTGGTCCTGATCGTGCGGCTGGTCGCCTGAGTCCTGTCGGTTCCGAACGTCCCACCGGCCGCGCTCACCGCGCCACGGGCAGTTCCACGCGCCGCATCGCCTCGCTGAACTCCCGTGCCGTGGACCGCCCGGCGAACAGGTCGCCCACCTCGGTGAGCATGGGATCGCGCCACGCCGGGTGTACGGCTCTCTCCCAGCTGACGGTGTAGTTCGGGGCCTTCCGTACCAGTTCGTACTGGAATCGTGTGAACTCCGGATTCGGCGCGTGGTCGAGCAGCTTCGCCGCGGTGGTCGTGGCGGGGACGTCGCCGGCCCGCAGCAGAGCCTCGCTGTGTTCCGTACCGGTGAACTCCTTCAGCAGGGCGACGGCGGCCAGCCGGTTCTCGGTGCGCTCGCTCACCGTCAGATAACCGGCCGGGGTGCCCAGCAGACTCTCCGGCTTCCCCCTGCCCCGCTCGACCGTCGGGAACGGCACCCACCCCAGGTGCTTGTCGGTGAACACGGGGAACTTCCGGGCGAGCTCCGCGTGCTGCGCGGACTCCGCGAGGAGCAGCCCGGCCCGGCCCCCGGCGAGAAGGGCGGCGGCCTCGCTGTCGGTGGCGGCCTCGCCGCCGCCGACGCCGTCGCCGAACGAACCGCTGTCGAGCAGGGAGATGACCTCCTGCGCCGCCCGCAGCACGGTCCGGTCGCTCCACGCGCCGTGGTCCCCGGACCGGACACGGTCCGCGACCCCGGGGCCGCCGATGCGCTCCACCAGGTACTCCAGCCACCTCGCCGCCGCGGCGGGATCGGATCCGGCCAGCGCGACGGGTACGACGTTCGCGGCGCGCAGCCGGGCTCCGGCCTTCTTCAGATCCGACCAGGTGGCGGGCGGTTGGAGGCCGAGATCCGCGAACAGGGCGCGATGGTAGAACAGGACGACGGGCCGGGTGCCGCGGACGGGGATGCCGAAGGGGCGGTGGTTGACGGCGCAGCCCTCCAGGACACCGGGCAGCAGCCTCTCGCCGAACTCGGGGTAGTCCTCGGTGAGGTTGTAGAGGTCGACCAGCCGGTGCTCCTCGGCCGAGACGCGGATGGCTCCCGCGCTCCAGGTGAAGAGGAGGTCCGGGCCGCGGTCGCCGTCCAGTGCCCTGTCAAGCACGCGGTCGTACGACGACGCCGGGGCGTCGCGCAGCTCGGCGGTCGCCTCTGCTCGCGCCTTGGCCGGCGACTTGTTGAAGCGGCTGACCGTCGCCGCGTGGATCCGCGTGGTGCCGTCCTCGGGAACGAGGGCGAGGAGAGGCTCGGTGGCCGTGGTGTCGCCGCCGGCGCCCGAGTCGCACCCGGCCGCACCGGCGCCGAGCACGGTGAACGCGCCGGCGCCGAGGAAGCTTCGTCTGCTCATGGACACGATCGGGTCGTCGCCTCTCTCAGCAACCGTGCCACTGACGTGAGCCGGTCATGCCCACATGGGTGTGGTCGTTGTGTCCCGTGAAGCCCTGGCCGAGAATCTCCCTGAAGCCGGAGCTCTTGGCGCCGTTGTGGAGCTTGCAGCGCCAGGTCTGTGTGCCCGGCATGTCCGCGGCGTCCCCGTAGGTGTGCCGGCTGCCGCTGACACCGCCCACGGCCTCGTTGCAGCTGTTCGAGCGGAATCCGCTGGAGATCTGGATCGGGTTGCCGCCGAGCTTCTGGCGCAGCGCCTCCAGCTTCCACATGCTCCTGCGCGCGTTGGCCTTGGCGGCGGACGCCGAAACCGCGCCGCCCGACCAGGTGGAGTTGCACTTGTTCCACTCGGCGTAGGAGAAGTGGATGGGCGTGCAGTCCGAGTCCTGCAGCGCGTAGATCTTGTCGACGGTCCGGCTGCCGGCGATCCCGTCGGCCTGAAGGCCGTACTGCGCCTGGAACTTACGGACCGCCTCTTTGGTGCGCCCGCCGTAGACCCCGTCGGCCGAGAGCACTTCGCCGCTGTCCACGAACCCGGCGACACGGATCTGCAGGCGCTCCACCGAGGTGCCCTGGCTGCCCTGCTGCAAGGGCAGGCCGGTGATCGGCTGGCCACAGTCGGACGCGGCGTGCGCGGGACCGGCGGTGACCGTCGCACCGACGATTGCGCCGGCCGAGATCATGACGAGTGCGAGCGATGTGTGCAGCGCGCTTCTGAACATGGCGACTCCTGTGTCGTAGGGGCGGTTCGTGCACAGCGGAGGCGCGTCCGGTCCGGCCGCGCGGCCGGACCGGACGCGCCTCCACGTCGCGGGCGCCGGTCAGGGCGGCGAGAGCGGGGGCGCGCCTGGTCATGGCGACTCCCCGCCCGGTGTCGGTCACGCGCCCCGACGACCGGTGTCGGCCTCGTACGACGAGCACGGTAATCCGGCTCGATCGCGGAGTGTGACGGTCGTTCGCCCCACAAGGAGCGGGCCCCGTACATGGGGGAAGGGGGAGTGGTGACCGGACGGGTGGCAGGCGCGTCCGGCGGTCGGCGGCGGGGTGCTCAGCCCGTCGTCAGGCCCGACGCCGACTCCGTGAGCGCGTCCAGGACCGGGCGGATCAGCGGGTGGTGCTCCGCGCCCCTGCGGACCGCCGCGAAGACCCGGCGGGTGGCGGGCGGGCCGGACACCGGGCGTACGACCGTGCCCTTCAGCTCCATCCCGCGCAGCGCCGAGCGCGGCACGAGCGCCACCCCCGCACCCGCGCCGGCCAGGGCGACCACCGCGCGGAAGTCGTCCGAGGAGTGCACGAGGCGTGGTTCGAAACCGGCCAACTCGCAGGCGAGGCGCATCACTTCGTGGCAGGGGTTGCCCGGGTACGGGCTGATCCAGTCGCTGTCCGAAAGCCCGGCGAGCGGCACCTCGATCTCGTGGCGCAGCGGGTGCCCCTCGGGCAGAACCGCGTCGAACGGCTCGGCGTACAGCGGCACGCGCGACAGGCGGGGGTCGTCCTCGGTGGGCGCGCCCCGGTACTCGACGGCCAGCGCCACGTCCGCCTGGCCGTCGAGGAGCAGCGGCAGGCTCTCGTCGCCCTCGGAGTCCCGTACCCGTACGCGGATGCCCGGGTCCGAGTCGGCGAGGTGCGCGACGGCCGGGGCCAGCACCTCGGCGATCCCCGTGGCGAACGCGGCGACGGTGACCTCACCGGCCGCCCCGCCCGCGTACGCCGCCAGCTCCGCCTCGGCCCGCTCCAGCTGCGCGAGGACCTCGTGGGCGTGTGTGAGCAGGATCTCCCCGGCCGCCGTCAGGCGTACGCCCCTGCCGCTGCGGGTCAGCAGCGCGTGGCCGGTCTCCTGCTCCAGTGCGGCGAGCTGCTGGGAGACGGCGGACGGGGTCAGATACAGCGCGGCGGCCGCGGCGGTCACCGTGCGGTGGTCCGCCACGGCTCGCAGGATGCGCAGGCGCCGGGGGTCGATCACGCGCCCATCCTGCCAGGCCACGGCGGTTTCGGGCCCGGCGCGTGCCGGACCCGGCGCCGTTCGGCCTCGCGCTCCCCCGGCCCGGCGGTCTCAGCCCTTGAGTGCGTCGCGCGCGTCGACGAACGCCGCCACCGCCCGCCGGACGTCCTCGGTCGAATGCGCCGCCGACAGCTGGACCCGGATGCGCGCCTGGCCCATCGGTACGACGGGGTACGAGAAGCCGATCACGTAGACCCCGCGCTCCAGCAGCAGCTCCGCCATCCGCCCGGCCTCGGCGGCGTCGCCGATCATGACGGGGGCGATGGCGTGGTCACCGGGCAGGATCTCGAATCCGGCCGCCGTCATCTGCGTACGGAAGAGGGCCGTGTTCGCCTTCAGCCGCTCGCGGAGCCCGTCGGCGCTCTCCAGCAGGTCGAGAACCTTGATCGAGGCCGCGGCGATGACCGGGGCGAGGGAGTTGGAGAAGAGGTACGGGCGCGACCGCTGGCGCAGCAGGGCGACGATCTCGCAGCGCGCGGCGACGTAGCCGCCGGACGCGCCGCCGAGTGCCTTGCCGAGCGTGCCGGTGATGATGTCGACGCGGTCCATCACGCCGTGCAGTTCGGGGGTGCCCCGGCCGCCGGGGCCGACGAAGCCGACGGCGTGCGAGTCGTCGACCATCACCATGGCGTCGTAGCGGTCGGCGAGGTCGCAGATCTCGGCGAGGGGCGCGACGTAGCCGTCCATGGAGAAGACGCCGTCGGTGACGACGAGACGGCGGCGCGCGTCCTGCGACTCCTTGAGGCGCGCTTCGAGCTCGGCGAGGTCACGGTTGGCGTAGCGCAGTCGGCGGGCCTTGGACAGCCGGACGCCGTCGATGATGCTGGCGTGGTTGAGCGCGTCGGAGATGACCGCGTCCTCGGGGCCGAGAAGGGTCTCGAAGACACCGCCGTTGGCGTCGAAGCAGGAGGAGTAGAGGATCGTGTCCTCCTGGCCGAGGAACGAGGAGAGCCGCCGCTCCAGCTCCTTGTGGACCTCCTGGGTGCCGCAGATGAAGCGTACGGAGGCCATGCCGTAGCCCCACCGGTCGAGCGCGTCCTTGGCCGCGGCGACGACGTCGGGGTGGTCGGCGAGGCCGAGGTAGTTGTTGGCGCAGAAGTTGAGGACGTCACCGGAGGCGACGGAGACGGAGGCGTTCTGCGGGGTGTTGATCACGCGCTCGGGCTTGAAGAGACCGGCGTCGCGGATCTCGTCGAGGGTGGCGCGGAGGTCGTCGCGGACGGACGCGTACATACGGGGCTCCCGGTGGGAAGAGTGTGTCGGGGCGAGGGGTGCTGGGCGGGCCCACGAGGATCGGGCCCGGCGCGATCAGGCCCAGTTGAGGATGATCTTTCCGCCGGTGGCCTTGGCCGCCTCGTCGAAGGCGGTGTCGAAGTCCTCGTAGCCGTAGCTGCCGGTGATGACGGGCGCGAGGTCGAGACCGCCTTCGAGCAGCACCGTCATCGCGTACCACGTCTCGTACATCTCGCGGCCGTAGATGCCCTTCACCGTGATCATCGAGGTCACGATCTTCGCCCAGTCCACCGCGAACTCGGAGGCGGGCAGGCCCAGCATGGCGATCCGGCCGCCGTGCGTCATGTTGTCGACCATGTCGCGCATCGCCTCGGGGCGGCCGGACATCTCCAGGCCGATGTCGAAGCCTTCCTTGAGACCGAGCCGTCGCTGTGCCTCGGCGATGCCGGTGCCGGGGGCCGAGACGTCGAGCGCGAGCGTGGCGCCGACCTTGCGGGCGATCTCCAGGCGCTCGGGGCTGACGTCGGTGACGGCGACGTTGCGCGCGCCCGCGTGCCGGGCGACGGCCGCCGCCATGATGCCGATCGGGCCGGCGCCGGTGATCAGCACGTCCTCGCCGACCAGGGGGAAGGTGAGCGCGGTGTGCACGGCGTTGCCGAACGGGTCGAAGATGGCCGCGATGTCGAGGTCCACCGGTGCGCGGTGGACCCATACGTTCGACGCGGGCAGCGCGACGTACTCGGCGAAAGCGCCGTCACGGCCGACGCCGAGTCCGACCGTGCTGCGGCACAGATGCCTCCGCCCGGCCAGACAGTTACGACATTTGCCGCAGACCAGATGCCCTTCGCCGCTCACGAGATCGCCGACGGCGATGTCCTGGACGTCGGCGCCGACGGACGCGACCTCGCCGACGAACTCGTGGCCGAGGACACGCGGCGCCTCGACCGCCTGCCGGGCCCAGCCGTCCCACGCGCGGATGTGCAGATCGGTGCCGCAGATGCCGGTGCGCAGGACCTTGATGAGTACGTCCGCGGGGCCGGCCTCCGGCTCGGGCACATCGGTGAGCCGGAGCCCCGGCTCGGCCGTCAGCTTCACAAGTGCCTTCATCGGGGCGGCTCCAGGCGGTGCGGGTGCGCGGACACGCGGAGGCACGCGGGTGCGTGACGCGAGCGGCACCGATCGGTGTCGGCACCAATCTGCCGCCGCCGTGACCGTTCAGTCCATCGAGGATTTCTTAAGCGGGGCGACAGCTGAGCTTCACGCCGAACAGGAGTCCGTCAGGATCCGGACGGGTGGCCGGATATGAATTCGCCCACTTGTGCGGCGCCGCGTGCGCCATCAAGGGGGTGCGGGCCCGCCGTTCCCCTTACCATCGGTGCCCACCGCGAGTAACGAGTGGGAGTGAGACAGCGTGAGCAGTCCGTTCAAGACCTCGGTGGTCAAGGAGGCGCAGGCCGGGGACCGGTCGGCGCTCGACCGGCTCGGCCATGAGTCGCTGCCGCTTGTCCATCAGCTCGTCGGCCACGCCCTGCACGGCCATCCGGAGGTGGACGCGACGGCGCGCGACACGGTGCGCCACGCACTCGCCGGTCTCGACGGGCTGCGCCGCCCGGCGGACTTCCGCTCGCACCTGGCCATCACCGCGGTCGCCCGGATCCGTGAGCACGCGGACTACGTGTACGACCTCACCCTCCCCCGCCCCGACTTCGACTTCGTCGATCTGATGATCAGCCGTCTCGGGCTCTCCGGCCAGCACCGGGAGGTCGCCGAGGCCACGCGCTGGGTCGACCGGGAACACCACGCGCTCGTGGCACTGTGGTGGCTGGAGACCGCCGGTGAACTCACCCGGCCCGAGGTCGCCGCCGCCCTGGCCGCCAACTCCCAGCAGGTGGAAGCGCGGATCGCGCGAATGCGGCACGAGCTGGACACCGCTCGCGCGGTCGTCCGCGCGCTGTCGGCGCAGCCGCCGTGCGTCCTGCTGGAACAACTCGTCGGCGGCTGGGACGGCGTACCGTCCCCGCTCTGGCGCGAGCGCATGGCCCGGCACACGTACGACTGCACGGTCTGCTCCGGGTACGCGGCCGAACTGGCGCCCGCCGACACCCTGGTGGCCGGTCTCGCGCTGGTGCCGGTGGGCGACCGCCGGGCTCCGACCGCCGCCTCGCGGAGCGGTGGCTTCGGCGGCGGCGCTCCGAACAGCGTTTCAAGCGGCGTTTCGAGGAGTGTTTCGAGCGACGGGAGTCGTACCGGCGCCAGGGACGCCCTGCGCCGCGACCGGCGGGCGAAGCGGCGCCGCGCCGTCACCGTGACCGCGGCCGTCGCCGCGCTGCTCACCGCCGGTGGCGTCGCCCAGCTCGTCGCGAGCGACCGGGACAAGGACGAGTCACGCGCGTCGACCGCCGTCGAACCGGAGGCGCTGGAGCCCAAGTCCGCGGCGAGCCCCAGCGCCAAGTCCCCCAGCCCCTCCCCCTCGCGCACCAGCGCGAGCCCGTCGCCCTCACCGACCCGTTCGCCGTCCAAGAAGGCGGCCGAGCCGAGCAGGTCGGCTCCCGCCCCGCGTCCCTCCACCGCCGGTCCGGCCCCCAAGCCCGATCCGACACCGCCGGCGGACGACCCCAAGCCGGGCGGTGGCGGCGGCCTCGCCGACCAGGTCACCACCCTCGTCAACTCCGAGCGTTCCAAGGCCGGTTGCGGCCCGGTCAATGCCAACTCACAGTTGGGCACCGCCGCGCTGCACCACTCCGAGGACATGGCGGCCAAGGGCTACTTCGACCACAACAGTCCGGACGGCAAGGACCCCGGCGACCGCATCACGGCGGCGGGCTACGACTGGTCCACCTACGGCGAGAACATCGCGCGGGGCCAGCAGACGGCCACCCAGGTGATGGAGGGCTGGATGAAGAGCCCCGGCCACCGGGCCAACATACTGAACTGCGCTTTCAAGGAGATCGGTGTCGGCGTCCATGAGGGGTCCGGCGGGCCGTGGTGGACCCAGGCGTTCGGCGCGCGCGGCTGACGGCGGGGCGAGTGGCGAGGGGCTCACAGAGCCCACGCACTTCGTCCCGCCCGGCCACCTGACCGTGACGTACGGATCACGATCAGTGTGTTCTCAGTCAGGATCGATCCGGTCGAGCGGGCGCCACCGGAACCGATCGCTCCCCTCGGCGGGCGGTAACGCCGGTACGGCCCTGACGTGGGGGCCCGGCCGGACGGCCGCTCCGAATGGTCCCGGCCACTCCACACATGCTCAAATCCGGCCACGAACGGATCAGTTGCCCTGTTGTTGACGAACCGTCATGGGCATATACGCTCCACTCGTACAACCGCCGCCTCACACCGCACCGCACCAGATTCTCACCGAACCCGCCCTGCGCCCACAGCTTTCCCAGGAGGCCGGTCATGACGTGCGTCGAGGAACAGGTGCTGTCCCAGCAGCTCCCGGCCGTGCCGTTCTACTGCCCGGTGGAACCGGCCGTACATCCCGGCGTCGACGTCCTCAACGACCTGACCGTGGACTGGATGCTGCGTCAGAATCTGGACACCGACGAGCGGCAGCGCAAGCGCCTCGCCGTCTGTGACTTCGGCGGACTCACCGCCTGGACGATGCCGTACGGGAGACTCGAACCCCTCACCCTGATGGCCAAGTTCCACGCCGTGCTCTTCTCGCTCGACGACGGTGTCTGCGACGAGACGGACGCCACGGCCGACCTGATGGCACAGGAGACCTCCCGCATCCTGCGCGCGGTCGAGGCCCCGGCCGCCAACTCCCGCGCCGACTCCCCGCACGCCGCCGCGCTGCGCGCCCTGCGGACGGAGCTGGAGCGGTACGCGTCCCCGCAGCAGCTGCGCCGCTGGACGGACGCCATGCGGGTGTACACCTCGGGTCTCGTGTGGGAGGCGTCCTGGCGCCGGAGCCCCGAACTGCCGTCACTGAACGACTACATCACCCTGTGGATGCGGGCCATAGGGATGGCGCCGTCCACGGCGATGATCGAGATTGTCGGCGGATTCTCCGTACGGGACGAGGAGTTGGCCGACCCGCGCGTCCAGGCGCTCACCGAGATGGCCTGGACGCTGGTCAGCTGGGACAACGACCTCTACTCCCGGAACAAGGAACTGCTGCGGGCGGGCGACGATCTCAATCTGATCGACGTGCTCTGCCAGGAACTGGGCTGCGAGCCGCGCGAGGCGCTGAGGCACGCGGTGGCGATGCGGGACCGGGTGATGGTGCTGCACGGCCGGCTCGGCGAGCAGGTGCTCGTGGACGCGAGCGACGAACTGCGCGGCTACATCGAGGGGTTGGGGCAGTTCGTGCGGGGCCATCTCGACTGGGCGTCGGGCTGTCCGCGCTACTGGGTGCCGTCGGGTCCGGCGGCGGAGCCGGGCGGCTGGTGGAAGCCCGACCCCTCCGACGCCGGCCGGGAGCCGCTGCCGATCCCCACGATCTCCTGGTGGTGGGAGCAGCTGGCCGTCAGCGACTGACCTCCGGCCGCTCCCATCTCACCAGGCCTCAGCCGCCCACATCCGCCGGAGACCCGGCTCAGTAACCCCGCCACCAGCGCACCACGGTCCGCCACGCACGCGCCGGCGCGCCGGGCCCGCGCTGCGCCGGGATCGCCCCGGCCGGATTCGGCGGAGCGGACGGGGCGGCGGACGGCGCCTCGGACGTGGTGACCGACGGGGACCCGGCGGGGCGTGCCGGCGACGGTACGGCGAAGGCGCCGGATGCGCCCTGCGCAGGCACCGGCCGCGGCGACTCCACCTGCCACTCGGTGCGCGGCGCGTGCCCCGGCGTGGCCGAGGGCGGTCCGGCGACGTCCTGCGGCGAACGCGCGGCGAACGTCACCGGCAGCTCCTGGAGGTGCCGTGACATGAGCGACGCCGACCAGCGCAAGTCCGCCTCCGGCACGGCCAGTTGAAGGTCGGGCAGTCGTAGCAGCAGCGCGTCGATCCCCGTGTCGGCGATCGCGCGCCCGATGTCCTGACCCGGGCATTCGTGCGGCCCGCCGCTGAAGGCCAGATGGGCGCGGTTGCCCTGCATGGAGGCCTTCACGTCCGGCCGTACCACCGGGTCGACGTTGGCCGCGGCGATCCCGACGACCAGCGCGTCACCCGCCTTGATCCGCTGCCCGCCCAGCTCCGTGTCGCCGACCGCCCACCGGCCGAAGATGGTGGTGAACGGCGGCTCGTCCCAGAGCGTCTGCTCGACCGCCTCGGGGAGCGTCATATGACCACCGCTGAGCTGGGCACGGAACCGCGGGTCGGTGAGGACCATGCGGGACTGGTAAGAGTCGTTTATCGAGTAGTCGGTGTTCCTGAACCTGACGGCCTTTCGGCTCTCGTGTCTGTTACTGCTCGTGATCAACAGTGGTGTGCGTCGGCTCAAGGGCAGCCACGGGAGAATGAGCGGCATGACACGTCTCCGGGCTCCGTTTGGCAGGTGGGATCCCGCCTCTCTGAGCGAGGTTGTCGCGAGGTTCTCCGGCTTGGAGTCCTGCTGGTGGGTGGCTGGGGGCTTCGCGATCGAGCTCGCGGTGGGCCGCCGAATCCGGAGCCATGGGGACATCGATGTCCTGTTGCTGCGGCGTGATCAGCTCGTGGCCCAGCAGGCTCTGTCGGGCTGGCAATGGTGGGCCGCCGATCCACCGGGAAGCCTGCGTCCGTGGGCGTTGGACGAGGTCTTGTCGCTGGAAGTTCACGACATCTGGTGCCGGCCCGGGCCCGACGATCCCTGGCGTATCCAGATCATGATCGACGAGTCCTGCGGCCAGGAATGGGTGTCACGGCGTGACCCCCGGGTGCGTAGGCCGATCAGCATGCTGGGGATGACCTCGGCTGACGGTGTTCCCTTTCTCGCCCTGGACGTGCAGCTCTACTACAAAGCCAAGACACCTCGGCCCAAGGACGAAGAGGACTTCGACGCTGCGCTGCCCGTGCTCACGGATCAGCAGCGAAGCTGGCTCGTCGATGCGATCTCCAAGACGTACGGACCTCACCCTTGGATCAAGCGCCTGCAGGCGTAATCTCACGGTCGGCCGGTGCCTCACCGGAGCCGTGGAGATCGCCGGTTGTGGTCGCCGGGTGCGTAGTTCTTCCAGGGGGCTCCGGCGTCGTTGGCGATGCGGGTGGTGCTCTTGTCGTGGTAGCCCAGTGCCTGGGCGATGACGGGCGCCGGGGCCTGGAGGACGAGCTGGCGAATGGCCGAGGTGCGGCCTTTCTCGACAGGGATGCCGAGTTTTCGTAGTGCGTCGCGCAGGGTGGCGGGGTTCATGGGCTGGCTCGCTCGGCGACCGGGGAACAGCCAGGGCGAGTTCTGGTTGATGGCGGGGGTGCTGGCGGGCAGCGCTTGGAGGTAGTCGAGCAGGAGGTCGGCCACCGGCTCAGGGGCTGGAGTGGGCGGGTCGCCAAGGCGGAGTGTGACGCACTGGCCGTCGCGGAGAACGTCGTCGGTGGTCATGCGAACGATGCGGCTGACGGGTTGGGCGAACAGCAGGACCAGACAGGCCGCGACCCGGACTCTCAGCGCGGTGCTGTCGTCGGCGAGGACCCGTTGCAGGGCGGTGACGCGCTGGTGTTGGCCCATCGGGTGGGGGTTGGTGGTCGGGTGGTTCGGGATGATCAGCCGCGGCATCCGGCGGGTCTCCATGCACCATCGCAAGAACGCCTGGGCAGGTCGCCGGGTGGCGTACTTCTCCGCGTGCCAGGCATCGAGATCGGTCTGGGTGCAGGCGCTCAGCGCGACGTGCCGGGCGGCGAGCCAGACCAGGAAGGCACCAGCCTGGGTGATCTGCTGGCGGCATTCCTGCGTCGTACTCGTGCCCAACGGGCCCTTGGCCGCCTTGGCTCGGAGCTTGCGAAGCTGGTGCCAGGTGGCGAAGTGCTGGAGTATGCGGGCGTGTTCGGTGTCGGCGGTGGTGGCGATTCGCTGGGCGAGCCACCGCTCGAACAGAAGGAGTCGCCGGTCGAGGTGAGGCAGGACGCCGCTGTCCATGAGCAGGTCGCGCAGGTAGGCGGCGGTCCGCCAGTTCGGCAGGGCCTGGATGGCGTCGTGTGTGAGTGGCACTGTTCCGGTGGCGAGGTCTCGCAGGAGTGCCGGGACTTGCCGGTTGCGGAGCCAGATAAGCCGACTCTTCGGACGGTCCAGGCTCACCAGAAGCTGGTGCAGCGGGATCAACTGTGGGTGGATGCAGCCGGTGCCGTCGTCCAGGAGGGCGGTGAGCTGGTCGGAGAGGGTGCAGCGTTCGCAGAGCCGTCCGCCCAGGAGTAGGCCCTCGAAGCCGCAGCGGTCGCAGAAGAAGTCGCGGCTGATGCCTGCGCAATCCCGGCAGATCGCGGTTCCCGCCACGTTGCGGCCGGGAAGCAGCCGCTCGGTTTTGCAGCCGGGGCAGCGGCCTCGGTCCCGCGTGGCCCGTTCATAGCAGGTGCGGCAGATAGGTCCGTCTGACCAGTTCGCGGACTTGGCTGCGCGGCGGCCGCAGCGTGCGCAGGTGCGTATGTGCCACCGCTCGTATTTCTCGCGGCTGTCGTAGGCCGGGCTCACGAGTCGGGGGTGATCCGGGCGCGCTTGGGCCGGATGGTGTTGGCCAGGTCCACGACGTCGGCGCCGCCGGAGGCGGCGGTGCGGCGCGGGGCGACGTTCTCGGCCCGGGTGGCGATCAGGTCGGTGGGGGTGACGTCGAGGATGTCGCAGAGCGCGGCCAGGACCGGCAGGGAGAGCCGTTCGGGAGTCTGGGTGACCAGGCGCCAGACCTGGACCGAGGACAGCTCGATGCCGCGTTCGGCGAGCAGCGGGGAGAGGTCGGAGGCGGCGAAGATGCCGCGGGTGGCCATCACCTCGCGCAGTCGCCACTGGTAGCTGACCTGGCGTTTCATCAAGCCCTCCTCGCCGGCCGCAGAGCGGCCTGCATCGTCGCGTCCAACGCTCTGCGCAGGGTGCGGGTGCGGAAGTCGGAGGACACGCATGTGTAGATCGCGGTCGTGGATGCGTGTTCGTGCCCGACCTGTTCCTGGACGAACCGGGCGTCCATGCCCTTCTCGATCAGGTGGGTGACGTAGGACCTGCGGAAGGAGTGGAAGTCGAGTCCGTCGTCCAGGCCGAGGGCGTCCCGGTAGGTGGTGAACCGGGTGTTCATCTGGGAGAAGCCGACCCGGGCCGATCGCTCCGACGGCCACAGAGCCCCGGAGCCGGCGGTGGGAAACAGCGGACGTACCTCCTCGTTCCACTGCTGGAGGATCTCCGCCGACCAGTCGAAGACGGTCAGCACACTGCGGCGTTTGGGCGGCGAGCCCTTCTTCGCCTTCCCGTGGCGGACGTAGAGGACGCCGTACTCGCCGAACTCAGGACCTTCGGGGTTGCGTCCGAAGTCGACCGAGTCCAGCATCCGCGTCTCGTTGCGGCGCAGGCCGAAGGCGTACGCGGTCTTGAACAGCATCGCGTCGCGGAATGCGGGCAGCCAGCCCTTGCGGCCCCGGCCGCGGACCCTGCCGACCTGGTCGTCGGCGTGGTCGAAGAACGCCTGCAACTCCTGCCGGGTGAAGGCCCGTTTACTGGGGTCTGCCTCGGCTTCCTCCACGTGCACCGCGGTGTTCCACTCGTGCACCACCTGCACCGGGTGGGCGCCGAAACGCTCCTCGCAGGTCACCGCCCATCCGTAGGCGGGATCGGTGATGAAGGAGCAGAAGGACCGGACCGATCCCTGGTAGTTGCGGAGTGTGGAACGGCGCAGGTGCCGTACCGACCGCAGGTCGCCCAGCCACTCGTCGACCATCTGCGGCGACCAGGCCCAGGGGAACGTGTCCGCGTGCCGGACGAAGGCGCGTACCACCTTCTCCCGGCCCTCGATCGTGGAGAACGCCAGGTTCCGCGCGAGCTGCTGGTTGCGCCAGCCGTCCAGCATCGCCGTGAACACCTGCTCGTCCGGCCGCAGCAGCGGCAGGTCACCTACCAGGTGCAGCCCAACAGCCCCCGGCGCGAGCCTGTTCCCACCCACGAATGACTACCCTCCGCCGCCTACATCAGACGAAGGAATCTTTCATCAGATGTAATCACCTGACAAGTTCCCAGCTCAGAAGGCATGCCGGCTCGCATTCGCCGCATCTCAAGCGGCCCGGCGAGCCATCCACACCGAACCCGCACAGGGTGCTGACCAGGACATAGGGGGAAGGCGGCTGTTGATATGCACCCCAACCGCAGTGTTGCATCTGATGAAATTGCGGCCACTTAGCACATTGGCGATGAGGTTGGCCGTGGTCTCGAACGCCGCGATGAGCACCAGTCGCAGATGCTGGGCGACCTCCGCGTCCGTGAGCCCGGCCGGGTGCTCGACGAGCCAGCTCGCGAAGTCCTCGTCGGGCGCCGCCCGGCGGCGCGCCACCAGCCGGTCCAGGGCCGCCATCACATACGCGTTGCTCTCGACGGCCGTCTCGGTGCCCTTGATCATGTCGCGGGCCGACTCGACCAGCCGTTCGTTGTACTCCTCGGGCATGCCGAGGATCTGGGCCATCACCATCATCGGCAGGTGCTCGGCGAAACGGCTGACGAGGTCGGCCCTGCCGTCCTGGCAGAAGTCGTTGACGAGCCGGTTGCTGTAGCGGTTGATGAAACGCCGTACGCCCCGGTGGTCGATCCGGCCGATCGAGTCGGTGACGGCGCCCCGCAGCCGCTCGTGGTCGGCGCCGTCCGCGAAGACGCAGATGGGCTGCCAGGTGAAGATGGGCGCGAGGGGGTGGTCGGGCGGCACGCTGCCGTCGTTGACCGCGCGCCAGCGTCGGGAGTCCCGCGAGAACTGGGACGGGGTGCGCGTCATGTGCAGGTTCTCGCTGTGGCCGAGAACCAGCCAGGCCGGTACGTCACCGTGCAGCAGGACCGGTGCCACCGAGCCGTGCTCGGCGCGCAGCTTCTCGTACAGGCCCATGGGGTCCCTCTCGGCCTCGGGGCCGTAGAGCCGTCGCAGCCCGGAGGGCGCCAGGTGGTCGCCGAAGGCGTCGGCGACCAGTCCGTGGGCCGGGCAGCCCGGCGGCGGTGCGGCGTGGTCGTCCGTTCCCGGCCGGTGCGAATAGGGCGTTGTCACGGTCACTCCAGGGATGGGAGGGGGATCGGGCCGGTAGGGGGCCGGGCCTCAAGTGGGTTCGGGCCGGGAGGGGTTCAGGCCGGCAGCGCCAGCGAGTGCAGATAGCGCATGAGGGTCAGCAGGACGTCGCGGCTCGACGACCGCAGCCGCGCGTCGCAGTCGACCATCGGCACCTCGTCCGGCAGGTCGAGCGCGGTGCGCAGCGCCTCGACGGGATGGCTCGGTGCGTCGGGGAAGGTGTTGACCGCGACGACGAACGGCACGCCGCGCTCCTCCAGCCGCCCGATCACGTCGAAGCTGACTTCGAGGCGCCGGGTGTCGACGAGGACGACGGCGCCGAGCGCCCCCTCGAAGAGCCCGTTCCAGAGGAACCAGAAGCGTTCCTGGCCGGGGGTGCCGAAGAGGTAGAGCACCAGTTGCTCGCTGATGCTGATCCGGCCGAAGTCCATGGCGACGGTGGTGGCGGTCTTGCTCTCGACCCCGGAGTTGTCGTCCACGCCGACGCCGGCCTGGGTCATGGTCTCCTCGGTGGTGAGCGGGCGGATCTCGCTCACCGACCCGACCATGGTGGTCTTGCCGACCCCGAATCCGCCCACGATCACGACCTTCACCGCGGATGTCGCCGTGGTGGGAAGTACGTCCCCGCTCCTGGGTCCTGTGATCGTGTCAGAGCTTCTGGAGTCCATGCATCACCGCTTCGAGAAGGGACCTGTCGGGGAGTGCGGCGCGGGCGACGGGCGCTCGGGACTCGACCAGATCGGTCGTGAGGAGGTCGGTCAGCAGCGCCGTCACCACGCTGAACGGCAGCCTGAGGTACGCCGAGAGCTCGGCCACGGACAGCGGCGCCCCGCAGAGCCGCAGGATGGCGGCCTGTTCGGGCGGCACCGTCGGCGAGGGGGCCCCGCGAGCCACGATCATGGTGACGAGGTCGAGCGAGGCGCGCTCGGCGCCGTCCGGGCCACCCGTGATCACGTACAGCCGTTCGGGGTCCCCCACGTCCGCCCCGGGCAGCCTGCGTTCTCGTCGGGGAGGAGTCATCCGGTCTGCCCGTCGTGCCGCGGCGGACTCGTCAGATGGGCGCCGATCCGGACGACCATGTCACGCATCCGGGCGCCGACGAGTCCGGCGTCCACCGTCTCGTCGGCGAGTACGGCGAGGTAGGCGCCGGTACCCGCTTCCATCAAGTAGAAGAATCCGCCGCTCACTTCGATGACGACGAGCCTCATCCGGCCGTCGCTCATCGGGATTTCGGCGGCGACGGCGGCGGCGAGGCTCTGAAGTCCCGCGCAGGCGGCGGCGAGACGGTCGGCGACGTCGGGGTCTCCACCGTGTCTGGCGATCCGCAGTCCGTCGGCGGAGAGCACGACGATCTGCTGGACCTGCGGAACGCCGTCCGCGAGCTCCTTGAGCAGCCAGTCCAAGTTGGCACGCTGCTGGATCACTTCAGGTCCCCCTTGCCCCACATGTCGTCTGATTCCCCGCGCTCGCCGGGCAGGTCCGGCGGCGCGTCGCCCGCGCCTGTCGCATCTGTGACGCCTGTCGTGCCTGTGACGCCGGTAGTGCCCGTGGTGCCGGTCGACGGCCCCTGCGGGTGCGGGTCGCCGCTGACCGCCTTGGTGAATGCTTCGAGCCAGATGCCGGGGCCGGGTTTCCCCGCTTCCCCGGTGCCGTTAGAGGTGCCGGGCGCGCCCGGAGCGCCGGTCGTCCCCGGAGTACCGGCGGAGGTCGCGTTCGAACGCTGCGGCGCCGGTGTCCGCACGATGTTGTGCGAGCCCAGCGGGGCCCTGCCACGGCTGCGGCGCTGCGGAAGGCCGTTCGCCGTCCACTCGGTGACGACGGGGACGTCGTCCTCCATGGCGGCCCTGACCGGCGCCGACCGCACCGGGCCGGTGGCCGGGCGGGGCGCGGGAACGGCGGCCGGGGCGGGCGCGGGGTTCGAGGCCGGGGCCCCGCTCCCCCGGCCCGGCGTGCGGCCGATGGCGGCGGCAGGCGCGGCGTCCGCGGTGCGCGGGCGGCGCATCTCGGGCAGCTCGGTGCCGCCGGTGCCCATCGCGGACGCGCCGATGCCGTGGGCGATACCGGGCGCGGGCCCTGTGGTGACCACGTCGCGCGGTACGACGAGGACGGCGCGCACGCCTCCGTACGCGGACTGCCTCAGCGAGACCTGGAGGTTGTACATCTGGCAGAGCCGGCCGACGACGGCCATGCCGAGCCGCGGGCTCTCACCGAGATCGTTGAGATCGACACCGGCCTGCGCCTGCGCGAGCATCCGCTCCGCCCGCGTCCGTGCCTCTTCGCTGAGGCTGACGCCGCCGTCCTCGATCTCGATCGCGATACCGGTCTGCACCTCGACGGCGGTCACGTGGACGCGCGTCTGCGGGGGCGAGTAACGGGTGGCGTTGTCGAGGAGTTCGGCGCACGCGTGGATCAGCGGCTCGACCGCCGTACCGACGATGGCGACCTTGGCGATCGAGTGCAGATCGACTCGCTGGTACTCCAGGATCCGGGACATCGCACCACGCAGCACGCTGAACAGCGGTACGGGCCGGGGCCATTGGCGTCCGGGACGGGCCTTGCCGAGTACGGCGACACTGTCGGCGAGCCGCCCGATGAGGGCGGTGCCGTGGTCGATGCGCAGCAGGTCGTCGAAGACCTCGGGATTGCGGCCGTGGTGCTCCTCCATCTCGCGCAGTTCGCTGGCCTGTTGGTGCACGAGGGACTGGACGCGTCGGGCGATGTTGACGAAGGAGCGCTGCGCGGACTCACGCATGGCCTCCTCGTCGTCGACGATGTCGAGGATCGCGCGGAGCAACGCGCGCTGCGAGTCGGGGAGTTCGCGGTAGCGCTCGTCGCCGTCGACGATGACGTTCATGACCTCCTGGGGCGAGTTCCCCCGGCGGAGCTGGTGGATGGCGAGCGGCATCAGTTCCTTGCCGAGGCGCACGCTCTGGCTGTCGTGCTCGGCGATACGCCTTTCCAGGAAGGCGACTTGGTGCCCGTACCGCACATGCGACGCGCGCGTCGCCTGGCCCCGCCGGGCGATCTCCACGGCCCCCCAGGTGACGAGGACGGTGACGACCGCGCCGTACGCCGCGACCGGAATCCGGGCGGCGTCGGCGACGAGGACCACGACGACGGCCGTCGCCGTCGCCATCAGGGCGGCGGAGAGCAGAAGCGCGCGAACGGTTGGTGACGCTTGATCATTCATCGGTGCTTCAACACGAACCATGTAAGCCCTCTGGCGATCGATTCAGGGTCGGGTATTCGAAACTATTGCGGCAGATGGGAACAAGCGCCTGATTCCGTATCAACTCGGTGCGCTCCGCGAGAGCCTAGTGCGGGCGAAAGTGCTCAACGGCATATTCACCAACCCCGTGCGGGGACCGGCCCGGCAGGCATAGACTCGCGCGTTTTGCACGGAGCGCCGCGCGAACGGCACGCTCAGTGACGACACCTGTTCGAATTGCGGCGCCTTGTACCCTTGGCGAGCGCGGGGGGACCGACCGGCCGGACCCGCCCCGTCGGCCACGCCCGCAAGGCTCGCCGACACGCCGAAGGAGGCGGGGGCGGCGTCGGACGGGGATACCTCCGGTCGGCTCAGGCGGCCGTGCGCGGGGCGGCGCCCGTTTCTACGGTGACTGAATGATCATCAGATGGCTCCCGCATCCCTCGTTGGCCCGCTCCATGGCCCTGACCACCGGTCTGGCCGGTCTGCTGGCCGTTGTTCCGGCGGCGGCGTCCGTACCCATGGCCACCGCCGCGAGCGCCGCGGCCTCCACCGCCGACGCGCTCTCGCGGGCCGACCCCTCCCTGCTGTACCGGCCCGGCACCCACGTGCGCGCGACATCGGGCGCGCCCGCGCCTCCCAAGGATGTCTCCGCCCTCTCCTGGGTCGTCGCCGACGCGCGCACGGGCGCGGTGCTCGCCGCCCACAACGCGCACCGCGCGCTGCCGCCCGCCAGCACGCTCAAGACCCTGTTCGCCGTCACCGCGCTGCCCCGGATCCCCTCGGGCACCCGGCACAGCGTGACCCGGGCCGATCTGGCGGGGATCGGCGCCGGCAGCAGCATGGTGGGAATCACCGCCGGGCAGACGTACGACGTGGCCGATCTGTGGCGGGGTGTCTTCCTCAGCTCGGGCAACGACGCCGTGCGGGTCCTCGCCGGGATGAACGGCGGCTGGAAATCGACCATCAGACAGATGCAGGCCAAGGCGGAGGAGCTGGGCGCCCGCGACACCCGCGTGGTCTCGCCGGACGGCTACGACGAGCCCGGGCAGGTGTCGTCGGCGTACGACCTCGCGGTGTTCGGCCGCGCGGGGCTGAAGTCGCCGGCGTTCGCGCGGCACTGCTCGACCGTCGACGCCCGGTTCCCCGGCGACCGCGGCACGGCCTTCGGCATCCGGAACACGAACAAGCTGCTGACGGGTGCCGATGGTGTGCGGCGCTATCCGGGGCTGATCGGTGTCAAGAACGGCTACACCACGAACGCGGGGAACACACTGGTCGCGGCGGCCCGGCGAGGGGACCGCACGCTGCTGGCGACGGTGATGAATCCGCAGTCCGGGGCCTCCCACGCGGTGTACGAGGAGGCCCGGTCCCTGCTGGACTGGGGCTTCAAGGCCGCGCCCGCCGTGACGCCCGTGGGGTCGCTGGAGCCGCCCCGGCCGCCGAACCCGCCTCGCCAGGCGGTCGAGGAGGAGAAGCGCGGACTGATCGCGCGGGCGGGGCGGGCGGCGGGGCCGGAGGCCGTCGCGGCCACCGCCACGGCCACAGCTACGGCTACGGCTACGGACACCGCGCGGTCGCCCCGCCTCGCGGCCGCGGCGCGGGCCGAGCCCTCGGACCGGCCGTCCGCACCGTCCGGGTACGTCTGGCCCATCGTGTTCATCGGGGCCGCGTGCCTCGCCGCGCTGGTGCTGTTCGTCGTGCGGCGCGCCACCCGCCGACGCCGGGATGCGCCGGAGCCCTACCCGACGCCGCCGGCGCCATGAGTGCGGGTCGTCACGGTGGTGGGGACGCGAGCGGCGGCGCCGGCACGCCCGACGGACGCATGGAGCACGACGTTCCGGCTGTCGTCGCGCCCCCGTACGGCGGCGGACGGCGGGCCCGGGCCGGGGGGGCAGCGCCGCCGCTCGCGCGCGCCACCC
Source organism: Streptomyces sp. S4.7 (assembly GCF_010384365.1). Classification (NCBI taxonomy): domain Bacteria; kingdom Bacillati; phylum Actinomycetota; class Actinomycetes; order Kitasatosporales; family Streptomycetaceae; genus Streptomyces; species Streptomyces sp. S4.7. Next base: position 6,685,979 of record NZ_CP048397.1, on the reverse strand, counting down.
GCCGGCGTGACCGGGCCGCTGCGCCGTACCGGTGCCGACCCCGCCCGGACGACCGACGCCGGGAACGGTGGGGTGGCGCGGCGGCGGGCTCAGTCCTGGCGGTGAACCGCGCCGCCGCCCGCCGTGCTGGTGCCCTCCAGCGCCAGCCGTGCCCGCTCCGCGAGTCCGTCGGCGCCGCACTCCTCGGCGAGTACCCGGCCCCGCCCGAGGTCCGGGGCGGAGCGCGCGGCGATGCCGTACTCGACCCGCGCGACCGCCAGCTCGTACGTACAGGGTGACGCTTCGAGATGGGTGACCGCCTCGGCGAGCAGCTCGACGGCGGCCGGCCCCTCGGTCAGGGCGGCCGAGGTGCACAGCGCGACACCGATCGCGGTGTGCGTACCGAAACGCTCGGCCCGGTCGCGGGCGTACGCGGCGAGTTCGGCCGCGCGGTCCGGATCCACGTCGGCCAGCGCCCGTGCGAGGTCGCACGCCCAGGGAGCCATCACCAAGTTGTGCCTGCCACGCGCCGTCAACGCCCGCCCCGTGCTTTCGAGTTCGGCGATCGCCTCCTCCGTGCGGCCGAGGGCGAGCAACAGCCGGCCACGTACGGAGCGGGCGTCGGGGATGGCGATGGACGAGGCGTACGGCGGTGCGAAGGCGTAGCGCTCGGCCGCTTCGCGCGCCGCTTCGACATGGCCCCGGGCGAGGAGGGTGTCCACCAGCATGCAGATGCCGTTCCAGTGCATCGGCAGCCGGTCGCCGACCCGGTCGGCCAGGCGCAGGCTCTCGCGCAGATACGCCTCCGCGTCGACGAGGCGGCCGCGTCTGCGGTGGGCGTAGCCGACGAGCGTATGGGCGAAGGCGAGATGGCCGCCGCTCCAGCCGGAGATCTCGAAGGCCCGCATGCCTTCGTCGAACAGGCTCTCCGCGCGGTCGAGTTGGTCGGCGAACGCGAAGGACAGCGCGAGCAGGGCGGGTGGTTCGAAGCCCCAGGACGTGCCGGTCCAGCCGGTACCGGGGGCGAGCACCCCGTCGACCAGGGCGCGTTCGCCGATCTGGACGATCTCCTCAGCGCTCTCGCCGCGCGCCGTGGCGTCGAAGGCGCGCAGCATGAGCAGGACGCGTTCGGTGTTGTCGCGTCCGCTGAGACCGGCCGCCGTGCCGGTGAGGCGGCGGGCGCGTTCCCTGCCGTCGTCCTCGGCGTCCTGGACGCCCTCCCAGAGGAAGTGCGCGGCCCTGAGGCGCATCTGGGCGGGCCCGGGTGCGGTGCGGGCGGCTTCGGCGGCGACGACCTGGGCGGCTTCCCGGGTCTGGTCGTTGTGTGTCAGGGCCTGGGACAGCCGGAAGACCGCGTCGACGCGCAGCGCGTCGTCGAGGAGCCGGGTGTCGATCGCCGCGCGCAGATGATCGACGGTGGTGGCCGGTGACGACAGGAGGGTGGCGCAGCCCAGTTCGTAGAGCACTTCGGCGCTCACGCGGGGCAACGGTGGTTCCTTCAGGGCGCGTTCGAGGCATCGGCGGGCGGCGTCGGGGGCGCCGACCGCGAGGTGTTCGGCGGCTGCCTCGCGCAACTGCTCGACCAGTTCGGCGTCGTTGTCGGGGTGGACCTCCAGGAGGTGCCGGGAGGCGAGGGCCGCGCCCCGGCCGCTGCGGGTGACGAGCCAGGCGGCCCGGCCGTGGAAGGCTGTCCTGGTGGCCGGAGGGATGGCGCGGTAGACGGCGGTGGCGATGAGGGGGTGGACGAATTCCAGCGGGTCGGTGCCGACGAGGATGCGGGCCAGCCGGAGCCTCTCGGCGCAGTCGGCGGCCTCCGCGGGCCCCATTCCGGCGAGGGACACGACGAGTTCGGGGGAGATGTCGGTGCCGAGGATGGCGGCGGCCCAGGCGAAGCGGGTCGTGGTGGTGCCCAGCTCCTCCAGCCTGGCGATGAGGCCGGTGCCGCGTGTCGCGGCGCCGAGCGCGCTGAGTGCGTCGGCGGACTCGGCGACGGGGTCCAGGGCCTGGTCGCGCGCCTTGGCGAGCAGTTCGACGGTTTCGTAGGCGTTGCCGCCGGTGACTTCCCAGACCTCGCGGCAGAACGGTTCGTCGGCGTGCTCCCCGAGGCTGGCGCGGGCGAGCTTGGCGGTGGCTTCCGAGGTGAGTGCCTTCAGGGTCACGAGGAGTCTGGCGCTCTCGCCCAGGGCCCGCAGGAGGTGGGCGCACTCGCCGATCGCGTCCTCGACGCGGTACGCGACGACGACCAGGATCGGCGGGCCGCCCGTGCGCCGGGCGAAGGAGGCCAGCCAGGCGAGGGATTCGAGGTCGGACCAGTGCGCGTCGTCGATGATCAGGACGAGTGGGGGCCGTGCTTCGGCGAGTGAGCGGAAGAGCGTCTCGAAGCCGTCCCTGACGCCCTGTGGATCGGCGTGCCGTTCGCCGGGCGGTGCGACTCCGAGGGCGGGGCCGACGATGTCGTACCCGTCACCGAGCAGTTCCCGTAACCCGTCGGGCTGACGCCCCGTCAGGGCCGGCTGGAGCAACTGCCGTACGACGTGGAAGGGCACGGATGTCACGGTCTCGCCGCCGCGCGCCGACCACACCGTGCAGCGGCCGGCCGCCATGCGCCGGACCTCGGAGAGCAGCGCGGTCTTGCCGAGCCCGGCGGCGCCGCGGTAGACGAGGAGCCCGCCGGACGGTGTCGCTCCGAAGAGCCCGTCGACGGCGTGCGCGGCGGCGGCGATCTCCGGCTCGCGTTCGAGGAGCGGGATGCCGACCGGGTGCTCCGACGCGGGCACCATCACCCTCCTTGAGGTGAACGGACGTGCAGGTCAGGTCCCGACACTAGTCCGCTCGTCCTACGGATGGGCAGGGATCAGCGCGGATTCGAACGTTTTCGGCCGATGCTGATCGTTCGTGTACTCGCACCGATCGCGTGCAGAGGTGGGACGGCCTGCGGCCGGTGCGTTCAGCGGCGCCTGTCCGGGGCGGTTGTGCCACCGCGGAGGGAGGAGAGGACCAGCCGGCCGTAGCGGGTGGTGAGCGCGGCGGCCGTCGCGGCGACCGACAGGCCGAGGGCGACGAGGAGATGGGGGACGGACTCGTCGCCGAGGACCTGAAGGACACTCAGCGCCGTGCCGAGCGGGAGTCCGAGGATGGTGAGGACGCCCAGCGCGCCGCTGATCTGCTGGCTCTCCAGGGTCTGGACCAGCCGGCTGTAGTCGGCGGCCTCGGCGAGGATCTCGGCGACGCGCTCGGGGAGCCGGTGCTGGTGCTGGAAGGCGCGGAGCAGGCCGTTGGCGGGACCGTGTGCGGTGAGGTGCTGGCGCCAGTAGGTGCTGCGGAAGCGGGCGATGTTCTTCTCCAGCGCGGTCACCCGGCGGGTGAGGCGTTCGGAGTCGAAGACCTCGGAGAGCTCTTCGGTGAGTTCGTCGATGTGGTCGCGCTGGAGCGACCCGAGGAGCAGCGCGTCGAGGTAGACGGTGCGGGCGTGCAGGGCGCCGAAGTCGTAGAAGTCGCCGTCCCCGCCGTCGGCCCGGTGTCCGAGGAACGCGGCGCCGTGGCGCAGTACGAGGGCGCTCCAGTCGGCGGATATCCGCACGGTGGAGGCTTCGTGGTGCGGGGCGCTCTCGGGTACCACGGGAAAGTCGCCCGGGGCGGAGCGGGAGGCGAGCTGCCAGAGCCACCGGTCGGCGGTGGGCGGCAGCATCGCTTCGGGGTCCGGGCGCAGTGCCGGTGTGTGGTGGGCCCCGGGGGTCAGGAAGGCGACGGTGTAGGGACGGGCGAGGGCGAACGTACCTGTCCTGTCGCGTACTTCGGCGACCGCGTCGAGAAGGGTGTCGGGGTCGAGGGGGCCGCTGAGGGGGTCGGGTCCGGCGGTGGGGCGGTGGCCGATGGCCCGCAGCACCGGGAGTAGTGGTACGTCGACGGTGAAGTGCAGTACGGCGAGGGCGTGCCGGGGGTCGCGGGCGGTGGCGGTGGCGGTGGCGGTGGCGGTGCGCAGGATCTCCAGGCCGATGAGGTGCAGGCCGTCGTGGGTGACCGCGAGCACCCGGTGCCAGCGGCAGGGGCGGTCCGGTGTCCCGTAGAGAACGCGGGCGGAGGCCGGCGCGAAGTATCCGGACCGGGTGGCGGTGTCGGTGCGGCGGGCGCCTTGGGTGAAGGGATACGGACCCTGGGCCCACCCGGCGCGCGGATCGGGTGTGCGGTGCAGCCGGACCGGGAGGACGACGGTGAGCGTCTGGCGTGCGCCGGTGACGGTTTCGAGAGTGGGGCCGGTGTCGGTCATCGCTGCCGCCGCCCTCGCTCGTGGCGCCGCTCCACGGTCCTCCTCGGGGTTCCTCCGGTCGGTCATCAGGAGGTTACCGCGCGGCAGTTGGGGTGGCGGGGGCCGGTGTCACGGGATCACGGCCGGTACGGCGGCGCCTCTCCCCAGCCCCAGCGCGGGACCGGGGCGCGGGGTACCGGGGCCGCGTCGGGGCGGGAGTTCTCCAGGGCGATACGGGTGCCCCATTCGAGGTAGCCCGTGAAGGCGGCGCGGAATTCCGGGTCGGCGGGGAGGCCGACGTCGTCCGCCGCGTCGGCGAGGAGGTCCACCCAGCGTCTGCGCTGCCGCGGGGTGATGGCCTTGCCGATGTGGTGGGCGAGCATGGCCTCGTAACCGCCGTGGTGAGCCGTGTATTAGGCGGGGCCGCCGAACACCTCGCCGCCCCAGAGCGCCACGTGGTGCGGATGGTCCGCGCTCATGCCGGAAAACATCGGCGCGAGCAATTCGTCCGTGGCGACGATTTCGTAGAAGCGGCTGGAAAGCCGGTCGAAGGCATCGCCGCCACCGGCCCATTCGTAGAGGGTCGGTGGCCGCGGTGTACCGGCGCCGACTCCGGCGACTTCGGTCGGGGTGCAGTGCCGCATCTCTTCGATCGCGTCGACGTAGGGGCGGATCCCGGTGAAGAAGGCACGGAACTCCGCACTGGACCGGAAGTCCTTCAGATGCTTGTCGAGCGACTCCCAGCGGATCCGGAGGATGTAGTGGTCGGACTCCTCGACACAGCGCGAGAGCTCGAAGTCGTGACAGAAGGGCGAGCGGCCCAGTGGGCCGGCCGCGCGGGCGTAGGCGGCTTCGAATTCCGCCGCGCGGTTCTCGGAAATTCGGTAGCGAATGTATTCGAGGATCATGTGTCCCCACCTCCGGCAGGGAGAATACACAGATATTTCCGGGTGCCGGGGCACCCGCTTATGGGTGCCTGTCATCCGTGTCGCCGGATCCGCTCGGCGACACGGATGGGTAATCGCCGGTGGTACCGGCGCACCCCGAGGAGAATGAGCTCCTCCGCTTTTCGCGGATCCGGCGGCCGGTGCGCGACATCACGGCGAAACGGAGAAGAGGCCGCCGCGGCACCTCCGCGAACAGGGACAACGCGGCACCGTCGCGGGTGCGGTGGCGCGTGCCACCCAGCCCGCGCGTCGAGTACGCGCTCACGCCCGAGGCTCACGATCCGCCCGGCGCAGACCCGGCGGAATCATCGATTCAGGACACCGGACGACAGACCGCACCGAACGCGTCGAACGGGGCGGCGACCGGACGGAAGGCGGCCATTTCCCCCGCGTCCGGCGCAACGGCGTTATGCGTTTATGTTGCCTTCTCCTGGAAGCCGCGCCGTTTCCCCGGAAATACCGCGACGAGGCAATCGGCGCGGCCGGCGGCGGACTTTCGGGCGGTTGCCTTCTGCGGGGAATCTGCACACCGAATACGCAGGTGGGCACGGCCCTCCGCCAGGTACGTACCTGCGACACCCCGCCGGTAATCGCTTTGGTGGGGGAATGTCCAGTTCGGGTTTGTCGATCACGTGAAGAAGATGCCACCAAGCCATGGACGGCCGGGCACTTCGGCGCGCTGCAACTCCACTGTCCGGTCCGTGCGTTCGGCCTTCGAGTGGCTACTCGACAGGCATGCGTGCTTTGATCCTTCGCACCGCGGGAAGTCACCCGGCGCCATTCGACGGATTTCCGAATCCTGATACTCGGAAATACGTAGCAGCGCCTCGACGACCGCTGCGACGACCGGTGCGGCCAGTACGGCGAAGCCGGTCGTGGCCATTGTGAATAGCCATGCGAAGGGAATCTCACATTATGAACCGCTCTCCCCAGGTTGAGACCCAGGAAATCTCCGACGCCGACCTCGACAACGTCTCGGGCGGTCTCGTCGGGGGCCTCGTCGGCACCGTCACCGGCACCGTCGACTCCATCGTCCCGGTCTCCAGCACGGTTGGCGGCGTCGTCGGCACCGTCGAGGGTGCCACCGGCATCGACACGTCGGGCGTGACCGGTCTCGCCACCGGCGTGGTCTCCAGCCTCTGAGTTGAGACGTCGGCTCAGCCGCGTCGGCCGTGCGCCCGGGTACCGGGCACACGGCCGGCGCGGCGCTGGTCGTGGGACACAGAACGTGGGACGTGGGGAACGGCCGTGCGCCGTCCGGCCGGGAGCCGTCCGACCGTGCGCGCCGGGAACACCGGGCTACCAGAGCTACCAGAGCTACCAGAGCTACCAGGGAAGAGCGTCGTGCAGTTCCGTCAACAGGCCCTTTCCAGGCTCCAGTCGCCCGAGGAGATCGATCTGCCGGTGCGCCTCGCCCGGCCCCAGGGCTGTCTCGTGCTGGCCGTCACCGTGGTCGCCATGATCGCCGCGGCCGTCTGGGCGGTGACGGGCACCGTGTCGTCCACCCTCGGCGCCCCCGGCATCCTCACTTACGCGCAGGGCAGTTACGTCCTCCAGAGCCCCGTCGCCGGCCTGGTCACGGACGTGCTCGCGGAGGAGGGCGAGCGGGTGCCCGCCGACTCCCCCCTCGTCAAGGTCCGCACTCCCGAGGGCGACACCGTCGTCCGCACCATCGCGGCGGGCCGGCTGACGACCCTGGTGGCCGCGGTCGGCTCCGTGATCACCACAGGTGCCGATGTCGCGGCGGTGGAACGGATCGAGAAGGATGACGACCCGCTGAGCGTGATGCTGTACGCGCCCGCCGAGAGCGGCGCGACGGTGCCCGTCGGCGCGTCCGTGGACGTCACCGTCCAGTCGGTGCCCAAGCAGCGCTACGGCGTGCTGCGCGGGAAGGTGGAAGCCGTGGGCCGCGTCGCCGAGACCAGCCGGCGCATCACCGGCTTCCTCGGCAGCACCCAGTTGGGCGAGCAGTTCTCGCGCGAAGGGCCACCCGTGGCCGTACTGGTGCGGCTTGACGAGTCGTCGGCCACCAGGTCCGGCTACTCCTGGTCGTCGCAGGACGGGCCGCCGTACGCCGTCGAATCCATGACCCTGGCCACCGGTTCCGTAACGCTGGCCGAACAGCACCCGATCGATTGGCTGCTCCCGTGAGCCCGCGCCGGCACCAGCTTCCCCCGGCCCCTCGCAAGCAGCAGCGGCTGCCGCCCGCAGGGCGCCGCGGGCACCGGCCCGACGAGACACCCGGCGACGCCTCGCGTACGGGCACGGGCACCGGCGGCGGAGGGCGCCGAGCCGCCAAACGCGGCCGGCCCGCCGCCGGAGCCCCGGGGCCCAGGACCGTCCGCACCCCCACCGTCCTCCAGATGGAGGCCCTGGAGTGCGGCGCGGCCTCCCTCGCCATGGTGCTCGCCCACTACGGCCGCCACGTTCCCCTGGAGGAGCTGCGCATCGCGTGCGGTGTCTCACGCGACGGCTCGCGCGCCTCCAACGTCCTCAAAGCGGCGCGCGGTTACGGTCTCCAGGCCAAGGGCATGCAGATGGAGACCGAGGCACTGGCCGATGTCCGCGCGCCCGCGATCCTGTTCTGGGAGTTCAACCACTACGTCGTCTACGACGGCATGGGCCGCCGCCCGGCCGGCCGGGGCGTGCACATCAACGACCCCGACAAGGGCCGGCGATTCGTGCCGATCGAGGACTTCGACACCAGCTTCACGGGTGTGGTCCTCGTCTTCGAGCCCACCGACGACTTCCGCCGGGGCGGCCGTAGGCCCGGCGTCATGAGCGCCATGCCCGCGCGGATGCGCGGCACGGCCGCCACCTTGCTGGCCGCGCTGCTCGCCAGCCTGCTGCTGGTGGCGGTGGGCGCGGCGGTGCCCGCGCTGAGCCGTACGTACATCGACATGTTCCTGATCGGCGGTCAGACATCGCTGCTGGGACCGCTGTTCGCGTCGATGGCCGTGATGCTCGCGCTCACCGCCGTACTGACCGGGCTCCAGCAGGCGAACCTGCTGCGCGGGCGCATCATCTCCTCCACCCTCGGCGGCGCCCGGTTCATGCGGCATCTGCTGCGGTTGCCGGTCACGTTCTTCGCCCAGCGAAGCCCCGCCGATCTCGTCCAGCGGCTCCAGTCCAACGACGCGGTGGCCGAGACACTGGCGCGGGACCTGGCGGCGGCCGGTGTGGACGGGGTCGTGGTGATCCTGTACGCCGCGCTGCTGTGGTCCTACGACCCCCAACTCACCGTCGTCGGCGTACTGATGGCGCTGCTCAACGTGATCGCGATGCGGATCGTGATCCATCTGCGCTCCACCGGTACACGCAAACTCCGGGCGGACAGCGCGCGGCTGACCAACACCTCGTACACCGGCCTTCAGCTGATCGAGACGATGAAGGCGACCGGCGGCGAGAACGGGTACTTCCGCCGGTGGGCCGGGCAGCACGCGACGACTCTGGAGGAGCAGCAGAAGCTCGGTGTGCCCAGCGCGGCGCTGGCGGTGGTGGCGCCGACTCTCGCCACGCTCAACAGCGCGCTGATTCTGTGGATCGGCGGGCTGCGGGCGGTGGAGGGGGCCATCTCGATCGGTCTGCTCGTCGCGTTCCAGGCGCTGGTGGTGCGGTTCACCGCGCCGATCACCCGGCTGAACGGGGTGGCGGGCCGGATCCAGGACTTCGCCGCGGACGTGGCCCGGCTGAAGGACGTCGAGAGCTTCCCCGTCGACCCGCTCTACTCGCACAGCCGGCCGGACGCCGGTACCCGCCGGCTGACGGGCCATGTGGAGCTGGAGAGCGTCGTGTTCGGCTACAGCCCGCTGGACGCGCCGCTGCTGAACGGCTTCTCGCTGACGGTGGGTCCGGGGCAGCAGGTCGCGCTGGTCGGCGGTTCGGGGAGCGGCAAGTCCACCGTTTCCAGGCTGATTTCGGGTCTCTACAGCCCGTGGGAGGGGACGATCCGCATCGACGGCCGGCGTCTGGAGGACATCTCGCGCAGCGCGCTCGCCTCCTCGGTGTCCTTCGTCGACCAGGACGTCTTCCTCTTCGAGGGCACGGTCCGGGACAACGTCGCGCTGTGGGACCCCTCGATATCGGACGACGCCGTCGTCACCGCGCTCAGGGACGCCGCGCTGTACGACGACGTGATCGCGCGCCGCCCCGACGGGATCCACGGCAGGGTCGAGCAGGACGGCCGCAACTTCTCCGGCGGCCAGCGCCAACGGCTGGAGATCGCGCGCGCGTTGGTCAGGCGGCCGAGCATCCTGGTCCTCGACGAGGTGACGAGCGCGCTGGACGCGGAGACGGAGCGCCTGATCATCGACAACCTGCGGCGGCGCGGCTGCGCGTGCGTGGTGATCGCGCACCGGCTGAGCACGGTGCGCGACAGCGACGAGATCGTGGTGCTCGACCACGGCGCGGTCGTGGAGCGCGGCAGGCACGAGGACCTGGTCGCCGCCGGTGGTCCGTACGCCCAACTGGTCAAGGAGTACTGACGTGGCCTCCACGCAGCCACCACCGGCCGGCCCCGGGACGGCGGGCGACGCGACGGCCGGAGCCACCGGTGGGACGGCGGCGGGCCCGGCGCCCGGCATGGATCCGGTCGTCCACGCCCTCGGCGCGCTCGGTACCCCGGTCGACTGCGCCGGTCTGCGCAACGTGCCGCTGGAGGGCCCGCATGTGCTGTGGCTCGTCGTCTGGGGCGCGCTCGACCTGTTCGCCGTCGACGCCGCGCAGCGCGGCCAGTGGCACTTCCTCGGCCGCCTCGAAGCGGGAACGCTGCTCCTCGGTCCGGTCGAGGGCCCCCGGCACACCTTGCTGAGCAGGCCTTCGCAGGACTGTGCGCTGCGGCGGATCGCGTTGCGGGAGCTGTACGCGCCCGCGTACCCGGATCCTTACTCGCCCCAGTACGGGGACGCGTACGGCGACCCGTACGGCAGCGACCACACCTCGCCGCCCTCTCCCCCGGTCCCGACGCCCCTGGAGCACGCCTTCGCCCTCGGCGCCGCCCGCGGGCTCGGCGCGCTCTTCCAGACCCCGCTCGACACCCGCCCGCACGCCGACGGCGCCGTGTCCGACGACGACGTGCTGTGGATGCCGGTGTCCCCCGGCAGTGTGCGGTACGGCGCCTCGTACAGCGCGGACGCGGCGGGTGACCTGCTGGTCGACGGGGCCATGTGGCAGCGGATGGTCAATCAGCAGCACCGGCTGCTGTCGGCCGTGGACCACTGGATCGAGCGGCAGGAGCGCGCGCACGAGGACCGCACCGCCGCCGGTATCAAGGCCGGGGAAGCGGTCCGGGCACGCGCGGACGAGGCGCTGGTGGCGTCCATCGGCCGCCCGGGGGCAGGGACCGGCGGCACGGGCCGCGCCGGGGGCACGGCCGACGCGGTGACGGACGACGCCGCCCGCGACGCCACGTTCGCCGTCTGCCGTCTGGTCGCCGCGGCCTCCGGTATCGCCCTCTCCGACCACTCCCGTGGCGCGGGTACCCCGCTCGACGACCGTGTCGAACCGGTCGAGCGGATCGCGATCGCCTCCCGGGTCCGTACCCGCGCCGTCCGGCTCGACGCCCACTGGTGGCGGACCGACTCCGGACCGTTGGTCGGCCACCGGGCCAAGTCCGGCGCCCCGGTGGCGCTGCTGTGGCGGCGCGGCCGTTACGAGGCGGTCAACCCGGCCACCGGGGCGCGGCTGCGTGTGGGCGAGCGGAACGCCGACGACTTCGAGCCGCGCGCCGTGATGTTCTACCGCCCGCTGCCCGAAGAGCCCCTGACGCCTTGGCGGTTGCTGCGCTTCGGGCTGCGCGGCAACCGGACCGACCTGCGCAACCTCCTGCTGACCACGCTCGTCACCGTGGGGCTCGGCGCGCTGGTGCCGATCGCCACGGGGCGGGTGCTGGGCGACTACGTACCGAGCGCGCAGACCGGTCCGATCGTGCAGGTGTCACTCGCCGTCATGATCACCGGCATCGTGTCGGCCTCCTTCATGCTGATGCAGAGCCTGACCATCCTGCGGATGGAGGGCCGTATCGAGAGCTCGCTGCAACCCGCCGTGTGGGACCGGTTGTTGCGGCTGCCGACGGCGTTCTTCGCCGAACGCTCCACCGGTGAGCTGGCCAGCGCGGCGATGGGCGTCAGCGGCATCCGCCGGGTGCTGTCGGGCGTCGGCCCGGTGATCGTGCAGTCGGCGGCGGTCGGTGCGATGAGCCTCGTGCTGCTGTTCGCGCACAGTGTTCCGCTCGCGCTGGCGGCGATGGGGATGCTGGCCGTCATCGCGGCCGTGTTCCTCGGGATGGGGCTGTGGCAGCTGCGCTGGCAACGGCAGTTGGTCGAACTCGGCAACAAGCTCAACAACCAGGCGTTCCAGACCTTGCGCGGGCTCCCGAAGCTGCGGGTCGCCGCCGCCGAGGGCTTCGCGTACGCGGCGTGGGCGCGCGGTTTCGCCCGCTCGCGCGAACTCCAGCAGCGGGCGGGCCGGATCAAGAACCTGACGACGGTGCTGGACGCGGTCTATCTGCCGTTCTGCTCCCTCGCGATGTTCATGCTGCTGGCCGGACCGGCCCGGGGCACGATGTCGGCGGGTGAGTTCCTGACGTTCAACACCGCCGTGACCATGCTGCTGACCTCCGTCACCCAGCTGACCGGCGCGCTGGTGTCGGTCGCCGCGGCGCTGCCCATGTTCGAGCAGATCAAGCCGGTCCTGGACGAGGCGCCCGAGGTCGGCGACACGGGGGCCCAGCCCGGAGTACTGACCGGTGCGATCGAGGCCCGCAAGCTCTCCTTCCGCTACTCCGACGACGGGCCGCTGGTGCTCGACGACGTGTCGCTGCGGATGGAACCGGGTGAGTTCGTGGCGGTCGTCGGCCCGAGCGGCTGCGGCAAGTCGACACTGCTGCGGCTGCTGATCGGCTTCGACCGGCCGGTCACCGGCAGCGTGCTCTACGACGGCCAGGACCTGGCCGCGCTCGACCGCGCGGCCGTGCGGCGCCAGTGCGGTGTCGTCCTGCAGAACGCGCAGCCGCTCACCGGCTCCATCTGGGACTGCGTCTGCGGCGCCGAGACGTTCTCGCAGGAGGAGGTGTGGGAGGCCGTCGGGATGGCGGGGCTCGCGGAGGACATCAAGCGGATGCCGATGGGGGTGCACACCATGATCGCGGGAGGCGGCGCCATCTCCGGGGGCCAGCGTCAGCGGCTGATGATCGCCCAGGCGCTGGTCCGGCGCCCGCGGCTGCTCTTCCTGGACGAGGCCACCAGCGCGCTGGACAACGAGACCCAGCGCATCGTGATCGAGAGCACCCGCAACCTGAACGCGGGCCGCCTGGTCATCGCCCACCGGCTCTCCACGGTGCTCGACGCGGACCGTGTGCTGGTCATGGAAGCGGGCCGGATCGTCGAACAGGGCCCGCCGGCGGCCCTGTTGGCGGACGCGGGCGGCAGGCTGCACGAACTGGTCCGCCGTCAGCTCGCGTGAGTCAGCGGCCACCGCCTCGTACCGCGGGATCGGCGACGACGCGGCGGCCCGCACCGTACAGCTCGCGAAGCAGCGCCGGCAGCGCCGGGGACTGGCCTGGTACGCGCGGCTGTGGGGCCATGTCCAGGACGTCACGGTCGGCTACGGATTCCGGCCCATGCGCGCCGTGACCTGGATGCTGTCGCTGCCGGCCGTGGCCTCGGCCGCGTACGCCGTGCGCCGTCCGCGCGCTTTGAAGGCCGACGAGTCCCCCGACTTCAGCCCGGTCTTCTACAGTCTCGATCTGCTGCTGCCGATCATCGACTTCCGCCAGGAGCGGGCCTTCACCCCGGAGGGGGGCCGGCACCAGGGGCTGTCGTACGTCCTGATCATCACCGGGTGGATCCTGGCCACGACGATCATCGCCGGTGTGACACGCGCGGTCAGCCGGCCGTGAGCGCGGACGCCGTGCGCCGGGGACCGAGAACTGTTGGAGATCATCGCACCATCGGCGCATACTCCAAGCTCGGAGCGGGCCGGGACCGGAAGAGGGCGGACAGTTGACGGAGGCAGTGGCCGGCGGGGCGGCGGCCGGCGGCGCGGGGTCCAACTGGGCCGGGAACATCGTCTTCTCGGCCGACCGGGTGCACCGGCCGGGCACGCTCGACGCGCTGCGCGCGATCGTCGCGGGCAGCCCCCGCGTACGGGCCCTGGGCAGCGGGCACTCCTTCAACCGCATCGCGGACACCGACGGCGCCCTGGTCTCGCTCGCCGGGCTGCCCCGGACGGTCGACATCGACACGGTGGCCGGTACGGTCCGGGTCGGGGGCGGCGTACGGTACGCCGAACTCGCCCGGAAGGTGCACGCCCGGGGGCTCGCCCTGCACAACATGGCGTCCCTGCCGCACATCTCGGTGGCCGGGTCGGTCGCCACCGGTACGCACGGTTCCGGTGACGGCTCCGGGTCGCTCGCGACCGCCGTACGGGCCGTGGAACTGCTCACGGCGGACGGTGACTCGCTGACGCTGGACCGCGAGAAGGACGGCGAGCGCTTCGCCGGCTGTGTCGTGGCGCTCGGCGCCCTCGGCGTGGTCACCTCACTCACCCTGGACCTGGTCCCGGCCTTCGAGATGCGGCAGTCCGTCCGTACCGGGCTGCCGCTCGCCGTGCTGGAGGAGCACTTCGACGCGATCACCTCGGCGGCGTACAGCGTGAGCCTGTTCACCGACTGGCGGGCCCCGCGCTTCGGTCAGGTCTGGCTGAAGCGGCTCGCCGGTGCCGCTCCGGACTCGCAGGAACCGGACTTCCCGTGGGCCGCGCGGGCGGGC